>JAKQIK010000032.1 GCA_029557395.1 bacterium
GCTAAGAGAGAGATAGTAAAATGCGCCATAGACGGTACGGCAGTAACCTCTATTGATAGAGCGCAAGACGGTACAGCGGCCGTTGCACACTCGTCAGGAGCTAAGGTCATTATGGCCTATGTCCCAAGTCATCACAGCGAGATAACCTCTGCTTTCAGTTGGAAAAAGATATCTCACACTGCCTACACTAACCAAACAGCAGACGTAACAATCTCAGGCTTGGCTGGTAATACTGATGTCGCTTATAAAATTTTGATAGAAGGCAAAGCTGTTCCAGCGACAGGAGCAGATAAAAACATATCCGTTCAACCGAACGGCGATACTACAGCTAGTAATTATGTCCACTCAAGAAATTACTTTTACTATGTTAGTGGTGCGACAAATACTGTAGATCAACCCTCAAATGCAGGGTTCTGCCTGGCTTCAAACGTATATTCTGGCACATCAAATGTGGTTGGTGAGCTGGTTATAACTGCTAAAGACAGAGGTTTACCTAGATGTGGTAAGAGCGATTTCACCGCTATTAGTTCCACCGACAAGGCACTCGGTATAAAGTGGGTTACGCTTTGGAATAACACTGCAGATGAGATCACATCGCTAGTGATAGACTTTTCATCTACCACTATTACCTTTACAGGCACGATAACAGTATTGAAGTTAGTTTAGCAACTGGTCTTAAACGAGAAGAGGCGGAGAAATCCGCCTTTTTTCATTAGAAAGTGCCAAAAAGCTCGTATTACTATGTAGAGAACATTTACAAAAGAGTTCGGTTGTGGTATCATCACATTAAATTTAGTCAGAGCTTTGGCTTGAAGCAAAGAAGTCGTTGATGATACCAACGGCTTTTTTGTTCTCTGGGATCAGCACCGGTAGCTGTCGTGATTACCGGCCAACCGACACCAACTCATCACTCGATAACGGCTTTGAGGCTAACAAGATTTAGCCCGCCATACCATCAGGAAACAAAAGACACTAACTGATCGGGGGATAGATTGGGAGAGGGAAGGGGATAGGATTAAGGAAATAGAGAACGGGGCGGGGGTTTGGGGTAATGTCGCACAATGTAGGGAAGTGGTAACGCTATATCGAGGAGTATGTCGTACAATATAATAAAACAGGGGCTAAGAAAGCCCTTTTTTCTATTCTGCTCGTATTACTTAGTGAGCAGTTAGTACCTTAATAATGACAGTTATCCAGTATTTTATCTGTGCTTCTCGACCAGGCCGTAAATGTATCCAATCAACAGGATGCCCAAAACCGAGTTCATAAAGATGTTGAAAGCCAGATCGCCCATTGTAAATGTCAGCAGTTCATCGTGCAGATAAACTTCGGCTAGCATATTGAGTATCGCTTGCACCCACGCAATTAAATAGACACCCAAAACGAATGCGACCGATTTGAACGCGAAGTCACGCAGACGATGGGAGATAAAAAATCTTTTAAGAATATTCATAAAGACATCATTTAACAACATTATATCAAAAAAGTCAATAGGCAAGGCAGAAAGAGGAACGTATGGGATGGAGAAACCCGTTTAGTAAGACAAATAGAGACTACGCAGCGAAAGAGGCTGTAAACTTTTGGAATAGGGGAGACAAATGGAAAGCGCTGATGGCAGTTGCTCCAAGCCCCTATGATTTTGGTATGACCGAGAAGGCCTTGGCGGCTTATGATGAACAGGATGCCTTCAACAACGCAGTCAGCGCTGAACAAGCAGCTAATGACGAAGACTACAACA
>JAKQIK010000037.1 GCA_029557395.1 bacterium
CACCAGGCGTCAGTAGCAAAGAAGTAGCCGTCTACAATAGCGCTAACTCAGCCAAAGTAATAATAGAGAACATGGTCAATGCACCATATAAAGCAGCCATGTTTGCTAGCACGAAAGTTTTTGAACCATACTTTGGCCTAAGATTTGTTGGCGCAATTATTGGAGCTATCATAGTAATATTGTTCTTTTTACTAATTAGATACCTCTATGGCAATATCATTGGCCTGGCCACAACTGCCATGTTTGCTACCTCTAGCTTATTTCTTGGCATGTCTAGAACAGCAACCCCCAACATTATGTTACTCTCTGTTTTAGCCATTACATCTATCGGCTTTTATATAAGGTTTGGGAAAAAACCAGAAAAAGCCTGGATTATTGGAGCTTTCATAATAGGATTATCTCTGTACGTGCCAGGCGTGATATTATACATCATCCCAGCGATAATATGGCAGTTCAAACATATCAAAACCAGCCTAGAAAAACTCAGCACAATGATGATTGTCGTGGTATCACTAATATTCGGTATTCTGGTCACACCACTCTTATTTAGTATCGTACAAAATCCATCTATAGTACTCGGCTATATTGGGATCAACACACCCCTAGAGCCAATCCTTACTATGGCTAAATACGCTGGCGTTTCGATGGTTAGTATGTTCGTCAGATCACCTATGGATCATGCCTACTGGCTGGGTAGACAACCCATCTTAGATATATTCGCAACAGCCATGTTTATCTGCGGGGCTTATAGTTATATAAAAAAATATCGACTTCACCGTCTCTGGTTAGTGCTCGGTGTCGCCATACTAAGTATTATATGGATTGGCATCACAACTAATCGATACTCGATAATAATATTGTTGCCATTTGTTTATATTGTCATTGGTGGTGGACTAAGAATGATGACTGATAGGTGGTTTGAAATATTTCCAAAAAACCCTATTGCCAAATATATTGGGGTAAGTTTACTAACTTCAGCTATTGCAGTATCTATCAACTTTCAATTACAAAGATACTTCATTGCATGGCCACATCATCAACCTACTATCGATGCCTTTTCAGAACAATTACCGACAACATCCAAGAGTAAATAAGGATATATTGTTATATTCTGATATAATATCAAAATATACGAGAGTTAATACAAAACGAGGAGATATTAAAGATGAGTAAATTTGACCAAGCTAAAATGTTGATGAAAGTAAAAAAACTTCAGAAGGAGCTTCAAAAAGAAATCATCACCGTCGAAGCAGGGGATGGTGCTGTTCGTGTAGAAATTAACGGTGAACAAAAAATCAAAAAAATTCATATCGATCCTGAACAAGTAGATCTTGACGACATAGCTGAATTAGAGCGTTGGGTAGAAGATGCAGTCAAAGAAGCAATCAAAGCCAGCCAGAAACTAGCGGCCGACAAAATGCAACCTATGATGGGTATGCTTGGTGGACTAGGGTTATAAACTGCTACTGGAATTCTGATGGCTATTCTGCCAAAACCATTACAAAGATTGATTGATGATTTATCGGTGCTACCTGGAGTTGGCTCTAGAACAGCTGAGCGTTTCGCTTATTATTTATATCGGACAAATCCTGACAAAGCCAAAAATCTATCAAACTCATTAAGCACACTGCACGACAGTATTGCTTTATGCCCAAAAACATTTGCACTTATTGAGGCCGGGCAAGAACTTTCCCCACTATATACCGACCCAAGCCGGAACAAACAAATAGTAGCCGTAGTAGCCGAGCCATTTGACATAATTGCGCTAGAGAAAACAGGCCAGTTTAAGGGAACGTATCATGTGCTTGGTGGGCTTGTATCGCCTATCGATGGCATAGGCCCCGAGCAGTTGACCATTTCTCAGTTAGTCAAGCGTATAAATGATGATGAAGTAGAAGAAATAATTTTGGCCACAAATGCCAGCGTAGAAGGTGAATCTACAGCACTCTATATCCAGAGACAAATAGGTGCTCATAGCGTCAAGATCACGAGACTTGCACGTGGTCTGCCTATTGGAGTTGACCTTGAATACGCTGATCAAATCACTCTAGGTCGAGCGTTAGAAGGTCGTCAAGAAATATAATTTGGTAGTACAATAATTTTTATATGGAAGACATAACAGAAATCAAAAATATCATAAGCCAAGCTAACAGGATATTAATAATCCAAGCAGATAACCCAGATGCCGATAGCCTAGCTTCTGCGTTAGCACTTGAGTCAATACTGCATAGTATGAAAAAAGAACCCCTCTTGTATTGTGGTATTGATATGCCTCAGTACCTTAGGTATTTACCGGGATGGGATAGGGTAGAAAGCCAGATTCCTAAGCAATTTGATGCATCAATCATTGTCGATACTTCTGCCAAATCTTTACTAGACCAATTGTCACAATCTGGGTCAGAATCTTGGGTAGCATCAAAACCAGTTATAGTCCTTGACCATCATGCTGACGTACAATGTGATATTGGCTATGCTAATATCATCCTAAATGATTCTAGTAAAGTCTCTACAGGCGAGCTAATATACGATATCGCCAAACAACTAGACTGGCCAATGCCCATTGAATCACTTGAGTACATCATGACGTCAATATTAGCGGACAGCATGGGGCTTACAACCGAAAATACTTCTGCAAATACGTACAAGGTTATGGCTGAGCTTGTTGAGCTTGGTGCTGATAGGCCAAAATTGGAAGAACAACGCCGAGCATATAACAAAATGGAAAAGGAAATTTTCCGTTATAAAGGCCGGTTAATTGAACGAACAGAAATTATTGACGACAAGATTGCTCTACTAGTCATTCCCCAAGATGAAATTAATACCTACAGCCCTCTATACAATCCAGCACCACTGATACAGCCAGACCACCTGCAAACCCGAGGTGTGCTTATTAGTATTGTATTAAAATCGTATGATTCTGGTCGTGTAACTGGTGCTATTAGGTGCAACTATGGTACTCCGATAGCGTCAAAATTGGCTAAAACCCTAGGAGGGGGTGGCCACGCCTACGCTAGTGGCTTCAAAACTGAAAACCGTAATATTAATGACATAAAGCAATCTGTGATAGAAAAGATTCAGGAACTATTAAATGAAGATATATAACTCATTAACAAAGCAAATTGAGCAATTTAAACCGATTGCCACCAACAACGTACGGATCTATTCATGTGGACCAACTGTCTATAATAATTTACATATCGGAAATCTCGCTGCCTTTATTTATGCTGACTTGTTACGGCGAGCAATTGTATCTTGTGGCTATCAGGTTACTGCCGTCATGAATATTACAGATGTTGATGACAAGACTATTAGAGATAGTAAAAAAGAATACCCAGAGCATGACCCAATGGAAGCGCTCAAATTATTGACCCATAGATATGAGGAAATCTTTATTGATGACCTGTCACGCATAGGCAATGATGAAACATCACTAACATTTATTAGAGCTACTGAAACGATTCAAGAAATGATTCAGATAACCCAAGGATTACTTGATGCAGGGCTAGCTTACCTTGCAGAAGATGCTATTTATTTTTCTATCAAAAATTATGAACTTGCTGGATATAAATACGGTCAATTACAAGAAATAGACCGTAGTCACGAGAGAGCTAGAATTGTAAATGATGAATATGACAAAAATTCTGCTTCTGACTTTGCTCTCTGGAAACATACTACAAAAGACGAACCAAGTTGGGAGGCTAGCTACAAAATAAATGATGAATCTATCGTGATACCAGGCCGCCCGGGTTGGCATATAGAATGTTCTGCAATGAGTCAAAAGCTACTAGGAATACCGTTTGATATTCATACTGGTGGAATAGATTTAAAATTTCCTCATCATGAAAATGAAATTGCCCAAAGTTGTGGGGTTAGTGGAAGCAAAGTTTTTGCAAACTACTTTGTCCATAATAATCATATTCTGGTTGATGGTAAAAAAATGAGTAAATCATTAAATAACTTTTTCACACTCAGAGATATAGAACAAAAAAACTTCAGTCCCATGGCATTTCGACTTTTAGTACTGAGTAGCCATTATCGTAATGAAAGTAATTTTTCTTGGGAAATTCTTGAATCTGCTCAAAGGCGATTAAATCATTGGCAAGCTGTAGCTGATACACGTTGGCAATATGAAAAATCCAGTCTAAATTGGGATGAAGATATTAGTATTACACTCCAGAATGATCTCAACACTCCGGTGGCAGTTTCGCAAATAGATAAATATTTTGACTACCTAGAATCTTCAAATATGGCTCCTAGCCAGGTAGACCTTAGAAAAATTAGTGATTTATTAGGGATTGACCTGCATCTTCCAGATATAAATGAAGAAACTAAGGGTATCATTAAAAAAAGAGAACTAGCCAGAAAGAACAAAGACTGGACAGAATCTGATAACCTACGTCAACAGTTAGAACAAATGGGTATAGCTATAAAAGATACTCAAAACGGTCCAGTTTGGTCTAGAATTTAGAACCCTATCAATATTAATGATTTAATTTTTTAACTTTCGGTAAATCGGACACCTTGACTACATCTAGCCCAGGAGCTTCACGAACCGTAATCATACCGTTTCTTTGTAGATAATCAAGAACTAAAATTTTTAGACAGCCAGCAATAGGTATAGCCAATAGACCGCCTAAGATACCACTAAAACTCACGCCGATAACGACAGATACAAACACTAATAGCGGGGACATGTCTGTCGTGTTTGCTTGAACCTTTGGTTGTATCGCATAATTTTCTATTTGTTGGTACAGAATATAATAACCCAGCACAATGATTGCAGACAGAGGAGATGTAAATAACGCCACTATCGTTACGATAATTGCACCAATAGTATGGCCAATCATTGGTATCAATCCACAGATAAAAACAACCACAACTAATGCAAATGGATAGCTAACATGCATGATCACTAACACGGGTAAAATCAGGATAGCTGCAATAAAAGCTAATATAACTTGCCCGTTTACATAGCCCTTGATAACCCGATACATACTTCGGCCAAGGGTTTCTAGATGCGCTTCACGCTCATCAGGTGTCAACCGGCGGATAATATTTATCCAACGAGGCCCTTCTGTAAGCATCATGAACGTAATCACTAATACTGTAAGCAGTGAAACAATCCCTCCACCTACTCGCCCAACTGTAGTAAGAGCACTGCTAGTGGCCTTTGAGGCTTGTTCTGATGCTTGTTCAGAAATTTTATCTACCTGCGACTCCAAATTATATTTATCAACAAATTGACCAAGTGAATTATCATTATTTCTAAGGTCATCTACAATTCCAGGTACTGCTTCGACAAAAGATGTTGTCTGCCTAATGAGTGGCGGTATGATGCTAGCTAAAAATAATCCAAGAAAAACCACAACAATCAAAAAAGAAAAAGCAGTAGCTAGAGTTCTATTTCCTTTGCGTTTGCCAGGTATTTTGCTAGAAATCCAATGAACTGGCGCGTTCAACGCCAATGCCAAGAAAAAAGAAATAAATATTAGGGTCAAAGCATGTGCCGCCTGACGAATAGCCAGCAACAGCAAAACTGCCGATAAAACTAATAGAATAACCCTTATCACCGTTCGATTCGTAACAGTTACTTCGAGCGCATCGGGTGAATTTTTCTTAAGTAGTGGCATAGCTAAATTATCTCAGATTGACTTCGTATATCCAACGCTTGCTTATATATCTTAACAATTTTTGGACCAATCTCAGAGATATCATACTGTTCTACTGTCTTTTGTTGCCAGGTACTCATACGATCCCGAAGCTTGCTATCATTGATAAATAACTCTAGTTGTTCAACAAACGCTTGCTGGTCGGTTGGGTCAAATAATAAATATGGCTGTGCACTTAGAACACTTGAATAACCTGGATTACTACCACCAATTACTACCTTAGAACCAGCCGCCATGGCTTCTATAAGTACAATCCCAAAACTTTCACCACCAGTAGAAGGAAACACTGCAATATCAGCAGAAGCTAAATAATTTGGTTTGTCTTTTTCGGCTACGTAACCTAAAAATCTTACATCTCGATCGACTCTAACACTATGATTAGCTTTTTGTTTCAATGGACCCTTGCCACATATTATTAATCTAGTCTTTTTAGCCGCGTCATCAGAAATATGATTATATGCATCAATAAGTTCTAATAGACCCTTGCGTTTGACCAGTCTGCCTAGAAAAATAATGTTAAGCTTATGAGCATTAAGCTCAGGAACCCTTTTACCAGCACGAAAAACACTGATATCGATAGGATTAGGTAGGTATTCAGCATTTATTCCATAAGCTCGCCGTGCAAAATGTACTGCCGGCTCACTTACTGCCACAATTTTATCGAATCTCTTTAAACTTTTTCCCAATATCAACCTTAGAGCCCTGTTTGAATAACCGTGCAGTGCAGAAGCCGGTAGAATATGAAAAGTACCTACAACAGCCGTTGACTCTGGTACAAGGTTAATTATCTGCTTGGCCAAGAACGGACTATATGGGAGCTGTACATGTATAACATCAAATTTATGCTCAGAAAGTAAAGATTTGATTTTACGCTTTGATGAAGGCAGGGGAGTTCGGACATTATTCTTGTTATAATGAAGGTTTACGAAACGACCCAAGCTATGCACGTTCTCAATATCTGTACGTGTTGTATCAGCGACCAAATAGTGCACCTCATGTCCTTGCTCGGTCAACCATTTTCCAACTGTCAAAACATGTTGCTGAACACCGTCGGTTTTGTCCAAGGTATCGTCTAATACAAATCCTATTTTCATGATTAATCCTTTGACTTTCTTGTACTTTTTGTAACTACGTTCTTATAAATAGCTTCATATTGATCAATTACTATATTACTGTCGAATTGTTCTACATACGTGTCGGCCCACTCCATCCAAACCTTCCTGATAGCTTTGTCGTAAAGCAAAATTTCTAGTCGTCGGCTAAATTCACTACTGTCTTTTGGATTAACAAGCGACAACAGCCCCGTTCCTTTCATGACACAAGCATAACCGGCATTGTCACCAGCGACCACAGGCGTGCCAGACGCCATCGCTTCAAGTAAAACGACGCCAAAACTCTCGCCATAAATAGCTGGCGAGCAGTAAACAGTAGCCTGCTTCATAAGACGTATTTTTTCGTCCTCACTTACTGCACCCATAAACTCAACCCGAGGTATGTCGTTATCATTTACATAATTTTGAAGTCGCATACGTTCTGAACCATCTCCAGCAATCAATAATTTAACCCTATCATCTCTCTGGGCCAGCCCCCAAAAAGCCTTGATAAGATACTTAACACCTTTTCGTTTTTCAAGTCTGCCTAAATATAAAATGGTACTAACATCACGTTTAACTCTTGGCGGTTTCTTGTACTGCTGTATATCGATGTAGTTTGGCACAATTGTAATATCCTGACCCGACCATTCACTAACAAATTTTGCCGCACTATCCGAGACAGCCGTCATAGCAGCAATCTTGCGAAATAATGACCGCGAGAAAGGAATTCTAAACATTTCGACGGTTTTTCCGATTGCATTATCAGGAACAGTAGCATGGAAGGTTGCGACAATTGGGCAGTTGGCGTGCGTAGCGACTTGCGCTCCAATAACTGGCACTTCAGGTTCATGAACGTTAATAATATCAAAATGCTCCTTTGTGAGCATTTCTTCTAATTCATTTGTGTCAAAATTTGCACCAATCTCTAATGTCGTACTAAGTGGCGTATTCCACTTTGTCGATCGACCAATAAAAATTGTTCTCGGCGGTGCATCACCTTTGTAACCAGCAGGGCGTGGGGTAATAATCTTGACATCATGACTTCTGCTGGTCAATTCTTCGTCAAGAAGTTTTACGAGTTTTTGGACGGCACCATGTCGAAAAAAATCATACGGACAGACTAAGCCGATTTTCATATTTATTATTCTATCACAAAATCACATATCCTAAAAAACAAGACTATTAGTTATTTATTGAGCTGTTGCTTGACCTTGCGAGGCAATAACTTTGAAACTTCTTTTTTACCTGCGATTAGATTAGGCATATGTCGGTCTAGTGGCGCTTTCGCATAATAAAAGTCACGGAATATCACCTGCATATGTTGCTCAACTAGTGAATTATCGAAATAATTATCAACCTCTACGCCAATATGCCAAACTGGCAAATCTACTCTTTTATTACAGTTGTTTAACCTTAGCATGTCTGTAGTAGTTCTCATATGAGTACGGACATCGTTAATACGCCACAAATGAATCTCAAATTCTGTTAAGTCTTTTGTTTCTTTTGAGTTTAGCCCTGCGAATTTATGTTTTGCATTATGTGTCTTGGCATAAAATGTCCGAATTACAGATGGATGTAGAGCAAGATTCCTAAACAAAATAGCAGGGAGTGAATATGAAAATATTTTTGAAGCCGTCAAATAAAATCGTCTTCGGGTAGTAGAAAATATAAAGTCTTGATAATGAGCAAAACCAACCACACTGATTAGCAGGTCAACCTTCTTTGCAATGTCAGGATAGCGCTGTAACATCCTAGTTACAACAATAAACCCATAAGAAACACCAACTATAGTCACTCTACGATTTTTGTAGCGTAGCTTGATGACTGATGCCAAATAGTCAGCCATAGTGTCCAAGTTTGGTTTTTCGCCAATCCTATAAAAGCTATCCATACCACCAAATCCAGGTAAATCTGGTAGCGTCACCGTCCCGTAATCATTTAGTACTTCAGCCAGCGAGTACATACGTTCGAGGCTAGAATGATGACCATACACTAGTAATATCTCGCGTTTTTTGTTCTTTTTTGCAGGTATGCGCAACATTCGACCACGAAGGCCATTCATATTAAGAGAGACAACATACTCTCTAGGTATGCGCGGAATATTTTTATTCATTTACTAATACTTTACAGCTTAAATTATCACTTCACAACCAAAAGCACTATAAGGATTACTAATATCTAATCAAAGATACTATGTATAACTAAACTTATTATGTAAAAAAATGTGAATCTTAAACGTCTACTTCAACAATCGTCCCGCAGGCCAAACGAGCTCCACCGCTATGACCAGAACCAGTTTCTCCGGGTGTATGCGGGTCGGGATTGGCGTGAATCATAATAGAAGTACCATCAGGTGCAGAATCTTTGCCAAGTAGCGACACAGGACCGTCTGATAACGTTACTCTTGTAGTGATCGCTTCTAGGTGACCTTTTCCGAATTCATCAATACTTATAGAAGGCAGGTCTCCAGCATGATAACCATGGTTTGCATCTGGGTCTGTGTTGCCATATGGACCTGGATCAAAATGACCGCCTGCACACTTGAACCCCTCGCAATCACAAGCAGCTTTTTCATGAAAATGAACTGCGTGCAAGCCGGATTTTATGACACTAGGATCACAAGCAACCCCTAGGCTGACGTGTACATACCGCGCACCATGAATATTATACTCCGTCAACAACAGCTGACCTTCGATTCCAGGACCGACGACATCTGCTTTGGCTTTTTTTGTAATCTCTTTACTATCAGCAACTAACTCTAGCGACATATTTCCCCCAATACATTTAGTACTACTATTATATTATCTTTAATCAATCAAGACCACACTATTGAACAACCTAGACAATCTAGAGCGACTTCCTTCACCACGATAAGTCTTATCAATTATCCAAATTGCATAACCAATAAACATCAGTCCCTCTCCCAATAATGATAGCTCATACCAGTTAGCAATTGTAGATGATCCAAAAGTAATGTAGCCACCTACGATAATTAATACAAAAGAAACCAATCTCAAAAAACGCCATAATAAAACATTCTTCTTTTTCTTGGTTTTTGTCAATATCGTATCAACAACTACAGTTACTGCCATACTAATGCCAAATATTATCACGCCGAACATATGAATCCGATATGGCCATGGTTCCCACGCCACTGGAAACAAAGCTGCTATATACAATCCTATTACCGTCAAAGTTACCAATCCGGTAACTGGCATTGAATGCCTAAGTGTGCGACGCAAATAATTGCGCCAGCGCCACAAGCCATAAGCCCCAAAAAACAGAGCCGCGGCCAAATACGGAGCAGTGCGCACATCGCGCCCAAAATCACTTATCGCCGTCTTCCACACCAACATATCAGGCCTGATTAAAAAACATATAAAAATCAATATCGTCATAATAATAAGTCCAGCCACACCCCAAAACCGACCATGGAGATTACGCACCAGCCTAAATATTATGACCCTATCGCCTAAATAATGTATTGTTCGCTTGCCAAAAGAAAAACTACGATAACCAAGCAATCTACGCAGTCCATGTTTTGATTTTCTTCTATATCTAGCTTTTGGTCTTTTTTTCATTTTGTTTTGCCTTTTCTCCATTATATCACTTTTAATCTTTCAAGCTTCTCAGCCCTGACCCACATGCACTTTTTACGTCCGGATAGGGTGAGCAAGCGCCATAGGCAAGCCAACGGCTCCCTATAAAGCGCCCTGGAGGACAAAAAGTGCATGTGGGTCAGTTCTCAGCCAAATACGGAAGCCAAATCGATAGTAAAAATTGATGTACTAATATATAATTCGAGGAATCATATGTCAGTCATTAGCGCCAAAAAAATAACCAGAGTATACGGCAAAAAAGAATCAGCCTTCAAAGCATTAGATAATATCAATCTCGATATAAAACAAGGTGAATCTATTGCAATTATTGGCAAAAGCGGCTCTGGCAAGAGCACACTGATGCATCTATTAGCCCTGCTAGATACGCCAACTAGTGGTTCACTGTTTATTAATGATCAAGATTCTGGAAAATTATCGAAGAAAGAGCTGGATAATCTAAGAAATCAAAGTTTTGGGTTTGTTTTTCAACAATTTTTTCTAAATTCAAATAACTCAGTCCTAGAGAACGTTATCTTACCACTAAAAATTGCAGGTATGGATCGTAAAGACAGGACCAAAAGGGGACTAGAGGCACTAAGGTCCGTGGACCTAGCTGATAAAGCAAAGAACAAAGCCAGTGACCTTAGCGGTGGTCAAAAACAACGTGTTTGTATTGCACGAGCACTTATTAATAATCCGAGTATTATATTTGCCGACGAGCCAACCGGCAACCTAGATAGTCAAACTGGTAATAAAATAGAAAATCTATTATTTAAACTTAACAAAGAACAGGGTATTACCCTCATAATCGTTACGCATGATGATGAGCTCGCAAAACGTTGTAGTCGGCAAATTAACCTGAAAGATGGCAAGGTTATCAATAGGGGCAAAAAATGAAACTTATCGACATTCTGCAAACTGCCAATAGCAATATGTTTCGTAGTAGACTCAGAACATTTTTGACAATTATTGCGATTTTTATTGGTGCTTTTACACTCACCCTAACCAATGGTATCGGTGCTGGCGTAGCATCATATATTGATGAACAGCTAGGTAATATTGGTGCTAAAGATATGCTAATAATTCAACCAAAAAATTCAAACCCATTTGGAGAATCAACAAGCACACCTCAAAAATACGAGGAAGGCCAGAGCGTTACAAACACAGGGGGCATCTCTATGACACTATTAAATCAAAACGATTTAGACAAAATCCGCTCAACACCAGGTATTGTTAGTGCGGATTTTGATATCAGTGTAGCCCCTAATTATATTTCAGGGCCTAATTCTGACAAGTTCAAATTTACTGCCTCATCTTATTACGACGGGGTAAATATATCTCTCAAAGCTGGCTCTATACCCAATAATCATACTGATGAAAAACAAATTCTATTAACTTCTGACTTTCCAACTGTGCTGGGTTTTGAATCACCAGAGAAGGCTATAGGTCAGAACGTATCAGTTGGCATAAAAACACCCACCGGCGAACAAAAAGTTGTTTATGCAAAAGTAGTAGGAGTTCAAGAAAAAACACTCATGAGTATGGGCGGCCTTCAGCTAAATAGTCCACTTATCAGCGAACTTCACACCCTCCAAACCGAGGGACTACCCGCAGACGCCACCAATAAGCAACCAATAATAACAGCCAGGTTTGACCAGTCTCTCAATGATAAACAGCTAGAACAACTCAAGAAAACTCTAAATGAAAAAGGTTACAATGCTATTACTATCGAGGATCAAATCGGTATTATCAAACAAGTAATCGATGCGGTGATAGCTGTACTCAACTTCTTTGCAGGTATCGCCTTGTTGGCAGCTAGTTTTGGTATTGTCAACACGCTCCTGATGGCTGTTCAAGAACGTACCAAAGAAATCGGACTTATGAAAGCCATGGGCATGAGTAGTCGGAAAGTCTTTTTACTTTTTAGTACCGAAGCTATGCTTCTTGGTTTTTGGGGTAGTCTAATCGGCTCTTTAGCCGGTGTCACCGTTGGTCTGGTAGCAAATAAGGTAGCGACCGATACTTTTCTTAAAGACCTAGTAGGATTTGAACTAACTTCGTTTCCACTGTTATCTATATTTGTCATTATGTTCATTATCATGATGATAGCGTTTTTAGCTGGTACATTGCCTGCAAGACGCGCCAGCAAAAAAGATCCAATCGAAGCACTGAGATACGAATAAATAGTTATATTAACTCTATTCAAGCCAAGCTGAGCATTGTTGTTGTGGCTATTAGGTATCAACTAGCGGACTACTATCTGAAATATCAAACTTCTTTAGTACTAGTGTGTAACAGTAAATGCAGATATGAAATTTACTCACCGTAGAATTATTATCTGGCGGACCAAGTAGGATTGCTCCGAATTCAGCCATTTCTAATTTACATATATCACACTTTGGTTTTATTGCCATAAAAACATTATATCAAACAATTTACTTGACTTGTCGTATAAATATGAGATACTATATTCATAAGGGAGACTTCTCATGTTTGTTAGTGAATCAATCAAGTCAAAGTTTTCGGCCAAGAATATAATAAACGCAATCCTACTAACTATCGGTGGAATATCGCTATTTTTTGCACAAAGCGCTAACTGGATTAACCATATAGTGTTTAACCAACAAACCTTTACAGATATAACTGTGAGCACAATCACAAAAGAACCCAATCGTAGGGCAATTTCCCAAGCTATCGTCGATAAGATATTTGCCGATCGTCCACTGGCAGATAAATTGATAGGAGATAGATCTGTTAATTTAATTAGTGAAATGTTAAATAGTGATTTGAGTCAAAAAACTCTTAATCGTGTGGCATCCTCTGGCTATGCCTACGTAACCTCTAAAGATAGGCAAGATATAGCAGTAGACTTAACCGCAATCAAACAGCCTATATCAACAATTGTTTCACTTGCTGAGAGCAGAGGTAGGGACGTAAAGATAGATCCATCAAAGATCCCAGACAAAATCACAATAATAAACTCCAGCGAGCTACCACAGGTATCTAACTATATCCAAAATATGTTAATTGCAGGTTTATTTTTGTGGCTAACAGTCATTTTAACTTTTTCTATCTTTATATTCATTAATAGAAAAACACTGGTTAAGCAATTATATATTGTCGGTAGTGTAATTATTGGAGTTTCAATACTAGCCTTATTCACGGGTCCGTTCTTGCCGTCTATCATATCTAGTTTCGTGAATAATATTAATCTAAGAACCGTCGTTACGGACTTAGCGTCAGCCTACCTAAGTCCATTTTATCAACAACTTTACCTAACTATATTAATAACATCGCTTACTTTACTCATAATTAGATTCCGCTGGATATTCAAAAAATCATGGCAGGCAAGCTACCAAGCGATCAACAAAAAAGTCACACACAAATAAATTACTACCTATATCTTACTTAAAATATAAAAAATATTTTAAATTACTATACCATCGCCAAGAAATTATTCTACTGACCCACACACACTTTTTTATGTCCGGATAGGGTGAGCAAGCGCCATAGGCGAGCCAACGGCTCCCTATAAAGCGCCCTGGAGGACAAAAAGTGCGTGTGGGTCAGATTATTCTATAGACCTAGACAGCATCACTTATAATATAAGTATGCGGATTTCAATATTTTGGCGAATAATCTCAGCGCTAACACTACTAAATTTTGGCGTAGTCATTTCTATAATTATTCTCTACATATTAGCTAACCCAATTTTGATACCTGCATATATTTTCTCAATATTAATTAGTCTATATGGCACCTGGCTAATATTTACTGGGCAAGAAAAACGCCTTGCATATGGCTGGTTAGCTCTTTTGGTTGGTATTGTGATATTTGTCACATCTACCTTATTAAGTGTAGGGCAAAACAGTGGTAAATTTTTTATAGCCATCGTTATTTTAGTCACTACTTATAGCCTGTTAGTTAGTATACTAAAGAAGAGGTATTGGGAATTAAAACGTGACTCAGCCATAAAGCAACATGGGTCTAGCAGATTCAACAAACCATATCTTATAGTCAACCCGAAGTCCGGCAATGGACGAGCCATAAAAGCTAATATTCCCGAAAAAGCAACCGCTAAAGGTATCGAAGTAAAAATCACCAACATAAACGATAATATTACTGAGCTAGCGCGACGTGCAGTAAAAAACGGTGCAGACGTACTGGGGGTTTCTGGTGGAGATGGTACTATTGGTGCAGTAGCAACGGTAGCCATAGAATATAACATCCCACTAGTGGTCCTGCCGGGTGGCACCAGATGCCATTTTGCTAGAGACACTGGCTTAGACCCAAAGCATATTGAGGATTCACTCAATTGCTTTGAAGGAATCGAAACAAAAATAGACGTAGGTAGTATCAATGGACGTATTTTTCTAAACAATGCATCGCTAGGCTTATACGCAGATATTGTTGATAATGACAATTATCGTGAACACAAGGTAGCTACCTCACGTACTGTCCTGCAGAAACTACTACAAACAGGACAGAGTTACCCACTAAAGTTTAAGGACGACAATAACAAACAATACTCAAAAGCTATCATGATATTAGTTGGTGTCAATGCATATAAAACAATTAACCTGCTAGAACTTGGAAAGCGCGATAATTTGTCTGGGTATATACTACAAATCACTGTAGTCAAAAACCTAACTAACACACTCATCAAGTCTCTGTTAAAAACAGCTATTTTGAACAAAGACTTTGTAGCAAATAACTCCAGAAATATCCTGCAGTGGGAAGGGAAGAAATTTATAGTCTCAACTCCAACAAAAAAAATTGTGGTAGGTGTTGACGGCGAACGAGAAGAGTATAAAACCCCAGTCAAAATCGAATTATTACCAAGCGCGCTTAGATTAATGACACTCCCCGAAGGGTTGCGATATCGACCAAAAAATATCGTTTCAACCGATATCATCAAAATACTTTGGCGAGGAATCTTGGGTAAAGAGATTTAGCCCTCGCTCATACATTTACTGTAGTGGTTTGTAATGTCTGTCTATTTTTTTACTGTGTCTACTTTCTAGATACGAAATAAAACTATCAATGATATTAGCTGATTCACCAAGTTTATCTACATGAATCGTCACCAAACCGGCTCTATTTGCTCCATAAATATCCTGAATGTACCTATCACCAATCATAGCTACTTGGTCGCCTCGTAACCTTAAGATTTGAAGAGACTTTTTGTAATAATGAGCAAACGGTTTACCCACTAACCCTTTTGGATGTATCACACCACTTGCAGAAAGTTGCGCCTCTAAATTTTTCAGGTCTCTACTCTTTGGGCGATTGGTAGCAATATACACTTTCAGTTCTTGGTCTTTTAGAACTTTAGAAACTTGTTTTGAGACTTCATATCCACCTCGTACGACAACTGTCCCATCCAAATCAATCATGACTGCCTTAATTCCAATACGATTTAGGTAATAAAAATCTATATCAACTACAGATCTAGCTACAAAATCAGGCCAGAAAACCCCATGATGCCTAGAGGTATTTTTGCGCAAAATCCAAACCTTTCAAACTATCCATACTGCACTAATAATACCACTTTATATTATGTTCTCGACATCCTTCATATCAGAGCTAGGCTAGGTTATGAATGACGACCAAACCACGACTCATGACGAGACTTTGCTCACAGCAGTTTCTTTGTTATACAATGAACTTATGTATTTAACACAAACCATAAAGAAAGAATGTGCAGGATGAGAAAAAACGAAAAAGGATTTGGATTAGTTGAGCTAATTTTAATTATTGTTGTTATTGGTCTAATTGTGGCTGTTGGATGGTTGTTTTTTGATAGACAGAAAGAAAAAAATAACGAAACTACAGGCAATAATGTTCAGCAACAGGTAGTCAAAAACACTGAAATTCAAGAGGAAACAAAACCAGACCCAACAGCAAGCTGGCAAACTTATACAAATGATAATGGCAAGTTTTCATTCAAATACCCTCCGACGTGGATGTTTGCAAACAATCCCGAATATTGCTCCGAGGGATTAGTACTCTTTGGCGTAAAGATGGAAAATGGACAAAGCTCTGCCGGAAAGTGTGGTGCTGACGGCGCGAGGGCATTTGGGCAAATGTCTGTTACTTGGCGTACGGACAGAGCAGACCTATCACTATGTGGGCTCAGTGATTCATGGAGTGTAGATACAAAAGATTCGACTAAAGTAGCGGGCGTCCCCGCAGTTAAGACAACCGGTACATACATAGCCAATGATGAAGATATGGGTGGTAATGCAAAAGGCAATAAAGTAGTTCAGTATTGTTTTGTCGCCAATAATTCGCAGTACCTGGCATCTTACACGAAGTGGGCAGACTATCCAGATGCTCTGAGCGACTTTGATCAAATGGTTACTCGGACTTTTAAGCTCAACTAACCATAGATGCAAAGGTAGGGCCTTAGCTATACCTTTAATTCCTGCTGTCTTTTTTGTAAACACTAGGCTCAATCTTCATGTATACTGACAACTCCAAGTGTAAGCTAAATGTGCCCATGCTCTTTTAAGCTGTCGTATATGGATGATGTTAGTCCCGTAAAGCTATCTAGGCTACGAGCAACAGACTCGCCCTTGCCAGCCTCAATCAACTGCTGGGCGATTTGGCTATGGTCTAGGCCTTGGAAATAGTCGAGGTTTCTTACAACAGACTCGCCCTCACCAGCCGCAATCAACTGCTGGGCGATTGTTGTGTCTAGGCCTTGGAAACGGTCGAGGTATTCTGCAACAGACCAACCCTTGCCAGCCTCAATCAACTGCTGGGCGATTTGGTTGTGATCGGTTGTAGCAAAAATAGTCTCCATGTCAGTAATATAGTCTCGTCCGCCTAAAAGTTCAGCTATACGGGGATCATCTTGGTAACCAAAGCCTTTAATATCTCGATCAATCTTGTACAGAAACCGAAGGTCATCAGCAGATAGCTCACCACCACCTTGAGCTCGTTCATCAAGAATGGTAACACGCCTCATATCGGCCGCTCGCTGGATGTAGGCTTCACCGTCGGGGAACTCTTGCATCTTTTCAGCTACAATATCGGCAATAAAAGGATCTAGTTCTTGACCTGATGCGATACCACGGACTTCGGCAATTTGCTCGTCCTCCATACGAATTGCTACGCGGGGGATTGTGGCTTCACCGTTTTCATCTAGTGAGTAATAAACATAGAAATCACCACCCTCTAACTGGAAGCGAGCGGTTTCTAATCCAGCCGTACACCATTCTAGTGGGTGACCAACTAGACTATCGACTAACGGTTTTGCGTCACTACCTTGATCATACTTTCTCCAAGCACCACGTGTTTCTCGCAAGCCTTCAGCTGAATAGGCTGGTAGCTCCACTAAAAATTGAGCATACAGCTTTGAGAAACTTTCGGTAGCCAGAAGTCGTTGAAACTCAGAGTCATTAAGTCTGGTACTAGTATTCTCAGGAGTCTGGCGCTCAGCTTTAGGGATACCACGTTGACTAGCTTTAGCTTCGATTACTGAGAGAGTTAAGGCTAGGGCACGAGGATTCAGTGGTGGAAATGGTGCAACTGTATCTTCAGTGCGTCGAGCAAAGCGGGCAGTTTCATGACCGTCCTGATCAACCTTTTTCTCGAGCTTGCCCATCTTTACCATGCTAGTAAATGCCCAGTACTTGAGCCACATCGGGTAGGTAGCGCTTCACTAGTGAGATAATCTACCCAGCGATCTAGGCTCTCTTCTTGACCGGCAATAAGCTCCTGGGCTCTGGCATGACGATACTCGTCCGTGATAGGGATATCACCATAGCCCATATTGCGGGCAATTCGAGCCTCTAGTTCATAGACTGCTTTGGGTATATTTTCTTCATGCACTACATAGCGTTTATGGTAGCTAGCTTTAATCCGTTCTAAGACTCTGGGGTCATCTCGGTGATCCTCATGAGTGTGCTGTAAGATAGCTAGCCAGTCTTCAATCTTTTCGGCAGGCTTTGTGTGCACTTCAGAACCAAGACCATGATGAGGCTCAAGGTTTGGTTGGGCATCAAGGTCGGTTGTAGCTTGGTCATCAAGTTGGATATCCCGTGGCACATGCTCGGTTGGGACTACATAATCTTCATCATGCTGAGCTCGAGACTCACGCAGTTGTTGCAGTCGAGCCCGACGGGCTTGTTCGCCTTTGACGGCAGGACTATGCTGTAAATCACTATCTTGAGAATGTAAAAACTGCTCACCATAGCGCGATTGAGGAGAATTAGACATAAGAGGATTATATCATAAGATGGGAGATGAAATATGAAATCGATATCATTCAAAATAAATCTAACCCAAGCACTATACGTTCTGTCATAAAAATCTAACCTAAAAAGGCCATACTGTTTTCTGGGAGGAAAGCAGGTATGGCCATGACTAATAATAGCAGTAGGAATGAATATCTTAGAGAGGCTC
>JAKQIK010000051.1 GCA_029557395.1 bacterium
ATTGCCGATTTTTTGAAAGAAAACGGAGCAATAACCAGCGGCGGAAAACTGTTTAAGGACGACAAAGTAAAATCTATCCTACAAAACCCGTTTTACTATGGGCATTTTATCTATAACGGCGAACTCCACGAGGGCAGACATACGCCGATAGTGTCAAAGGCCTTATGGGACAAAGTCCAAGCCGTTATAGAACAGCGAGGACACCAGAAACCACAAACAAAAGAACCAATACCGTTTTTAGGCGTTATCTGTTGCGCGTCTTGCGGTATGGCGATAACCGCCGAGACAAAAACCAAAACACAACTAAACGGTAACACGCATAGCTGGACTTATTATCGTTGTTCTCGCAAAAATAAAGCCATTAAATGTACCGAGCCAGCAATTCGCGAAAAAGATTTGCTACCGCAGATTTCGGCGTTGCTTGGCGAGTATGAAATGCTTGATACAATTTACGACTATATGACCGATAGAATAGCCCAAGACGAGCAAGCCGAAAATGCGGACAATGTGTCCGCCGTAGCGAATCTAAAAGACAAGATTGCCAGCCTAAACAGCAAACAAAAGATTTTACTGGACAGTTATTTAGACCAAGACATAGGCCGCCAAACTTTTCTCGCTAAAAAATCGGAGATTTTGAGCGAAAAGAAAAGTTTAGAGGAAAATTTGGCTAATCTCACAGCTAACCACAATGCGTGGATAGAACCTATGCGAAATTGGCTCAAAACCGCAAAATTTATCTGTTATTTGCGAGAAACTGACGACTTAAACGGACAAAAAGCCGTTTTGTCTGAAATCTTTGGCTCGAACCTCGCACTGCGAGGTAAAACCCTCATCGCCCTCGGCGATAAAAACACGGCTGGGGCTGGCTCAAAAACTGCTTTCCGAAAGGGGGCGGAAAGCAGTTTTTGCCTGTGGCGGCAATTGGGAAATCTAAACCAAAAAATCGCCCATTCGGGCGAAGATTTGGATCTTTTCTCTGAAATGGCTGGGATGGAGGGATTCGAACCCCCGAATGCCAGGACCAAAACCTGGTGCCTTACCACTTGGCCACATCCCATCAAACAACATTATAACCTAAAGGTACTGAGGTCCGAACCTTGACTCGGCTCATCTATGACGAGGCCGAAGCCTCGCGATTGAAAACGAGTTTTTATCGGAAGATTTCCTCCCAAAGTACTGCGGATACTTCTCGCTCCAAATGATCGAAGTCAAAACCTAGAGTGGATGCTACTTGGCTATGCCCCTTACCATAAAGTAACAGATTAGATTTTAACTGAAAATGAATATTTTTTCAATATTGTTACACTCAGGTCAAAGTAGTCATTGTATCCAGTTATCTCATGTCAATGTTATTTACTCTTTGATTATTTCCTTCACTGATAGATACATAGCCACGACTATCTGGTTTAAAGCCTACAGCCTCACCTTGGCCCTCACTCACTACCGGACCCACACAAGGAGTCCCACTTAGTGCAGACTCTACGGTTTTGTTACGACTATCGTATATATATGATGATTGATAGGTCCTAATAATAATAGTAGAGGCATCAGGGGACATATCGGCAGAGGTTGTTTCTTGGTAAGGTTTGGCTGTGCCTTTAAGAAAACGTACTCCGCTATCAGTTAGAGTGGTCGTACTTCCGGCAGATAAATTACGCCCGCTTGTTTTGTAAATTTTTGACTCACCATTGGTAGTTTTTTGAACTATATACCAATATCCATCGCGAGGGTCAACAAAAAAAGATTCTGCGTTATGCGCTCCATCTGGATACTTCAAAGTTACCCATTCGGTTGCCACAGCCTGGGATTTGCCACCAATATTTGCTGAAGGCTCTGCAACACGATAGATCTTGATTGAACTACGTACAGCATTATTATCACCTATATCAGCAATGTATAGGTAGTCCTTGCCCGCGACTGGACCAGGGCCAATTCCGATATCCTCATAATCATAAGCAGAAACACCTGAACCAGTCAAACTAAAAACTCCTAGCACAGCGCCAGCAGGGTTGATAGCAACGATTCTTGCCGAATCACCACTATCATTATGCACCCAATACACACCATTTTGCTTTCGTGATGCGACAACACCAGATATCTCTCCTAGATTCGCACCTGCTGAATTTACAGTACCAGAAACTGAGTGAACAAGTTGTTTTGAACAAGCCTGGGTGTAGACAGTTCCACCGTTGTTAGTATTTGAATTGAACTGGATACATTTTCCTTGAGATGCCTGTGGGCTAGAACAATCTTGTACATTTGTTTTGATGCCGTTCTCTGGCTCTATATTGGCAACAAAAGAGGCCGCATCACTAAACCTTATAATCATTGCCCCAACAGAACTAAAAGCTATGATAGCAAGCACGACAAAAAGCCTTTGTTTATTATTCTTTGGCGTCCTGCTTCGTTTTACCATTAGTGCTATTGTATCTATTTTCTATTATTTAATAAATACAATACCCTATTATCGCATATATTATACTATAGAATACTGTATCTTGTCAATAGTAATTCATAATTTCTTGCTTTTGTCTACTTATTGCTTATGCTAGTATTTATCCATGGATGAACAATACAATAATCAGGGTGAGCAGGAAGGTAATACTATCGGCAGCCCGCCAGCAAGCACACTAACTGAATCAGGTCAGTCGAGTGTGCCAGAAAACCAACATCAAACAACTCAAGACCAAACTACTCAGTCCGATACGCCTCAGGCAGAACCTCAATTGCCACCACAACCATATCAACCAGCACCAGCATCTTATGCACCGGCAAATCCCGGCCTGAGTCAGGCTTCTCAAAAAATTAGTAGTATTAAATCATCTTACAGCAGTCATATCATCGGACAGGATGAAATGTTTGAAAGTATTATGGTCAGCCTAATGTCAAATGGTCATTTGCTCATAGAAGGTGTACCAGGGCTAGCCAAAACAACCGCTGCTCATACTATAGCCTCAGCAATCGGTTCAGATTTTGTAAGAATTCAGTGTACACCAGATATGTTACCGTCGGATATTATTGGTACTCAGATATACAACCAGCAAAAACACGAATTTACTACTCAAATTGGTCCTATCAATCATCAGTTTGTGTTAGTAGATGAAATCAACCGTACTAGCGCCAAGACACAGAGTGCGCTTCTGGAAGCTATGCAAGAACGCCAGGTTAGTATCGGCGGAGAAACATTCGACCTACCAAAAGGTTTTATTGTTTTAGCTACCCAAAACCCTATCGAACAAGAAGGTACATACCCCTTACCCGAAGCACAGTTGGATAGGTTCATGTTCAAACATGTCATCAGCTACCCGACTATCGAGGAAGAAATAGCTGTCCTAAAACTACCGCCGACCAGCTCTAGCCCTGTGCAACAGTCAGCATCGATAGATGATATTTTGCAAATCCAAGAACAAGTACGTTCGATATCAGCGGACGACAGGGTACTCAGCTATATAGCGTCCATAACCTCAGCTACTAGAGAGCCCGAGAAATATGGCCTAGCAGATCTAAAGCCACTTATAGAAATTGGTGCCAGTCCAAGAGCAAGCATATCACTGCTTGCGGCCGCTAGAGCGGTAGCACTGATGTCGCAAAGCGGTTATGTTACGCCCGATCACGTTAAGCCGTTCTTGATACGGGTACTCAGACATCGAATCACACTTACCTACGAAGCAGAAGCAGAAAATATTAAGGTAGAAGATGTCATTAACAAAATAGGAAGCGCTGTCCCAGTACCGTGACCATCCAGCAAATTGTCGCCAAAAAGTTAAAACTGTACGCTCGTCGGCGTGCTGTAACTTTGCTTGACGGTAATTATGACTCGATATTTAAAGGTAAGGGGGTAGAGCTCGAGAGTTTAAGGCCGTACGTGCATGGTGATAGTATCAAAGATATAGACTGGAAGTCCACCGCCAGAACAGGCAATGTACACACAAGACTGTATAGCCCGTTACGAGACCAAAGGATTTTGGTGGTTGTTGACTGTAGCTCATCAATGAACCTACCATCAAAAAGTGGCATGAACAAAAAAGATGCAATATTTGGGGTAATCGTAACACTTGGTATGTTTGTAAGCAAAAACCGTGACGTTATTGCATCTTGCGTTGGTAAGCCTGACGGCACTATCAATATTGGTAGATTTGGATACAGCAACAATCATATTGAAAAAATGCTAAGAAATGTTGATCAAAGCCTACAAGATGGCCTGAGAGGAAATCCACCCAGCATTGCTAATATGCTTGACAGGGTACACACTAGTGTCAAGCAACGAACAGCCATATTTATTATTTCAGACGACACCAACGACCAAACCGAGTTAAAGCCGATATTGAATAAACTCAGTGTCAAACATCAGCTATTCTGGATGCATATCGAGCCAAGTTCACCATTTACGCAAGAAACACCATACAACCAACCTATTATTGATATTGAGAGCAAGCAAAATGTGGATGTCGGCGTCATCAGCCAAGTACTGCAAAAAGAATGGGATACTGAGTTAATCAAATTATCAGAAACGAGAAAAAAAGTATGCAAAAGCACGGGAGTTGCTTATGGTGAAACCCAAAATACCGATCAATTATTAGTTGAGCTACGAAAAATGTTTATACAGGCAAAGAATTATGCAAAACGGCACTGAAATATATCCCAACTTTGGAGTTACACCCGTTTGGACGATTGTGGCAGTCATGTCCGTAATCATTGTTTTATCTGTCAATTTCTTTGGAGCTAAAATCCTACGTAAGATGGCTATGCGCAAACAAAAAAATGCTATGATAATTACTAAAAAGGATAGGTCACATATTGTTGATGATGCAATTGCAAAATTGCAAGCAATCAAGGTCGCCTATGAATCGGGCCAAAAATCTGGACGAGATTCAGCATATGAAGCTAGCCAAATCACCCGGCAAGTTTTTGATCAGATGATGAATCATGGGACATCATACCAAG
>JAKQIK010000063.1 GCA_029557395.1 bacterium
ACCATATTGAGCCTATGCTAGATTTTGTATCAGATCGTACCGAGCCATACGACACAAGAATTGGTATTTTCTACCAACGTAATAGGCTGCCTGTTTACTACACTATGCCAAGCCTTTTAGACCATGATGATGATTTAGGTACTTCGATACCTGGTCATGGCACTAAACCAGGTGCTAGGGTTGCGCACAAACTTGCGAGCGGTTTGGTCTCTTGGAACAACAAAACTATAGATATATAGCTCAGGTGTTAGATTGCTCCTTATCTGGTTTAGGTGGGGTAGACCTATTTGCAAAATCCCGCGTGTGCAATTCACAGTAAGGACAGCCGCAAGTAGACTTAACATTGAAGTTGCGCTCTCTCACCAATTCCTTTCTTTGCATACTCCTCTGGCAAGTACTTGCCACAATTATTTACACTTGCGCAGGGTATTTTACTTTTACTGTAGTCTATGACGGCTCCCATATAGTTCTCACCACCACACCAGACACATCGGGGGTATATACCGTCTTGAGAGGGTGGTTTTATAGGGGTTTGAGTGGTCATATCCTTACCTCATTCATATAGGTTAATTTAGTTTTGGGGGTCATAGCATAGCCCCTTTAACATTTGCAAGCACTATAAGTACGTCATACTCGCCAGTCGAACCATACCAGTAAGCAGGTATTTTTCCTTTGCCAAATATAGCTTCTGCTATAATTTTTCTTCTTTCGGGCGTAAACGATGAATAAGCTGTTTTTTTACTAATATTAGGCGTCTGCTCGCGTTTGTACTTGTTTATTTTACGAGTTGCTACTGCAAAAGCAGTTTTTTGCTCACCAAGGTTAGTGTCATGACCCCACCAGTACGGCGGAGTTTCATCATCGTGATATTGTGCAAAATTACTTACTAGCTCAAATAGCACTTGTTTAACGTATTTGCTCATTATTCTGTCTCCTGTATTAGATTAGTGGTTAAAGCTGTCACTTCATTTTTTATATGCCGTTTTGCTACTGACCTATCCGCTTCAATGTACTGTTTATTGCTTACCTCGGCCCAATCATCGCCCTTACGCCTAACTAACCGAAGCGCTTTAGCAATGCGGTGTTTAGTGTTTCTTATGGCTCTTTTTTTCATGTTTCACAATCCTAACGATTGATGGTTCGTCCTTAATTTCAAGCCCCAAGTGCTCTAGCAGCAAATCAATCTTTTCGCTGTTGGTAAGCCTGTCGGTTTGCTTGAGACCTGGTTTTATAACAGTCAAATCACGCGAAGATGCATAAATAAAATCACCACTATCAAGTTTAATGCCGTAGCGCCCTACATGGCCGCCACGGTCTGTAATGACTGTACCGTTTGTACGGTGGTTTTCGGCATATACATAGTCACTTATTGATATTTTACTCATACTACCTACCTCATTCCCACGGCTAGAGTGCCGGATATTAAAGCTATCAAAAATGATATAGCATACAGCCAACGCCATTTTTTAGATGCATTATCTACGACTATGCTCCACTCAATAGGGAATATTGAGCATAGACTTACTAAGAAAAACACTAACGCCCAAAGCCAAAATATTGCTTGCCAGTTCATGTTATTTATTCTCCTCGCCGATATATTTACGAGCTGTGTTTTCGATGGTTTCTAGTGCGCTTCGGATGATTTCGTAGTCTTCTTTAGACAGACCATTTTTAATTGTTACATTGATATCGACACGTACAGGCTCGTCATACCCGCCCAAGCCTAGTGAATAGTTGAATTTACCCATTATCTACCTCCTACGGCGTAGCCGTGTTAAAACTTAACTTCAATCGTAATTGTATTGTTACCCTGGACAATGTTTGTATCATTAAAAGTGCAGTACTGTTCACCTTTCGTAACCACAATTATCTTTGGCGTAAACAACACTTTAAAAGCTAATCTGATTCTGTCCATCACTCCCCCTCCGTTCCTGGGTTATCTACGGCGTGCAATGGACAGTCGCCATCAATCCAAAAACCGCGTGTGTCACCAAGTCTCTGATCGCCTCGGCCGTTATCTAAAATTGGACAGCTACAACCTTTTTTGATTGCTTCGTCACTTCCAGGGTTAGGCTTTACTTGTTTAGGCATTTTCACTCTCCTAGTAATGTGTTAAGGGTTTGACGTTGTTCAGATCGTAAAATATTCCTATGATCGCACCAACACCGGCTAGAGTAGTCGGTATCTTCGGGGTCGTACATATGATCGCAATTGTCGCAAAAATAGCTGCCGTCAGGAGTTTCTTCTGGCTTTTTAGTATCGTCCTCACCTATAACCTTCTCTGCTATATCCCTAGTTCTTTTGTTAGACCAGGCTATAAGCTTGTTTTTTAGCCATGCACGATCCCTGGTTCTCAAAGGGTCGCTACTTTTCAGTTCACCTAGAACGCCGTAATCTTCAAATATTTCATCTAGCTCTATATCGGGTGTATTAGCTGTCACTTGGTTGCTCCTTTGGGGCAATCTCGACTGAAAAATCATTATCAACCAAAAATTGTTTGATCATTTCGTAAGTTGCTAAAGCTTCTCCGCTTAAATGAAATAGGCGAATTTCTTTTTCAATAGTTCCAATGGTTAATTTAAACTGAAGTTCTAAATAAAAATCATCCTTTCCTTGAATGAAAGGCTTCATGGCCAATTGATACTCTTTA
>JAKQIK010000015.1 GCA_029557395.1 bacterium
GCAATTCTTATCTCGGTCATAAGTGGATGGACACTGCCTTGTTCTGTAGGAAAAAAACTAGGCTCAGAAGAATTAACATCCCAGGGCGCGGTAACATCAAGCGAAGGTAAATCTACAGACTGACCCTGTGCTGAATCAATAATCTCTGTTAGTTCACGTTTAAGTTGATTAACTTCTTGGCCAAAGGCACCTCGCTGTTCTGGTGGCAAAGTCTTGATTTGGTCATAAAGTGATTTTAGAGCTGGGTCACGAAGAATTTGTTTTTTATCTATAAGCTCGCCAACTCTTGTCTTTAATTCTTCAGCAATTCTAGCAATATCTTGATTTTGATAACTCATATTCAGCTTATTATACTATAATAAGTTTAACCTACACCATAAACTTGACAGGAGAATAGTAATGGCAAATTTTTCATTCGACATAGTATCTGACTATGACAAAGCAGAGCTCAATAACGTATTTGATCAGACTCAGCGTGAATTACAAAATCGTTATGACTTCAAAGGCACACCAGCTTCTGTCGAGTGGCTCAATGACGACAAAACTGGTCTAAAAATAATTGGTAATAGCGATTGGCAGATCGATGCGATTCTTGATATTGTTCGCAAAAAGCTGGCCTCAAGAGGTCAATCTCAGAAAATATTAGACACGTCCAAAGAATTAGTTGTCAGCAACCTCAAAACATCACAAGAAGTTCCTTTCAAAAAAGGTCTAGATCAGGAAAAGGCCAAAAAAATTACAGCTCTAATTCGCGAACAATATCCCAAAGTCAAAACTCAAATCCAAGGCCAAGAAGTCCGAGTAACTTCAGGTAGCAAAGACGACCTACAGGCTGTTATTCAACTACTCAAGGAACAAGACTTCGACTTCCCACTTGAGTTCACTAATTATCGCTAAGACTAAGCATAAGATTTTTTTGCCTGAATATTATATACTTGTACTTACATGGAAAACCAAAACACCGAAAATCCAGATACTATCCAAGAAGAGCCCGATTTAACCTCTAGAATGGTAGAGGTGCTGAGTGAAAATAACCTAGGGAGCTTTACCTCCCCTGCAAAACTTTATCCTCATCAATGGCTCTGGGATAGCGCTTTTATTGCTATTGGTCTCAGGCATATCGATGCAGAGAGAGCTGCAGAGGAAGTGGCTAGCCTAATTCGTGGTCAATGGGCTAACGGTATGATACCTAATATGATTTTTAATGATGGCGCCAGCTACAAATTCGAGCGCGATTCTTGGCGTAGCTGGCTTAGCCCTTTTGCTCCCGACAGTGTAGCCACTAGTGGCATTACTCAGCCCCCAATGATTGCTGATGCTGTTGTCAAGATTGCAGAAAAATTACCCAAAACCCATAGACAAGAATTTTATCGATTCATGTATGAACCACTTGTTGAATATCATGAATGGATTTATAACGAGCGCGATCCACATAACGAGGGGCTCGCCCTTCAAATCCATCCATACGAGGTTGGACTAGACAATACCCCACCATGGGTTCACCAACTATACGAACATAGTCGACCTTGGTGGATTGCATTAATAGAAAGGCTTCACCTACAAAAAGTTGTTAATTTTTTGCGTCGCGACACTAGACGAATTAATCCTGGTCAACGTATTAGCTCACTTGAGGCCCTGCTACTTTGGGATGTAGTACGGCGATTGAGACGCAAAAAATATGATATCGAAAAAATACTACACCGTTCTGACTTTTGCACTCAAGATATTACCTTCAACAGTATACTAGTTCGTAACAATACTCAGCTCCAACATATCGCCAAAGAAATCCGACGCAAACTACCAGACGAATTGTTAGCCAAAATCAAGCACTCAGAAGAAGCTATCGAAAAGCTCTATGATCAACCCAGTGGCCAATATTATTCGCGCGACTTTATTACTCACAAACTTATTCTTGAGCCAAGTATTGGAACTTTTATGCCATTATATGCAGGTAGTATCACCAAAGAAAGAGCGGGTGAATTGGTTAAGCTCATGAAGGACCACAAAAAATATTGGCTACACCACCCTATTCCAAGCGTTCCCCTAGATTCGACTTTTTTCGACTCAGACAGATATTGGCAAGGACCATCTTGGGTAAATACAAATTGGTTAATAATTGATGGTCTAGAAAGATATGGTTTCGATACCGAAGCAAAGGAACTACGCACTAGAACTATTGCCATGGTAGACAAACAAGGCTCTTATGAATATTTTGACCCAATTGATGGGCGTGGACTTGGAGCCGAAAACTTTGCCTGGACGGCTGCCCTAACTATTGACTTACTCCAAAAATAGTTTTTATTAGTATTGACAATTATACAATTATTATGCTATAATAGAGTGATGGGGTGTTTTCTGAGTTTTTACTCCACCTCTGTTATTTGACAAGCAAGATAGTAGATACGAGATGAGTATCAAGTACAAAATTTTCAGTTTATTTTATATGCAATAACTAACCTTTTTAATTTTTTGTATTTGCACCTCATCTTGTAAGAGATACGAGAGACTAAATCAGTCACGAGGACCTACCCAACCTAGGGGTAATTATGAAGAAGTTCATGAAGATTGTCATCATCACCCTGACCGTTTTGGTCGCTGGTTGCGCAACCGAGGTCAAGAGCACAGATAGCTCGACGCCAGACAGCACCGAGCTGACCACGACAACGTTCATGCCCAGCATCGACGCGCCCGGCGCTTCGCAGGTAGAAAAAGTCAACATTGTTGACACCTTGCTGGCAGACGGTGGCACATTGCTACTGACAGTCAATGACGCCAGTGGTAATCTCCGCGAGATTGCCGTCGAGAACTCCGAGAGGTTCCCGGGCGTCGAGAAAGGCAAGACCTATCTCATCTACGCAGATGAGTCTGGCGCCATCACCGACATCGTCGGGGCTGGATAGAGCACGATAAGACCGTGGCAGGTAGACAGCAGTTCAAGATTGTGGACGTGTTTGGTTCCTCGCCTTCATCTCCTCATATCTAATCTACTGTCTGCTTGTCATTGTCTTCAACAACTAAGTAGTTGTTCTGATGAGTCCTAAGAGGACGAAAAGGCAATATATTACTCTTCTGAATTTGGCTTATCTAGTAGACCGACTTCTACTACAGACTCACTGCCAGCAATCTTGACGATATCCTTATCAATTCTACCCAGTTCTTTGCTAGCATTATTGTAGTGACCAACTGTGGCCCCAAGGCTCGTACCGATTTTTTTGAAATAACCGTCATATCCAATTAAATGTTTTTGTAATTGTTCAACATTTTTTCTAATCACTTCAGTATCTTTTTGGATTTCTAAACTTCTCAGGCCCTGCACTATCACCTGCAACATAGCCGATAAAGTACTTGGTCCAACTATTGTGACTTTTTTATCGACAGCGGCATATTGCATTAAATCACGACCATTTACACCACCAGCACCAACTTTGTTGGCAAGCAGATCGTAATAAATAGCCTCAGAAGGAATAAACATCAAAGCCTGCTCTAATGTACCCTTTTTTGGTTGGATATACTTGGACGTCTCGTCGATACGTTTTTTTAAGTCGTCCTTAAATTGTTTTTCTAACACTTCTCTCTGACTACCCTTTGCCTCAAGCAAACGATTATAGTTCTCTAGACTAAATTTACTATCTATCGGTAGAACCTTGCCATCAAGTTTGATAACTGCATCTACCACCAACCCCTCTCCGAGTCGATACTGAAGCTCAAAACTACCTGGTGGCAATTGATTCTGCAATATTTGTTCTAAGTAAAATTCACCCAGCACACCACGTTGCTTAGGATTTTGTAAAACGTTCTGTAGTGTTTTTAATTCGTCAGCGACATCTACTACCCTCTTGTTTGTATCGTCCAATTTGGTCAAACGCTCAGTAACGTCTTTGATGAGCTTCGCACTTGCATCGAGTTGTTTACTCATGCTCTCTTGGTTCTTGTCTAATCGTTCGGTCAAATGCCCCTGCAGGCCCTCACGCAGATTTTGCATTTGCTCAGATATCGTGTTGATATCTTGTTTGAGCATCAAGTTAGACTCCAGGTCTGGCTTTTTTTGAGATTGCTTTATGATTAATCCAACTAAAGCCAGGCATACAACCCCCAAAATTATCACAACTACTATCATAAGCGTATTATAGCATTTATTTTATTATTAACTGTCTCGCAACAAGTATCTAGTCTGTAAAATTCAAGGATGAGATGAAGTTTCGACGTGATCAGAATCTACATCAATGTACTTATGAGCCAAATTGATTGATATTCCCACTACTATCACCCCAGTCAAGAGCATAATTACTGGCCAATCAAACAACCTATTTTTTGGAGTATTAGCATGTATCTCTGGGATAATATCGCTGGCAGCAATATATAACAAAAATCCGGCACTAATACCCAGTACCACACCAATCGGAATCACACTAGCGCTACCTAGCATAAAAGTAATTACGGCAGCAATAGTGGCCGCCAGGGCACTAACCAGATTAACTATTAGAACATTCTTTCTAGACATACCACGACTTAACAACAAACCAAAATCACCTATTTCCTGGGGTATTTCATGGGCTGCAACAGCAATCGCTGTTATCAGTCCAGTAGCTGGGCTAATTATAAAAGCAGCAGTAATGGCTATTCCATCTAGTGCATTGTGTATCGTATCGCCAATGATAATCAGAGGTTTTTCTGCGCTATTTTTGTCTTCATTATCTCCATGATGGTGGTGAAACCAATGTAAAAATCGTTCACCCATAAAGAAAGTAAGAAAACCAATCAGAGCCGACAATAGAACGATGCCAGATTCTGATTTTTCAATACCATCTTTAAGCAAATCCAAAAATACAGCTGACAACAAAGCTCCGGCGGCAAATGGCGTGGCATATTTAGCAAACTTTCTTGAGGTCTTTTCATCTTTGAGTAAGATTATTCCACCTATCAACGAAAAGACTCCTCCTATTAACGTTAGACCGATAAGCTGTAAATATTCTGCCATGTATTTTCCTAGTTATTATTTTGATAATTTTTATCGATACAAGGAAGTATGTATTTTTTTATATAATATTGCAAATTTGTCGCAATAATTGATATAATTGCATTATGAATCTACAAGATAGATTAGTATCGACACTCAAGCAGAATGGATACAGTCTAACCAAGCCACGCCAAGCCCTGTTCTCTGCCCTTCAGGCTGGCAAGCCAAGGTCAATGAGAGAATTAACTCTTGACCTAGAAAGCGTTATGGATAGAGCCAGTATTTATCGAACTATAGCCATATTTGAAAGGTTGGGTATTGTAGTTAGAGTACAACAGGGCTGGAAATACAAAATCGAACTCAGTGATAAATTTTCACCGCACCATCACCACATTACTTGTTTGAGGTGTGGCAAAATTATTAGCTTCGACGAGCCAGCGGGTATAGAAAAAATACTAGATGACATCGCTCTTCAATATGAATTTGTCCAAAAAAATCACTCACTCGAACTAGAAGGATATTGTTCTAATTGCAAGAATTAATCCTTTTCAGGTAATTGATTTTGATAATATTGATACTCAAATTCAGACAAGATATCCTTGGCTGAGGATTTATATTTTATCGATTCGACAGAGATATTTTGCTGATACTCGTCAAGTTTAGTTAATAAAGCATGTAAATCTTGCCCCAATATCACTGAATTGTTTATCAAAGCTGTGTCTAGATTTGAAACATTAGGATCAGTTTTTTTAAGCTGATAGCAGTAAGATAATGTACTAGCCGATATATTATTCAGATCTATTGAAAACTTTTCTACATCAGACCTGATAATCTCTGGCCTATCGGTTAGAATTTTGTCTATAGATTGTCGATAATTTTGGGTAGCAGTATCAAATTTATTACGCCTGTCAAGCACAAGGTCGTCTAATACATAGTAGTCTGATTTTGTTCCTGGATTTTTTGCACCATAGCTTTGCAATCTATTCGTATCTTGTCCGATACGCCAAGCGGTCAATTCTCTGTCGTATTTATTACGATTTTCATCAATATCATCGATGTCATCATCTAACTCTTCGTAAAAGTTATTTATTTTACTGTTGATATTATTCAGTGAACTATCCAAACTATCAGCATAGGTTGTACAAGAGTTCAGCCCTGATAGATACTTATTATACTCTTTTGAAATCTGCTCTAATGCTGTATCCGAATCGTTAAATAATGATTGTTGGCGTTTTATTAACTTACCAGCAAATCTATATTCTCCAATTGCATCAGCTTCTGTAACCGTACCTATTTGCCGTATCCTATCAAAAGTAGCCATGCCCTTAACATCTCTTATCGGACCTTCCTGACTTGTTTGCTTGAGGCTATAATTTGACCAGACTAAAACTCCTATCAGGACCAAAATAATTGTCATCAGTGCATACTCTAAGGGACGACGAGTCACACCGGGCTTTCGACCTATTTTCATATAATAATACCCTGAACCATTACCGTTTTATTTTAGCAAACTATTTCCAGTTATGTTCAATTTCGTGAATTCGGTTGTGATCAAGGCCAAAATAATGAGCAATCTCATGCCAAAGTGTATACTTGACCTGAACCTTTAAACTAGATAAGTCTGCACAAACTGCCAACATTGGTAGTTTAAAAATTGTTATCCTATCAGGCACGACCATATTATAGCCAGCTCCACGAGCAGTCAGTGGTATACCTTCATACAATCCAAACAAAGTCTGATTACACCTTAAATTAAGCTTCTCTCGTTGCTGAATCGTTGGCTGGTCTTCAAACGTAATCAATACATTACTTAGTTTTGAAGTATATTTTGTCGGTAATTCATCTAAAGACTGGGCTATTAGGTCGTTAAATTGTTTATCATCAACACTTAACATTCTTTATAGAATAACACTTGCATACTGATACTAAGAAAAAATTGTAATTTATTGTATTTGTTTTATTTAAGGAACTTATGTTAATATTAATTCAGATGATAAATAAAGGATTGAAAACAAATTTTAAGAAGTTAAATTGACTTATCCACAGCCATAAGCTCATTATGATTTGACATAGTGTATTTTTAGGAGCACTATTGAATAGTAAGCGATTTCTCAGCTTATAGCACATTATATATAGCGTGGAGGTTTGTCATGAAAGCTGTCATCAGCCGTAAAAACAAACAAAATTTCATAAATCCACAAACAAAAACTCTTGAAACGAATACAATTCGATCAAAGAGCTGGCCATATGCCTTATTTAGAAAGAGACACACACCGGCAATTGCATTAGTTGTAGCCGGTTTTTTAATTGGTATTGTTTCTGTAGTCCACGCTAATACTAATAATCAAAGCGAGAATACATCAACGCACACCCCAGTCAACCAACAACCTAGTTCAATTAATGAAAACGTTGACACTAGCCAAACAGCCCCTGACTCAAAAACGGAAGATATGCATAGTCAAAATCAGAGCGATCAACCTACTCCGGCGATTCAATCAGATCACTCTACAGAACAAAGCAACTCACTAAACATCCACGCTGAAATTATTACTAATAATAATAGTAGCGATGTTCAGGGGACTTCTATTACTGTAAACGGAGTAAATCTACAACCGGATAAAAATGGTCGTATCAATGAAGAATTTGAGAATGAAGAAAGTAATATTAGAATTCGGGCAAATGTTAACCCAAATAGCCCCTCTAATGACAGCAATACCCGTGTAGATATTTCAGCCAACTCTGCAGGAGGGTCGCCATAAGATGTTTATCAAAAGATTCGTCATTCGACCATAGCCAAATTTTGATGTATCTGGTCTTGGTCGGACGAGGTGTCCGAGTTAATTAATTAACTAAAGGAGGAGTAGCTTTATGAAAAAGTTACTAGGTTTGGCGGTAGCCGTACTTGTTAGCGTGGGACTAACTGGCGGCTTCGCGGCAGCGAGTAGTGGATCTATTGATACAACAGGTCCAGACTCACATAACAAGGTTAAAGTCAGTCAAAAGTCTGACGTTGATCTAAATAATAATACCAATGTTTCAGCCAATATTGAAGCAGACCAAAATGCCGGCACAGTCAACTAAAACGGAACAAGCGTATATGTTAGAAATTCTATCGGGCTTTTAAATAGCTCTTTTCTGTTAACTCTGGCCATCCATTCGATGCATAGATCTTCCAGTTGGTGAGTTAGTATCCTA
>JAKQIK010000042.1 GCA_029557395.1 bacterium
CTTTTTGTCCTCCAGGGCGCTTTATAGGGAGCCGTTGGCTCGCCTATGGCGCTTGCTCACCCTATCCGGACATAAAAAAGTGCGTGTTGGTCAGGATGAATAGAATAGAAAACCCAAAACATGCTACAATAAAAAACATAAGAGCATTATTAAAATAATCAAGGAATAAAAAATATATGACAAAAGTAATGCTAGTAGAAGACGATGACAACCTAAGAGAAATCTACGGTGCGCGTTTGATTGCCGAAGGATACGAGATAATCTCTGCTAAAGATGGGGAGGAAGCTCTAGCATTAGCCATCAAAGAAAAACCAGAATTATTAATTTCTGACGTCATGATGCCAAAAATTAGTGGTTTTGATATGCTCGATATACTCCGGAGTTCATCTGAAACAAAAAATATCAAAGTCATCATGATGACGGCTTTGTCTCAGACCGAGGACAAAGACAGGGCAGACAAATTAGGCGCCGATAGATACCTGGTTAAGTCTCAAGTAACGCTAGAAGATGTCGTCAAAGTCGCCAAAGAAGTACTTGAAGGCGCAGATCCGATCGGGCAAATTAGCGCCGAGCCAATCGCACCTATCACAGGCGTCGATATGTCAACAATTGGTATGCAACCAGAAATAACCCCAGATAAATCTACACCTGAACAACCCGCTATTGAAGATCAACCAACGCCAACAGTCAGTAATGATGCCAGCAATCCTGTTATTCCAGCACAACCCCAGGCCACCCTTACTACAGCTTCTCCAGATGCAACCAATCAGACAGCTAATGTCAACGTAGAACCAACAGTACCGGCGGAGCCTACAGGTGCGCCAATGAATACAAATATCGCCGATAATGATACCATCTCGACTACCCCTACAACTACCGACAGCACCACCGTATCAACGGATGATCCTGCCGTATCTACCACAGTTCCTACAGATACTCCTACACCAACGACAGATACCACCTCAGCCGAGACAGAGCCAAAAATCGAACCAAAAACAGATGTAGCAACTCAAGAAGCCGAGCAAGTTACCGAAGTAGAAGAAGCTGATTCCAATACGACACCAGATGTAACACCACCCACAACCACTCAAGTCCCCCCTACAAAAGCTGAGGAAACTACCACAGAAGTAGTAGTTGAAGATGCTCAAACTACTAACTCAGAACTAAAAGCTGTAGAAGAACAAATAAATGAATTTGTACAGTCCGAACAACCAGCACCACTAGAAGTAGAAGAGTCTGGTCAAATCAGCATAGGCGAGGACGGATCCATAAATAAAATCCCTGTCGAATCATCGACTGAGGATAACACGCCTGATGGCGAAACTACTCCGGCCAAGGCTGAAACCCAAGAAGCTACCACTAGCACGCTTGATGCACCAGTTCCACCAATGCCTACAGACAATCCAGCTGAAGCTGTATCGAACGACAATAATTTACCTCCGGCGCAAAGCCCAGTCACCGAGACCCAAAGCACAACTCCAGAACCAGCATCGCCTACAGAACCCGAGACACAACCAGCTGCTACAGCACCTAACCCCGAGCCAAGCCCAGAAACAACTCCAGCAAAGACAGAAAATACTAACCCACAAACATCCGAACCAAAAACTGGTGGCCAAAAAGTCATACAACCTTTAAATGATGTCCACTCCTCTGGCACTGATATCAATGAACTCCTCAAAAAAGAGATGGAAAAAGAACAGCTCAACAATATCATACAACAAGCTGGTAGTGGTACGGCACCCACAGCCTCGCCCCCACCTTCACCAGAGAACCCAAGCTCAAACCCAACCAATACGGCCCTGTAGTCAGGCTAACTAGTGCGTATCAATAAGTTTATTGCCTCCAATTCGAGCCTCAGCAGACGCAGGGCGGATGAAGCTATTATTAGCGGTCGAGTAGAGATCAATGGGCTCCTAGCCAGGCCTGGTGATATTATTGTAGATACAGATACAGTAACCCTTGACAGCCATGTTATTACACCATCTGTCAAGACCCTTATGCTTATACTGAACAAGCCTGTCGGTTATGTAGTCTCAAGAGATGGACAGGGTAGCCAAACAGTATACGACCTACTACCAAACAAGTTCCACAACCTCAACCCAGTCGGTCGGCTAGACAAAGATTCTTCGGGGTTATTGCTACTGACTAACGATGGTAATCTGGCAAATCGATTAACGCATCCCAGTTTTACTAAAGCCAAGATTTACCAGGTAGAGCTTGACCGCCCACTTACGAGTGGAGACATTACAAAGATAAATAACCCTGGTGTTGATATTGGCGATAAAAGACTCAGTAAATTTATTGTTACGACGAACAGTAGGCACAGTTCCAATTATCAAGTGGTTCTGACAGAGGGTCGCAATCGCCAAATCCGTCGCACCTTTGAGGCTCTAGGATACAAAGTCATAGCACTCCATCGTATTGAATTCGGACCCTACAAACTTGGAGGTCTCCAATCAGGCAAATACCAGGAGCTGAAATAGTCCATGCTATTTATAACATCAAATTTTATTATTTACAATATTCATCACCTCTGTTATAATATGGCTCAACTATGTCACGCAAAAAAATACCAATCGTAGCTATAGTCGGTCGCGCCAATGTTGGTAAATCCAGCATGTTTAACTATGTACTTGGTACACGTGAGGCTATCGTAGCAGACGAGGCAGGTACAACTCGCGACAGTATCTACGGCAAAGCTTCGATAGTGGTAGAGGAGCCATTAACAGAATCTATTGATAGTAATCCCAAAAACCCAAATAAAAAAAATTATGTCAAAGAAATTCAAAAAGATTTCTGGCTAGTAGACACGGCAGGCCTAAAAGTTGCCGAGGATGATTTTGAGTTTACAATCCAAGAACAAATTGCTCAAGCAGCCGATACAGCCGATGTAATTATCGTAATGATAGAGGCCGAAGGCAGTATTACCGAAGAAGACCGCCGTGTAGCAAAAATGGCTCTCAAAACCCGCAAGCCAGTAATTTTGGCTATTAACAAAGTAGACAAGGTCAAAAATCCAAATATTGACGACTATCGTAAATTAGGTATCAAAGCTATCCACCTGACATCTGTGAGCCAGGGTAGAGGAGTTGAGGAATTATTTGAAACAGTCGCCACACACCTAACCCCGGCCATCATCACAGAAGAGGATGACCGAATAAAGATAGCTATCCTTGGTCGCCCCAACGTCGGCAAATCACACCTTTTCAATACGCTGGCCAAAAAACAACAAGCCGTAGTTGCCGACGTAGCCGGTACAACTCGCGATATCAATCGTACCGTTGTTCGTTATATGCAACGAGAAATTGAACTGATGGATACGGCAGGTATTAGACGAAATGGCAAAATAGAACGTGGGGTCGAAAAATTCAGCGTAATTCGCACTCTTAGTGCAATCGAACAGTCTGATGTTTGCCTACTACTAGTAGACGCCAATGAGCCTAGCGTAACTCTAGATCAAAAAATCGCTGGTATGATAAAAGATGCACACAAGGGTTTTGTTATAGTCATCAGTAAATGGGATAGCGTAGAAGGCAAAGACGCATTTACTCACGACAAGCTATTGCCCCGTATCAAGTATGATTTTGATTTTGTACCATGGGCTCCGGTGATTGTCACCAGCAGTGTGACCGGCCAAAATGTAGCTAAAATCTTTGATCTGGTACTAGAAATAGAGGCCACCAGAAAACGAACGATCAAGACAACTGAACTAAACAACTGGCTACACCGTATCACCGACAGACATCCACCGGCTGGTCTCAAGAACCGCCAACCCAAACTTCGTTATATCGTCCAAGAAGATGGTATGAATTATCCAAGTTTTAAAGTATTTGGTAGCCAGCTCAAATACTTGCACTGGTCTTATCGCCGCCACATGGAACGAACCTTTCGTGAAACTTTCGATTTTCACGGCACAGGTATCAAGTTTTGGTTTATCGAACAACATGAACCCAAAAAGCCCAGTAGCCGTGGCCGCAAAAAACCACGGTAGCCCAACCCAACTACAAACAATTCGGCAAAATATTACCAAAAAATACTCTAGCCAATAATAAAGTATCGGCCACAGCCAAAAAGTATCTGATACAATATTAAGCATGAGCAAGAAGCGCAAATCTGTTAGTTTGCCAAAAAAAATCTATCCAAAAACTAACGTTAGCCGAGCCTATTATCGACATATCGTCAACAGTATCGAGCATGACCCGCTGATTAGACATACCACCCTGACGGTTGCTTGCCTAATCTCTGCTATCTGTATCTTGATAGGGTCATTAATTTGGTATGCTCAATTTAACCCTGGTAATCTTGTTTTTACATCTGCAAAAGTCACCGCGATCAGCAGTGGCAAGATAGATACACAGGGCAATACCAGTACATTTGTAACATTTAGCTTTCAGACTCGAGGTCATGACCCAAAACAATACAGCGTACGTCAAGTTGCCAATACGGCTATCAAATATTCGGAGAACCAAAATATCCGTATAGGATATCATCCAAAAAACCCTAACTACGCCCGCGACCTAAGCAATACTAGTCTACCTTTTGTTAGTATTGTTCTATGGAGTGTTCCATTTTTGATTATGGTCTGGTTTATCTTTGTAGCTCTCATCAGATACATAAAAAGACAAGAGCTAATCTGGGAAGCCGCCGAAGCTGCCAACATAGATGAGTAAAAAACAAAAAATCTGGTCTTTGTTACAAAAAAACAAACTAAGCTTATTTGTCCTACTATGGTTCACGCTAGCTTGGTCGTGGCCACTAATGTCTCAAGCAACCAGTATTACGCTGTCGCCACTACTAGGTCATGCCTTGGCGATTATTGTCATTGTTACCAACATTTCCATATCGACAACTCTGCTACTATGTGTTTTTTCGTATTTAGATAAAATATTTACAAAGCAAGACAAAGTATTATCACTTGTAACTAGCTTGGTCGTTTTGGCCTTTACTGATTTTGCCGTGGCTTGGCTAACTTCTTTAATCTGGGTTGGCCCCGGCAGTAAGATTGATAATATTCTGCCACTTGGATCGCCGGCACTTTTGCTTGTTAATACTCCCCTTGGATTCACTAGCCGTATTATTGGATTTTATGGCTTAGCTGCAGTGTTTTGGCTCGTTGTTTATCTACTTTTTAAAAATAAGATTCGTCTAGCATTTATTACTACCTCGTTCTTTGTAGGATTAGCAGTTGTCAGCTCGATAGCTTGGCATTCAGCCAATGGTGAAAATATTAATGCAGTAATAGTTAGTGAATATGCTACTGACAAGGTACCGGCTATCGATACTAACAACGTTAACC
>JAKQIK010000009.1 GCA_029557395.1 bacterium
TCGGTAGAATTATGGAATTTTAGTAGTTTTTGATATGTTTTTGCATCACCAAATCTAGCCGCAGTATTAAAGATAATACCTCGCAGGTCAGCATGTATTTCTTCGGCTTTTTTGATTTTGTTGAAAGTTTCAATACACCATTGTTTTATCTCTGGATGATCGGCGCTTGACGCAAGCCCAAGTATAGTTGGCCTGAGGAGTTTATCGAAATGAGTGTCTGATTTACGTTCTTTGTTACCAAGGCGTTGCAACTGTTTTTTGGTCAGTTTTAAAATATGGGGTTTGAGTGCTTCACGAATATCGTCACTGTCCATGACACGCCTGATTTCGCCAATATTGATAGCAATAATATCCCAAACTGCCGAATTATCTTCGTCTTTATATCTAAACAAGAGTTTTAGCGAATCTGCTGTAGAGCCATAACCGGCTTTGGCAGTCTCAAAACTATCTGCAAGTAGACCTAGCCTATCTAATGGTTCGTAATCTGTTATGGTCTCTGTTAGGGTAGAGAGCATTTCTGGCTGATATAACGTGCGATAAAAACCACTTTGACCTCTGTTGAATTTGGATATTTGAGCCTTGTTTATGTCTAAATGAGTGTTATCAAGACGTTCTGGGCTGTCTAGGTGGCTTAGGAGCGGAATCGGCCGGGTTTTATCACTAATTTTAGTAGGTTTTTGCATGTAGAAACGTTCCTGAGCTATTTTGAGGCCGTTAGAGGTGTTTTCTACCGAAAGCAAAGGGAATCCAGGCTGAGATGTCCATGCGTGCATAAATTCTCGGACAGGTTTTTTGGATACTTCTTCAAGTGCAGACCATAAATCTAGGGTGGAGGTATTTTTGTAGGCGTGTTGTTTGAGGTACAATCTGAGACCTTTCTTGAAATCATCTGCCCCAAGGTATCCATAGAGCATATGTATTACACTAGCACCTTTGTTATAACTAATAGCATCAAAAATACTACGAATCTCATCGGGGTGATTGATTGGGGCTTCGATGGCATGGGTATTATCTAGGGCATCTAATTTGAGGGCTGGCTGTTGTTCATCAGCAATAAATTGTGTCCACATATCCCAATCAGGAAACAGATGGTCGACCGCTAGGTATTCAATCCAAGATGCAAAACCTTCATTAAGCCAAAGGTCGGTCCACCACTTCATAGTTACTAAATTGCCAAACCATTGATGGGCAAGTTCATGTGCCACGACCATTGCAACGTACTGTTTGGTTCCCAGGCTCGTATTTTTGGGGTCAACTAACATGCATTGTTCGCGGTAAGTGACTAGGCCCCAATTTTCCATGGCGCCACTTGCGAAATCTGGTAAAGCAATCATATCACTTTTAGGCAAGGGGAAAGGAATATCAAAATACTCTTCGTAGAAATCAAGGCATTTGACGGCTACATCTAGAGCAAAATCTACAAACTGTACATTATCAGGAGTTGCAAAAGCACGTACTAAAGTGCCGTTTTTTGTCTCGGCCTGTTTATGAGAAATCTCACCTTGAACAAAAGCGAGTAGGTAAGTGCTCATGACGGGAGTAGTCTCAAAGCTAGTTTGTTTCCAAATACCTTTTTCCAAAACTTTTTTTGAAATTACTGGAGTGTTAGCTAGGACGGTAGTATCGTCATCGGGTGTTACTAGGGTCAAGTCAAATGTTGCCTTTGCTTCTGGCTCATCAATACATGGGAAAACTTCCCGAGCATGGTGGCTTTCAAACTGAGTCGCAAGTAACTGTTTGTCTTTTTGGTTGTGGCTAAAATAGCACGGATATAAGCCATTCATGGGGTTGGTAATTTGGCCAGTGAATTCGATTTGAATCGTATATTCACCAGGGTAAATCATTGTGGGGCTATGTAGTCTTACTTCGTCATAAGCCTTATGTTTGTTGATTCGATCTATCTGGATATCTATATCTTCTTTTTTCTCGTGTTTTGTGACTTTGGTAGCAATAATGTGCAAATCTTTTTGGTGAAAAGTCAAACGCTTGCTGGGACGACCTGATTTTTTGCCAGTTATTATAACGGTACCAGAAAAAACGTTATTACTAGGGTCTAATTTTATGTTAAGTTTGTAATTTTGTGGCTTGAAACTGTCGTATAATCGGTTAACTTTTTTTATCATAATATTATTGTATCAATATAGTACGATGTGCTAAACTGATTATGTTAAATCAAAAATAAAAAACAACAAATTCATCAAGGAGACAGACATGTTTGGCTGGCAAAGAGACACCGAGTCTAGGCAATTAGTGAGATAAAACTATAGCCATATAAATCAATATAAAAAGCCGGTAGCGGGTGGGCACCGGTTTTTTATTTTACATCCTGCATTATATTAGTTATAATGTGTTTGTACTTCCGGCCCAGTTGGTCGGATTTTTTCATTTAAATTTTCAGAATTATTAACAGAAAGGAACAAAAAATGGATTTAGATTTTAAGCAACTGGCGGCTGCAATAAAGGTGATCGCAGAAGAAAAGAATTTATCAGAAGATGTTGTTCAAGGAGTTGTAGAGCAGGCTTTGGCAGCAGCATATAGAAGAGATTACGGTGAACGCGAACAAGAAGTACGTGTAACTATGAATTTAGACAGTGGTGAAGTCGATGCTTATGTATCAAAAACTGTAGTAGATAAAGTAGATGACAACATACTTGAAATAAGTTTAGCTGATGCACAGAAGATTGATACTGGAGCAGAAGTTGGTAGCGTAGTCGAGATACATGAGAAGGTAGAAAAATTTGGTCGTGTAGCGGCACAAACTGCAAAACAAGTAATTTTACAGAGATTGCGCGAGTCTGAGCGAGAAGTTGTAATGGCTGAGTTCGAGGATAAGATTGGAACTGTAGTAAACGGTATTGTTTCTAGAGTTGAGGGGAATATCGTACGGCTGGAACTTGGGAAGGCTCAGGCAATTATGCCAAAAAGTGAACAGATTCAAGGTGAAAGATATCATGCCGGTCAAAGATTAAAAGTTTATCTAAAAGATATCGAACGAGGCTATCGTGGTCCGCAACTTATCGTATCACGTGGTTCAGCTGATTTTATTGAGTGGCTTTTTAGGGCCGAGGTGCCAGAAATGGAAGGTGGTGCTGTTAGTATCAAAGCTATTGCTCGAGAGCCGGGTGTCAGAAGTAAAATAGCCGTTACTTCATCAATTCAGGGTGTAGATCCAGTAGGAACTTTTGTCGGTGGTCATGGTACTCGTGTTAATGCTGTAATGAGTGAAGTAGGAGAGCAAGAAAAGATAGATATTGTTGTCTGGGATGAAGATATTAATACATTTATCAAAAATTCTCTGAGCCCTACTAAGGTTAATCGTGTAGACATAGAGGAAACTAGCAAAAAAGCTAGAGTGGCTGTTGATGAGGATCAGCTAAGTATAGCAATTGGTAAAAATGGCCAAAATGTTCGCCTTGCAAGTAAACTAACAGGTTTTGATATTGATATCATTGCTGACAAGCCTGCTCGTCCGGCTGAGGATGCTAATGTTGAAGCGGTAAAACCAGTCCAGAAACTAAAACGAAAAGATCAGCTGGAGAGTAGTCTTCTTGAAGCAATTGAAGAGCACGGAGAGTGATTTTGCAGTAAAAGGTATTAGCACTCTTGACGTTAGAGTGCTAATACTGCTACAATTGCAATTAGCAAATATATAAACATTTGCCAGCAAGGGTAGGTATAAAATATGCAACAATCACCAGACTTTCAAGAATTTTTAAATCATTTATCAGATAATGCACTACAGAGTTTAAAACACGCAGATGCGATTGCGCGTAGTTTTAATAGTCCATATATTGGTACCGAGCATTTACTACTTGGCGTGTTGGCACAAGATAGCTCAATCGGTGCAAAATTATTAGAGGGTTCAGGTGTGACACTCGAAAAAGCGCGAGTGGCATTAAACTTAACCCCCAGTAACGTAGCTGTTAATATGGGTGCAAAAGGTTTGAGTGAAACTGCAAAACTTACTCTTAGGATGGCGTATGAATTATCACAAGAGTTTAATCAAGATTTTTGTGGTACCGAGCATATTCTCTACAGTATATTAAGTCAAAAAAATTCTAGAGCTAGTACCCTACTCAAAGACTTAAATGTTAATAGTAATGAGGTATTAAATGAGATAGAGCAGTATCTGAATCATCAGAACTATAATAGTGGTGATAGCCAGGCCTCTGGTCGCCGTAAATCCAAACGTGGGCCACGTGGAAAGACAGCGATAGATACTTATGGCACGGATATGACTGCACAAGCACGGAGTGGTAAACTTGATCCAGTTGTCGGTCGTGAGGCTCAAATAAGACGAGTTATTACTATTTTGAATCGACGGACAAAAAACAACCCAGTCTTGATTGGTGAGCCGGGTGTCGGCAAGACGGCTATAGTAGAGGGTCTGGCACAAAGAATTATTACCGAAGATGTTCCAGATAGTTTACTTGACAAACGGATTATCATGCTTGATTTAGCTGGTATGATAGCTGGTACAAAATATCGAGGTGAATTTGAAGAACGACTCAAGAAAGTGATGTCCGAACTTGAAGATGACAAAAAAACAATTGTCTTTATTGATGAGCTCCACTTGATTGTTGGTGCTGGCTCCGCTGAAGGTTCTATGGACGCGGGAAATATATTGAAACCAGCTCTAGCACGTGGCAAAATACAGCTTATTGGGGCTACAACAACCAATGAATACACGAAATATGTCGAAAAAGACGCTGCACTAGAACGTAGATTTCAACCAGTCCAAGTACCGGAAGCTACAGTACCCGAAACATTAGCTATTTTAAAGGGACTACGCAAACATTATGAAGAGTTCCATGGTGTGATAATAGGCGATGATGTGCTTGATGATACTGTTAATTTGGCCAAACGTTATATTAATGATCGGTTTATGCCTGATAAGGCCATAGATTTATTAGATGAAGCCGCAGCTCATCTAAAAGTTGACAAAGGCAAGACACCTCCAGAGTTGCGTAAACTTCAAAAAGAATTGAAATTACTAAATGTTCGGATTGATGATGCAGTAGACGCCGAAGAATATCAAAAGGCGGCTGAGTACAAACAGAAGGCATCACAAATTCAAGTGAGTATAGATAAGCTACATAAAAGTAATAAAGAAGCAAAGAAGCTTAAACTAACAAGCGACGATGTAGCGGATGTGGTATCGAGAATGACAGGGGTGCCTGTTAGTAAAGTCATAAAATCAGAAGCAACGTATCTACGGAATCTAGAATCAAATTTGGCCAAACAAGTTATTGGCCAAGATGAGGCTGTAGAGGCATTGGCACGGGCTGTTAGGCGTAATCGAGTTGGTATTGGCCAGATGTCTAGGCCGATTGGTTCATTTATTTTTCTGGGGCCTACCGGTGTCGGAAAGACAGAATTAGCTAGGGTTTTGGCAAAAGAGTTCTTTGGCTCAGAAAACTCACTCATTAAGATTGATATGAGCGAGTTTGGTGAGCATCATAATGTATCTCGTCTAGTTGGTGCTCCAGCTGGATATGTTGGCTATGATGATGGTGGTCAACTAACAGATAAGATACGTCGTCAACCTTATAGCGTTGTGCTATTTGATGAAATAGAAAAGGCTCACCCTGATGTATTTAACATGCTTCTACAGTTACTAGAAGATGGCCGACTGACCGATGCCAAAGGTAGATCGATAGATTTTACAAATACTATCATTATTATGACTAGTAATATCGGCGCGGAAAAATTACAAAAAGAAGCAAGTTTTGGATTTTCGGTTAATAGTAAGCAGTCAATCGAAGACCTAGATGGACTGCATACTGAAAACAAGCATAAAGTCTTGGAGGAGCTAAAGAAGCTAATGCGTCCAGAGTTTTTGAATCGTATTGATAAAACTATTGTTTTTAGAGCTTTAACGCACCGAGATGCACTGAAGATTATGGACCTACAGCTAAATGAGCTTCGCTCGAGGTTGGTGAAAAAAGGCATTGGCTTGGTGGTAAATACACCTGCAAAACAATGGATGCTAGAGCATGGCTATGATGCCAAAAATGGCGTACGACCAATGCGTAGGTTGATACAGGATGAAATTGAAGATAATATTGCAAGTGGTTTATTGGATGAAACCTATCAAAGGGGCGACATCATTGCTGTTGGAACCTCTAAGGGCAAGCTGAGCTATAACGTTAAGCACGAGAAAACAGCAAAAAAATAATATTTTTATTCAACCTAGTTTTTTAGGTAAAATCGATGTAATATTTATTTAATGTCTAATGGTGTAGGTAAATAATATTGGGTAGCAAAAGAATAGCCGGTTTTTCATCCATACTGCTTGTTTTAGCAGTTATTGCTGGTGGTTTGTATTTTCGTCAAGACATTTTTGATTGGTATGTTCTGAGAAGCTATCAGCCACCAGCAGAAATAGCTTCGTTGGCCACGGATACAACTATGCTTGATACTACCCGCAAGGTTTTCTATGTCAATAAACCCGTTATTGCCAACAAAGAAACATTTAATCAGTATTGCAGGAATAATAATGAACAATCTATTGTCCTTGGTTGTTATCTATCTGGTCAAAGAGGTATATACTTGTTTGATATCCAAGACGACAGACTTAGTGGTGTCAAGGAAGTTACAGCTGCTCATGAGGTATTGCATGCCGTTTATGATAGATTAAGCAATAGTGAACGAGAAAAAGTTAACAAGATGCTACTAGTGGCTTATGAAGGTGTTACTAGTAACCGTATTCGTGAGTCTGTGGAATTATATCGAAAGCAGGATCCAAATATTGTGAATAACGAACTTCACTCTATTCTTGGCTCTGAAGTGAGAAATTTACCTGAAGAGCTTGAGGCGTATTATTCGCAGTACTTCTCGAAACGCACTCAGATTGTCGCTTATTCTGAAAGATACGAACAAGCATTTGTGGAACGCAGAAACATGGTTAGAGACTATGACGCTCAATTAAGTTCTCTCAAAAAAGACATAGAATCAATGAGTGAAGAGTTAAAGATAGAAAATCAGGAGTTAACTAATCTTCGTGATCAATTAAACTCGTTAAAAGTAACAAACATAGAAGAGCATAATCAAAAAGTTCCAGAGTTTAACTCTAGGGTCAATAGCTATAACAAAGCCACAGATGAGCTTACTGCCAAGATAAATCAATACAATGATATTGTTCAGAAACGTAATGATATAGTGTCTGAAGAATCAGAGCTCATGGATGCCATGGATAGTCGGCAGGTTATCCCGGATCGGAATTAAATTTTTAGACTATGGCTAAAAAAGATCAATTAAAGTACGAGTGTAATAATTGTGGATCAATTTTTACTAGCTGGATGGGCAAGTGTAGTTCGTGCGGTGAATGGAATACTTTAGTTGAAAAAATTGATACTGACATTGTTGCTACGTCAGGCCATAAACTTAGTACGGTTGGTTTGATGGATATCGGTAAATCTAAGGCCAAAACACGTATTAGCTCAGAAATGAATGGAGTTGACGAAGTATTGGGCGGCGGTTTTGTGGCAGGAAGTATTAATTTGATTGCAGGTCAACCTGGTATAGGCAAAAGTACGTTGCTTCTTCAGATAGCTTGCAATGCATCTTCAAAGCAAAAAGTCCTATATATTAGCGGTGAAGAATCAGTGACTCAAGTTGGTATGAGAGCATCTAGGATAGGCAACGGGCATAGTAGTCTGCAGATTGTATCATCAAATTCGGCAGAAGATATAGCTCGAACAATAGCCGAAAATAACTTCGACCTGGTAATTGTTGATTCTATACAGACAGTGAGTGTTTCATCGGTTTCTTCGGGCGCAGGTTCGGTAGCTCAGATTACTAACAGTACTCAACTATTGATGAGTGTAGCAAAAAAATCAGACACAGCACTTGTAATAGTAGGTCACGTAACCAAAGAAGGGTCAATAGCAGGACCAAAGGTACTTGAGCATGTTGTTGATGTCGTACTACAACTAGAGGGCGACCGATATGGAGGCTTTAAGATACTAAGAAGTGTAAAAAACCGTTTTGGAAGTACAAACGAATCAGCGATATTTGAAATGAA
>JAKQIK010000022.1 GCA_029557395.1 bacterium
TATTGTTGTAGCGACTATTATTAATCTCGTTGCCAGCTATGGCGTAGATAATATGGCAGCGTTTCACGCTAACATAATTGCATTAACTGGTTGGATTGTTATTGCATATGAAGAATTTGCTTTGAATAAAAAGATTTTTAGTTAACTGAATCCCGGAGTCCCTTCTCCGTTATTTCAAGGGGGTAATTGGTATAACCATAATACCAGGGTTTTCAATATTCCTCAAGACCTGTGGCGGTGCCTTGAAAAATTGTAGGGCGGGGACTGTACCGTCCATACGGAAAAACAGAGCGACAGAGTAGTAGCAGCTCAGCCAGGGGCTTGTGGGAGCAAGTAGCCTGGCACTTATTTCTGTGCCAAGACAAATGCTTGGTAAATAGATTTACGCCGGATTAGCTCAGGGGCAGAGCAACCGCCTTGTAAGCGGTAGGTCGTCAGTTCAATTCCGACATCCGGCACCATTTCAAATATAACTATGTCAAGAGACTTAACTAAAAGTGTAATAGATCGATTAATGAACCTTCGAGAGTTTACTGTCAAGGTTCCTGTAGAAAAGGGTTGGTTACCAAATGGTGTTGTGCCATTTGATATCAAAATTAAAAATAGTATTGCCACAGTAACGTTACCTGCTTTAACTTCAACAGAAGCTAGGGAACGAGTATTAGATTACTTTCGTTCATGTGGTCACGAAGAAGATTAATGCGGGCGTAGCTCAGTTGGTAGAGCATTTGCCTTCCAAGCAAAATGTCGTCAGTTCGAACCTGATCGCCCGCTCCAACATAGTCCGGTCTGTAATTGGGATATAGCTAGGATTTACTAGTGAACGCATAGGACGCTATGTGCTACGGACGTCCGGGAGGATAACTCCCACTCCATATTATGAGAAAAGTATTTGTAAACGGAACATTTGATATACTACATCGGGGTCACCTTGAGCTTTTAGAGTTTGCTAAGAGTCTAGGTGACTTTCTCATTGTGGCTATTGATTCAGATCGTAGAGTCAAAGAACTCAAGGGTCCTACTAGACCTATAAATACAGAATACGAACGAAAACAAATGCTTGAAGCTATACGCTGGGTAGATCGTGTTTACGTTTTTGACAGTGATGCCGAACTTGTTAGTTACATTACGGATTGTGACTTAATGGTTAAAGGCAGTGATTATCGAGGTAGGCCCATTGTGGGCCAGGATGTGTGTCCTGAAATTGTGTTTTTCGAAAGGCTAGAGGATTACTCTTCTAGTAAAAAAATTGAAGATATTATTAGTCGGTGATAACGGTATAGACCAATACCAATATGGTACAGTGGACAGAATCAGTCCCGAAGCACCTGTGCCCATTATCAATTATACAACTACAGTAACCAAGCCTGGTATGGCTGCTAATGTGCTGGATAACTTAAAGAAGTTGGGCTGCGAAACTACCTATGTGTATGGAGCAAAGACTTCTGTCAAGACAAGAATAATTGATAGCAAGAGCAAGCAGCACTTGTTACGCATAGATCAAGACCAACGAAGCCGGCCAGTGCAGATAGACTGGGACATACTGGGTGACTACGATGCTGTGGTAATTAGTGATTATAATAAAGGCAGCGTAGAGTATGAAACCATTGAGCAGATTAGAGCTGATTTTACAGGCCCTATATTCGTTGATACTAAAAAAACCGACCTCGCTAGATTTGACGGTTGCTTCGTTAAAATCAATAGAATGGAATTTGAAGCGGCAAAAAC
>JAKQIK010000028.1 GCA_029557395.1 bacterium
TTATTACTCGGCTTGGCCTGGATCACACCGAATTATTGGGTGATACCTTGCCTAAGATTGCAGGCCAAAAGGGTGGTATTATTCCGCAAAACGGCCACGCAATCATACTCGAACCCGAGGATATTCAGACAAAAACTATTCTGGACGGTATAGCCGAGGATAAGCAGGCTTCAATCACTTATATCAATCCAGAACAATCAATCACTAACATCAAGCAAACGACACGTGGTGTTGAGTTTGATTACAAAATGAGTAGTAGGCAAATCAAAGGGATAAGACTCCCATTACTTGGGATGTATCAGGCTGAAAATGCTTGTTTGGCTCTAGAGATATTTGCCTATTTATCACAGAGAGATGGAATCAGTATGTCTAATGATGAGATAAAACAGGCACTGCTCGATCTTAAGATTCCAGCCAGGGCGGAAATTTCTAGTATAGACGGCCATCCTATTATTATCGATGGGGCACATAACCCCCAGAAGTTAGATGCATTTTTTGACCTATTGGATAGTATTGAGATGCCTACTAAGCCGTTGATTATTTTTGCTTCAAAAAACGATAAAGATTGGGTTTCTTTTGCACCTAGATTGGCTCGATCTGCTCACAAGATTTATGCTACTAGTTTTTTTAGTCAGCAACCAGGTCATTTGAGTAGCAAAGCAGAAGACCCAGGCAAGATTGCATCCAAACTTAGCCAACTTGGTGGGTTGGCTAATTCATTCAAGAATCCTCTGGAGGCTCTCAATAGCGCTCTGGCCGATGCGCTACCAAACCAAGCGGTTGTCATCACTGGGTCAATATACATGATAGGTGAGCTCCACGATCAATTAGTCGCACTTGCAGATTGACGTCTTGTCCAGTGTTCATAATGATATTGTTGTTCGTTGTCTGAGTATTGATGGCTTTTGTAGCTCAGCTCAAACTCCTTATTGAACATTGGGAAAAATTTATCACAGTCAAAATCTTTATTTATTGAGGTGAGTATTATTTTGTCGATGTAGGGCATCCATTGTTCGTAAGTTTTTGCACCACCTATAACAAAAATATCTTTATAAATGTATTTGTCCAGTATATCTTCAATAGAATTGAATACAGAAAATCCCGGTATTTTTTTAGTGGTATATACCCAGTTTTTCCGACCAGGTAGTGGCTTTTTTATTGCTAGATAAGTGTTATACCCCATGATTATTGGGTGCCCCATAGTTTTTTTACGAAAATACTTCAAATCTTTAGGTATATACCAGGGAATTTTATTATTTCTAGCAATTCCCATCTTGTTGTCTACGGCAACTATGGCGATGATCATCAGGTATTACTAGCCTAGGGTTTCTTTAACTTTTTCGAGTACCTGCGAAGGCGTTAGATTGGCTTTGACAATAAGCCCCGAGATTCCTAGGTTGTTAATATTGCTATTTACTTCTGATTCGCCAACATTGGTCAATATAATCACCTTAACATCTCTACCAAAGTCTGTTTGTCTGAGTTTGGCTAGCATTTCATCACCACTCATCTCAGGCATCATTAGGTCTAATAATATTATGTCTGGTCTAAAGTTTTCTACTAACTCTAAGCCTAACTTTCCATTCTCTGCTATTTCTACTTCATATCCTTCCGTTTCGAACTTTATTCGATACATTTGTGATATGGCTTGGTCGTCTTCTATGATTGCTATTTTGGTCATAAATTCCCCTAATAAAAAGACACATCAATCACCGGAGCGATCAATGCGTCTTTAGTCTTATAAAGTACTGAGTTTACTTATATGCCTTTAAGCAGCAACTGTCAAGCATGATGTATTTTTTAGAAAAGTATTTGCTTCTTTACCCATACTACTGTATCTTAAAAAGCCTGTGCTTGTTACCGAAAATGGTATCAGGCTTGGTTTTTTATAACAAAATGCTTGACATTTTGTATTTTTCTTGGTATATTCCTAACGTGCTGAATGATTCAGTACGTTAGTACATTAGTAGATAAACCATCGTGAACTAGTCTTGATAGGACTCGTTCACGATGGTTTTTTGTATATAAAGGAGAACTAATAACTTATGGTTGAATTGATTGCCTCACAGGCTGGCGTTATTCAGGATTATGCCCAGGTAGCAAGCTCTATGTGGTTTAATAGTAGACATTCAGAGAACTTTGGTGAAGTTGCGGAAACTATCAAGCAACAAGACATAAGTAGATTACAAAAACTAGGTGCTTTTGCTTGTTTAGCGCCCATGGCATGGGCATTAGGTCCTGGGAACGAGATGACACTAGGCCTTGTAGCTGGAAAAGCTCTAGAAAATACCAATGGCAATATTACTAAGGGTGTGATTGCTGTATCTGCCACCACGGCGACAATGGAGGCGTTGGCCGGATTGGGTACGGCAAATATTCTGCATAAGTTTAACAGCGCAACAGATGTAATTCGAGATAGGTATTTGGCAAAGCCCAAAGAAACGACAGAAGGTGTTTCCGAAAGGAAGTCTAGGGGCAAAATAATGACTAAATTAGGCCGGGCATTTGGAATAGTAGCGCTTACTGGGACTGGTTCAACCGGTGCTTCGCTTGATTACTCTTTGCATGATTCAAAAATAGAGGGTAGGAATACTAGAACAAAGAAGATGGCCCTTGCTTCCGCTGGAATGCTGGCTACGATTAATGCAGGTTATGCGTCTGCTATCTTAGGTATTACTAAGGGCGCTGAATCTGCGGGTATAGATAGTGCGACTGATAAAGTTGCAAGTGTTATCTCTAATCCATTGCTAATAGGTGGTATATTAGCCGGAGCGGTAGCTACAAAAGGTCAGTATGATTTGTATAAGGTTAAGCGAAGCGTAGATAAACCTACAGATGGACATATAAATGAATCCAGTGACTTAATCGTCGAAAATCAACTCTACGGAGCTGAGCAGTGAGCGACTTAAGAGTAAATGAAGTCAGCAGAGATTCTAAGATAAATGGGTTATTGCCAGTTGTCGAGTCTGATATTTTTCAAGATAACCAAGATTCACACTTTTGGGTTGGTCAGGTTTCTGACCTATGTGGCCCCAGTATAGATGACGACACTTATAATTCAGTGGCAAAATTACGTGCCAATGTATATATAGACGAAAAACGTTTTCTAGGCGAAGACTCACGACGGCCCGATGGTACTGAGGCTGATTACTATGATTCTAGTTCAATACAGTATGCTAGTTTTGAGAACGTGGGGGAGGGGTTGATCAGGCCGATATCCTGTGGCAGGATGATTATTAAACTATCCGAAGACTCTAGGCTACCGATAGAAAATTATTTTCCTGAAGTTTTCAGCTCTAGTCCTCCAGATGTAGGATCTGTTGAGATATCAAGATTTATCTCAAGGCATCCGAATAAGCTTACTCAGCACGCTAACTCACTTGCTATTATTAGGGCAATGACCTACAGAAGTGTAGATATTAACGCTCCAAAAGATTATTTTATGATTGAAAAACCATTATTTGGCATGCTGTCTATGATTGGACTCCCGGTAGAACAAATTGGTGAAGAAAAAGATATTCCTGAGCAAAATGGAATACTGTATCCAATACAGGCAGACACCAGGGAGGTTCTAGACTTGGCCACAAACAGTGGTGATAGCGCGGCACATGCCATTTTGCAAGCTTTTTTTGATAGTGAAGAAGATACTAGGGGCGAAGGTTTTTATCCAGAAAGTTTGATGAAAGTTTAGGAGGAATTTATGAGTAATCCAAGATTTGAGAGAAATTTAGGTTTTGTGTCGACCGACGAACAAGAAGAGTTGTTTAATTCACGGGTATCAATAGCTGGTGCTGGTGGAGATGGTGGTATGCTCGCTGTGCAGTTGGCGCGTATGGGTGTTGGTAGTATGAGGTTGGCTGATCCTGATCCATTTGAAATTGAAAATATAAACAGGCAGGCAACTTGTACGGATGGTACTATCGGTACAAATAAGGCTGAAGCTGTTGCAGAGTATATCACTAGTATTAATCCAGAGATTGATGTTGAAGTATATGACAAGGGTGTCACAGAGGATAACGTTTCAAAGTTTGTAGAGGGCCAAGACTTATTGATTGATGAAACAGAGTATACGATGCAGCATCTTGCTGTACTCTTGGCTAGAGAGGCAAGAGCAAGGGGTATCCCGAATATGACAGCGTTGAACATAGCTTTCGGTGCTTTGGTTACTACTTATGGGAAATCTAGTCCAGCACTAGAAAAAAGACTGGGATTCAAAGAAGAAACGCCGATAGATGAAATAAAAAATACCGAAGCTGAGCTTGATAGGTGGTTGCCATACCTACCTAAGTACGGCGATCTTGAGGTTTTGAAAAAAATTGCTACTGGTGAAAAATCAGCTCCATCTATTGCACCAGGTGTAGCTTTGGCTGCTGGAGTAGGAGCAACACAAGCATTTTTGAATCTTGTTGGCTCAGGTAATAATCGACCCAAGCCCGTGGAGGCACCTAAGGCATTGCTAGTTGATGCGATGACTGGCCAGATGAAAGAAATAAAATACACTAGAGTATCTCATTACAAACACCTTGCAATCATGGCACTTAGGAGTACTATTGGTGCAAATCCCAAGACTAGCTATTAACCTGCAGTAGTAGATAATTAATTAGTTTTAGCATAAACTACATTTTTCTGTAATAATTATGCTTAAGTTATGTTAAGTATGATATATGTTGGTTTAAGTGTACTAATATCAGTAATATTGGTATGTTTTGGCCTGATAGTTCAATTGAGGAATACAAAAAATAGCTTAAATAGTATTTTCTTTGCATTTACTTTGTTTACTTCTGTATGGCTCATTGCTAACTCTTTTAGCGCATCTATTAACTTTTCGCATAATATTGCACTTTTTGCTAACTACATCACATTATTTAGCGGTGCGATTTCTTTGTTATTCCTTGGACTGTTTGTCAAAGTGCTGACTCATGCACGATTGAATTATCAGTGGCGTATTTTTATCTTTTATTCTGTCTTAGCGTCAATCTTATCCCTAACACCCCTTGTCTTAGTTGATGTTAATCCTGTAAATGGAATATATGAGATAGTGTTTGGGCCATTGGCATTTGTGTATTTCTTGTATTTACCATACGCATTTATATCAGCAATACTATATTTAGTAATTTATAAAAATAGGCCTTCTACTTCAGAGAATGATAAGGAAACTGCGACAATTATTCTAAGGGGTATAATCTTTACTGTTTTAGGGGTTATCATAACAAATGCTATTTTGCCTTTTGTTTTTCAAAATTTTGTATTTACTGGTGTAGGAGCGTATTTTATTGTATTTATTGTATATAGCTTGGGTTATGCAACGGTTAGACATAGGCTATTTGACATAAGATTTGTAGTCGTACGTTCTATGGGTTATATATTGTCGATTGGTCTACTTGCAGGGATATACGGCTTCATATCCTTTTGGCTGATTGATACCATATTGGCCGATAATATCAGCCTGAGCACCAAGAGATTATTCTATGTATCTACAGCTCTTGCAATGGCGTTTACCTTTCAGCCCCTTAAGCGGTTTTTTGATAAGCTTAGTAATAGCTTATTCTACCGTGATGCTTATGATTCACAGGAGTTACTGGATAGGCTCAATAACATATTGGTATCTACTGTAGACCTAGGCAAGATGCTTCAAGATACGTCTACGGTGGTTGGCGATACTCTAAAAACAGAATTTATGGCTATTGGAGTACCAGGTACAACCGGGCCAGATTCTTATCGTATAGTCAGTACCGATGATAGAACTTTTAGTAAATCAGATATTAAACAAGCCCAAATCTTATTGCCAAAGATGGATGGCAAGGTGGTAGTTGCGGATTATCTGGAAAATAATCACAGCAAAGTCAAGGATTTGATGCAAGCAAATGATATAGCTACTATTGTGCGGATGGTTGATAATCCTGGGCAAGCTCAAGAAGACATCGGCTATATAATACTGGGCAACAAGAAGAGTGGTGGTCCGTTCTCTGGGCAAGATATAAAGGTTTTGACGATGATAGCAGATGAGCTTGTTTTGGCTATCCAAAATGCTTTGAGATTTGAAGAGATTCAGAATTTTAACAAGACTCTCGAAAAGAAAGTCGAAAACGCCACCAGTAGGTTACAACGAGCAAATGACAAGCTCGTGGCGCTTGATCAGACCAAAGACGATTTTATTAGCATGGCATCACATCAGCTCAGGACTCCATTGACCTCGGTCAAGGGGTATATCAGCATGGTGCTAGAGGGAGATGCCGGCAAAATTAATGAGGACCAAAAGAACTTACTTGAACAAGCGTTTTTTAGTAGTCAGCGCATGGTGTATCTGATATCTGATTTGCTCAACGTTTCTCGCCTGCGTACAGGCAAGTTTATTATTGAGCCTACGCCAATTAATTTAGCAGATATTATCGAGAGTGAAGTGGCTCAGCTCAAAGAAACAGCAACTGCTCGCGGGCTAAAGCTGATTTATAAAAAACCAAAAGATTTTCCTGTTTTGATGATTGATGAAACCAAGATTCGCCAGGTGCTAACAAACTTTATGGATAATGCAATTTACTATACTCCGGGTGGTGGCAAGATAGAGGTCAACCTGACCAACGGCCGTCAATCAATAGAGCTGACCGTGGTAGACAATGGTATTGGTGTAGCCAAGCATGAACAACACAATTTGTTTACTAAGTTTTTCCGAGCTGGCAATGCCAAGAAGGCTCGTCCAGATGGTACGGGCTTGGGATTGTTCATGGCAAAAAAGGTTATTATTGCCCAAGGTGGGGCTATCATTTTTAGGAGTATCGAGGGCAAGGGTAGCACCTTTGGCTTCACCTTTGACAAGTCTAGGCTACAACCAAAAAACTAAATGAATGTGTTAGTGGCGCCATATTTTTTGTGATAGCATATTTATATGAGTAAGGACACAAGCCTAGACGATATATCAGAAGCAATTACTGGCCTTGCTACGCTAATGGATCAAAGGTTTGATCAAGTAGACGCTAGGTTTGAGCAGGTTGACGCTAGATTCGAACAGATTGATACTAGATTTGAACAGGTTGACGCTAGATTTGAAAATATAGAACAGCGTCTGTTTAGGATAGAGGGCGAGCAGAGAAGTATGCGCGAGTGGCTCAAGAGTATCGACGGTAGGCTAATGGGTGTAGAGAACGATATCGCCGAGATCTATGATCAGATTACAGAGTTAGCAAGTAAGCACAAAGATACTATGACCAAAAAAGACAAACAGGACCTACAAAAACAAATGGATGCGTTATTTGTTTGGGCTAAGGAAGTTAGCAAGCAAACAGGCATAACTTTGCCAAAATTATAATTAATCAATCTTATTTGTGCTTATGCATAATTGTTGTATAAAGTATTGACTTTTTTAGTCATCTGTGATAGTATATATACAATCCTCGAATAGGGGTGGGAACGGTGAAAAACACCTACAAGGGATAACATTTCAGTCGATTTTGTCCATTGTAACCCCGATGTCAGGGGTACGTTAACAACTAGTCAGATCATTACAGCTCGCTGTATCAGAGGTAATTTTATCTCCAGCTCGAGCTGTATAATCGTTACATTTTAACCAATTACTATATTTCTATAGATTGCTACAAGTTACAGAGACATTTCGATCATATGTTGGTTTCTCATCTGTTACAGATGTGGGATAGCGTATTACTAGTATTAGATTGCTAGCTCTTAGGGCTAGTTATCCATAAAATTATTAATCAAATGCTGGTAGTCCGCTATCCCATCTGGGGATCAAGCAGGCAAATTGCCTAGACTCACTTAGACAGTGGGTTGTCCATGTATTCGTAAAGTTTACGGATACTCTGACCGAGATCCCTTAAGGAGGGACTACAATGAACGATAGCACCACCAGCCATGACGGGTTCGTCGAGGCGATCATCGCTGACCGCGACGCGTTCGACGCAGAGCAGAAGCGCATCGCCGCCGAGGCGGAGGCCAAGAAGAGCATCGCACGCGGTGCTTTGACTCAGGCCGTCTTCAGTGCTGACCTGAGCGTCGACGACCTGCACAAGGTCGCCAAGTTCATCGAGGACGGCTGCATCGAGCAGGTGGTCATCGTCGACAACGACGACGACACCGAGCTTGACAAGCTCAAGGCCAAGCTGGCCAGTGTCGAGCACGACAACGCCGAACTCCGCAAGGAGAACAAGCGCTTGTCGCACCTTGACCATGAGCTCATCCTCGCCTTCGACGATGAGGTTGAGTTCAGGAAGGCTCAGGCCATCTTGACCACCTGCACCAATGGCGGTGGCAAGCTCATCGATCCCAGGCGGGTCGAGAGTGCGCTGAAGCCGAGTGCGGCGACGCGGGAGAAGAAGGGACCCTCTGGGCCCCCGACCACCCCGACGCCCAAGTCCGACAAGGACAAGCCGGAGAAGAAGTCCCTCACGGACCGAATCCTCGGCAAGTAGTACCCAACCAACACCACGACAACAGAAAGGTAGGTGAGGACCCATGTGGATCCTCTTCGCAATCCTGGTGGTGCTGGCCATCGGGATCTTGACGCTCACTGTCGTGCGCGCCAAGAACGTTTCCAGCCGTGGTGGCAATGTCGCCCCCACGCTCACCGTCGGACTCGTCCTGCTGCTCGTCGTTGGATTGTTGGCGTTCTGGGTTCTCCCCAGCAACGACGCCAGCGCCGACGACGACAAGGACAGCTCCAAGCAGACCATCAACATGGACAAGTTCCGGGTCTGTCCCAACGGAGTTGCTGTTGCTGAGCCGACCTTCTACGTGCGGGGGACCAACATCCTCAGCCCGGAGTCGGTCACGCCGCAGTTGCCTTCCAACGATCCGGATGCGTTGATCCAGGCTCTTTTCGGAGAGAATGGCTATGCGTGCGAGGATCCGTTGGTCGGTGTTGCCGTGTCGATGGTTCAGCCTGGCTTGCTGCCTTTCACAGAGCAGTACGTCGACTACCAGACGCAGGACTGGATCACGTTGTTCGCCAGCAATGGTGAGGCGTGGCTCAGCTATGTGTCGGAGGCTGCCAAGCGATTCGATGGCATCAAGTGGAAGGCCAACTGGTCTCCGGAGGATGGTGACGCAATGTTCCTGATCGCTGATGCGGCCATGGACCAGGCGTTGCCGGTGCTCAAGCAGCGTGAATCTGGCGTTCCTGACGGTGGCTGGGGTGCATACGTGTTCCTGGGCAACTTCGGTGATACACCGATGCTCAAGGACCTGGCTCTGGTTGCTGATTTCGGCTGGC
>JAKQIK010000033.1 GCA_029557395.1 bacterium
CCCGCAAAAAGTAGCTGCATCCAAGGACAGGATCCGAAATGCTATCATTGCCTTGATATTTTTACTTTTCGGATTTGCTATACTCAACTATCTAGTTCCAGGAGGTGTATTACAGGGATGAAAAATTTCTTAATGAGCCTGGCAATTGTATCGACGCTTTTTATATCAATATTGTCTGCACAGGTATTCTTGAGTCCATCTACGGTGAGTGCTGCTGTACCAGATAAATGTGCGAAGCGTATCCTGAGCTTCCCTGTTTGGTATGAGTACTTAGAGGTAGATGGTAATTGTGAGATTACCGGCCCTACAAATGGTGGTGAGTTTGACTGGCCAAAAGCTGTCGGCTACGTGGCAATCGCCCTGGTAGAAATCATGCTAAGGATAGCCGGATTGGTTGCGGTTGGGTTTGTTATCTATGGTGGTTTTCGGTTTATTGTGTCTCAGGGTGAGCCCGAAAACGCTAAAGCAGCCCGTGAGACAATAATCAATGCCATCATCGGTCTTATTATCACTATTGTAGCTGCGGCTGTGGTTAATTTTGTAGCTAAGGCAATTGCGGGGTAAAATACGAAAATGCCTAACATGACATATTTTTTGATAAAATTCTCGGCTCTGATAGGCGAAGGCGACATAAAAGTACCTAAAAATAATGTAACAAACGATACGATAACAAATATTCTCAAACTAGCTTTTGGGGTGTTTGCGGCTATAGCGGTTTTGATGATTTCTATCGGGGCATTAAAGATGATAATGTCAAAGGGTAACCCTCAGGAGGTAGCCAAAGCCCGTGAGACGGTAATATATGCAGCTGTTGGACTTGTGATTAGCCTGTCTGCTTTTACTATCGTGTCATTTGTAGTGGGGAGTGTGTAGATTATGAAGTTTTTACTGTCGGTACTGTTCGTTGTTTTTATATTTTTGCTCAGCTTGGGCTATATGAACCATGTCAATGCCGAGTCCCCTATTGGCGAGGCTTGTAGTGGCGCGGATGCATCTATTTGTAAGGAGGGTGATAGTGATCCACTGACCGGTGAGAGTGGTTTGATTATGAAGGCTACGGCTGTTCTGTCCTATATAATTGGCTTTGTTGCGGTATTGATGATTGTGATTGCAGGCATGAAATTTGTTACATCCAATGGTAACCCCGAAGCAGTTGCGAGTGCTAGAAACACAATAATCTATGCTCTTGTAGGTGTTGTTATTGCTGCTTCATCACAACTGATAGTAAAATTTATATTAAACTTGATATAGGAGAATAACGAATTGATAGCTAAACTTATTCATTCAAACATAAACACGATAGCTATATTGGTCGTTGGGTTTGTTTTGACCTTGGCTATATCCTTCTCGGTTTTGTCAGCTCCAGCACATGCAGAAATATCAAATGACTCAAAAGAGGCTGCCTGCCAAGCCATAGGAGGTTGCGATCCAAATGCCAAGAAGTCTGTGACCAGTTTGTTGTCTACTGTAATCAAACTGATTTCCTGGATAGTTGGAATCTTATCCGTAATTATGGTTATTGTCGGTGGTATGAAGTTTGTACTATCCAATGGTGATGCAAATGCAACCAAAAGTGCCCGGATGACAATAATCTATGCCTTGGTCGGTTTGGTAATCGCGGCATTGGCTCAGGTACTTGTCAATTTTGTATTGAACAAGGCGACAAAAATCTAGTTATGCTTGCATCAAGTCTACGTAGGTGATATAAATAAGTCTAAGAATAGTTAAAGTTAAAAAGGAATAACAAAAGATGATTAGCAAAATCAGAAATATACTAACAATTATGGCAGTCAGCGCGGCCCTACTGGCACCTGTCTTTACTGTTGGTATTGCAAATGCACAGATCCAAGAGCAACTATGTCAGGGTGCGGCTATTGATCAGCCCGGTAGTGGTGGTGGCTGTAATAATGTTGACGATGCTGGCAGTAGTGTACAAAAAGTAGCGTCAGATGTCATCAACCTGTTATCTTGGGTTGTTGGTGTAATTTCAGTCATTATGATTATTGTCGGTGGCTTTAGATATATCACCTCTGGTGGTGCTAGCGATAAGGTTACGGGTGCCAAGAATACAATCATCTATGCAATCATTGGTCTTATTATCGTAGCTTTGGCTCAGTTCATTGTGAACTTTGTTCTAGCCAAGACTATCGACGCCAGCAATAACTAGAACTAAATTTCTTATAAATACTAAACCCTGCCGAGCGGCAGGGTTTAGTATTTTAGCTGAATTTCCGCTTGTATTTGCCTTATAATCATGAGCAATAGGCTGACGCGAGATGTTCGACAACAAGAGGGGTAAATAAAAACACCCCTGAGATTGGGGTGTTTCAGGCGCCTATAAGTATACTTATAAGACTTCAATCTTCTTAACTGTGTCTTGTTTGACTTTAGCAAACGAGATAGTCAGAACACCATCTTTTAGCATGGCCTCAATTTCTTCTTCTTTGACAGGTACTGGTAATGCGATTGAGCGACTAAATTCACCCCAGTAACATTCTTGGACAAAGTAATTCTCTACATCATCTTCGTTGCCTGCACTCAATGTGCCACGCACAGAAAGAGTGTTGTCAGAGATACTGACATCCAAATCGTTCTTGTTTACACCTGCTGTACGAGCTTTGACAACTAGTTTGTCTTTTGTCTCATAGACATCTACTGCAAGCTGTCCTGGTACTGGTTCTTCGTCGTCCCAGTCACTTACAGCTGGACCCATTGAATCATCCCCCACCGGCTCATCCGCGGCGGTAGCCAGATCATCATCGCCAAGGAAGGCTGCTGTTAGCTCGTCTTCCATCAAGAGGTCATCATCGTGATTCCTTCTTGCCATATTGGTTTATCTCCCCTCCACTTAATTCTAAAAGCCAAAACAATTTGATTTTTTGTCTTGATACCAGTATAGCTAGAGATACACTTCTGTGCAAAGGTTTTGTACTCATATTTACAACATAATATACACAACAGGCTATTTTAGTGATAAGTTATTACTCAAACTAGGAGGAATATAGTAGCAATGAGGCTGTTAGAACAATTTTTTGGTGTTATTGCACCAAATACTTGTATTTTTTGCGACCAAGAAGGTTCGCTGTTGTGCAAGTGGTGTATTGACGACGCTCTTCCCTACCAAACTTCACGTTGCTATTTGTGTAATGCATTAACCAAAGACTACAAAAGTTGTCCAAGTTGCAGGCACAAAACCCAGGTTAAGCATGTATATATTAGATCTGAATATACTAGTTATGCCAAGGAACTGGTACATAGGATGAAATTCAAGTATTCGATTGAGGCGGTCAAGATTATAGCGTCTGAACTAGTGCAGACGCTACCTATTTCGGACAGAGAGTTGCTTATCACAAATGTTCCGACCGTTACCTCACATCAGAGATCCAGGGGTATTGATCATACCAAGAAGATTGCTCAAGAGATGTCGCGTCTCAGTAGTAGAAAATATGTCGAAACGCTTGTCAGGACAGACCAGGCGCGACAGGTTGGGTCATCTCGAAAAGATAGGTTAACGCAACTAAATAGGGTATTTAGGGTAAAAAATACTGATATCTTCAAAGGAGTAGATATTATTTTGGTTGACGATATCATGACCACAGGGGCTACCATAGAGTCGGCAACCAGCACTCTAAAGTTTGCTGGTGCAAAGTCTGTCAGTGCCACTGTCTTTTCGAGAGCCAAATAACCCCACGGTGTAAACTTCTTACTGTAAAAAAAGTCCACCCCACGAGGAATAGACAAAAGTCAGAAAACTAAGGTCTCACCCTTACATCTGTAATTTTGTGTCATTTATTCGCTAATTGATATTTAAGTAAAGTTAGGTCTGTTGCTTTGTCTTTATACCCTTCAAAAAAATTACTGTAATCTGTGGTCTCAAACAGCTCAAGTATCCTCGTGTGTCTTATCCAGTCTGGAGATTGCTTGCCATGATTTGTAAAAACTTCTTTTTGTCTTCTGCATCTAAGAAGATGGTTTGCTTGGCTACTCCTCTATTATATACATGATAATAGTGCTCTGGGACATAGACCTTCAATGAATTCTTAGCTGGCATATGTGAATGATTTCATAAATTACAGATATTTACAGATGTAAGGGTGAGACCTTGGGAGTGACAACAAGGGTGAGACCTTGGGAGTGACAACACAAAAAGACCTCACTATGGCATATAGCATATACCTCAAAAGCCCCATGCAATACCTGCTAGAAGTGCTACAATTAAGCCAACAGGAGTCCAGAATGTTATGGACGGATACACAAAATTGCAAAAAATAGTTGGGGGGGGGTAGAATAATAAGCATGAGTAAAACAAAATATCTCTTTGTCTTAATTATATTTGCAGTGATGCTTATTGTGCCGATTTCTCGGGCTAGTGCATCTACTAAAACTGTCGAATTATCAACAACCCCAGCGCTTGACGACCCAATTTATGATGGAGGCACAAAAGTATCCGATGTGGGCGTCGCTATTACCGCGCCCTTAAATAGCACCACTACTCCAATAGATAGTGAGGCTACAGCACATTCCCCTAAAGGCTACACTTGGCGAGTAACTATTCCAGATTTATGCGATGGCGCTCAGATAACAGGGCTTCGGGTAAAGACTAATTCACATGCCGAAAACGAGAGCCCTAATAGTGGGGTTTTTTTCCTTGCCTATGACGTAGGCACCAATAGAATATTTAGCCACTATAGTGTTAACGATGGCAAAGGTGAGGATACAAATTCTTGGATGCCGACACTTACAGGTATTGTTGCCCCATCAATCGATAGAGGCACAGGTGATGGAACAACGTACTTCCCTGCGAGCTTAGGTGCTAACGGACCGCTTGATGCCACCTGGGACTTATCGAGCACTGTTGTTGGTAATCAGTTAGGTATATATGTTCAGCACTGGATAACCTCGAACACCGCTACAATCCAAACGACCATACAATCGGTAGAGCTTTCTTATGACGATTCCAATTGCCCTAATCCTTCTCAAACAATCGCAAATGCGGTTTCTGGTTCGCCTATCACATTCACTATGCCAAAAGAAAGTAGTGCCATGGCTATTAATGTCCGAAAGGAAACAGACTTGTCGATAGCAGACCCTTTTTACGAATACCCAAACGGGCTAGTTGACTTTAGTTTTGACACCACTCAAACCGATAATGAGGTTTCGCTAGTTTTTGTTACCGACAAATTACCGTCGCAGGTTGTCGCAAGGAAACACAACCCTAGTAACAAGGCGTTTTTTACCATCCCTAATGCGAACATAAGTGAAACAACCTATAATAATCAGCACGCATTAAAAGTAACATATACCATAACGGATAACGGTGATCTTGATTTAAATCCAGCCACTGGGAAGATAAATGATCCTGTTGGTCTGGCGGTTCAGACAACTACTGTACCTAATACTGGTCTAGAAAGATATTGGCTACTAAATTTACGTAATTAAAGCCTCAAAATTTGACAAATGCTAAGCATAAGTTGAATAAATAATAGTAAGGAAAAAACCAAGGTTTCACCCTTACATCTGTAATTTTGTGCTATTTATTCGCTAATTGATATTTAAGTAAAGTTAGGTCTATTGCTTTGTCTTTATACCCTTCAAAAAAATTACTGTAATCTGTGGTCTCAAACAGCTCAAGTATCCTCGTGTGTCTTATCCAGCCTGGAGATTACTTGCCATGATAATATTTCAGACTTAAGTAAAAATAAGTTACAAATGTAAGAGTGAGACCTTGAGAGTATTAGAGGCCTTAGGAACCCTGACTTTCGGAACAAGATTACAGAGGTTAGTTAACTATTTGTGGTGATTCACCGGTTCCAACCGATTCATAAGGTATAGGTACCGGATTCGAACTAGCTAACAGGGGTATAATTGTAAGAAATAAGCTCCAAAAATAAAGAAAGACCGGTCTAGGATACTGGTCTCACCTCTGTTAGTGCTTGATCTGGCTCTCTGTAGTGATGGAAGTCAAAACTATACTTACAGGGTTTATCGGGGTATTGAGATTGATCATTTTATTATCATTAGCTTAATATGTTTAATTTAGAACTAGTGTACTTTTTAGGTCTTCAAGTTTTGCGGGTTGCTGTGACCATGTCGGGCCGGGTATTATTTGAAACCGGCCGGCAGCTCTACCTGGAAGGCTTATATCATCAGCTACCGAGAAAGTCATTACACCACCAGACCTTAATGGAATGACAAAATCATCTGGCCACCTATCGATACTAGTATTTTGAATACTTTCTAGAGTTGATAGTAATGTTTCTTCTGTGAATGTAATTGCGGTTGGTCGAACCTGTAATCTTTGTTCTATTTCACTAAGTTCATCCAACTCGGCATCGTTAGCCGTAAGCAGGAAGGTATTATTCGTTAACGGGAATCGGTGGCCATCTGGGGCTGTAGAAAGTGGTGATTCCCAGGGCACATCAATTGCGGATGAGTAGAAAGTTCTATCAATTCCAAAGGTACCTTGTTGGTCTGACTCTCCTGCTCCGATGGAACCTACACTTTCTGGTATATCTTGAATTTTTTGTAGTACATGAGGCTTTCTTTCATCCTTCACTTTTAATACTCCGTATTCCTTATCTCTTGCGATTGGAGCCGTTGCAATGATTTCGCCAATGGGCATTGCAATGGTTCCTGGACTATCCGGGACACCGGAGCTCGGTCCTCTTCCTTCAGTAGATTGATATGCTCCGCTATCATCATAAAATTCACTCCAATGGACGGTTGGTGAATGTAGTAGTCCGCGCAAAATATCATCATTGCCTGTAACGAATCCGCCATTATTATTTAGTATTTGCATCCTTCGAGTTTCAATACCGCCGCTAGCTAGTATTCGAGATAGGGCATGTGTATTATGAAAAAACAATTGCCCAGCATGTCTAATTTCATCCCAGAAGATTCTCTCTGAATATTCTCTACTGTTCACTTTAATTTTTTCGACATTGATATCATATTTACGATTACGTAATGTAACAATGCTAACCTCGTCACTGTCTGTATATATAAAAAATTTTCTATTTTCAATCTTAAAGTATTCAGAGCGAGCAATACTTTCCTCCACCTTTTCTTCTATATCCGAAATCAATAACCTCTCTTCGTCATCAATCGAAGTAATACAAACACTTGCTTCATTAAAAAGTGAAGCACTACACACCGGAAGCAGTAATCGCTCAATAATTTCTAGCTGTAAATTTTCTGGATCGCTGAGTCTTTCTTGGCGTATTTTTGCCAGAAGAGGTCCTGCAAGGCGACCAATTGCTGGTGGGAGTGCTCCTCTATTTAGACTGGAGCGAAGCGACATATAGTTTTTTTCATCTAACACATCCTCGTAGTTGTATCCGTAATCCACTACTGTGTCGATTTCTTGCTGCAATCGTTCTTGTCTTATGTCCTTTTCTTCTTCGGTGAGCTCAGTTGGATCTTCGGATATTACTGTGTTTATAAGCGAAGCCAATGCGTAGTTACTTTGATAAAAACTAGTAAGAGCTTTCTTAAGTTCAGGCGTTTTTTCAAAACTTACTTGTTTTAAGGCCCTCTCGACTCTTTTTTCTATTGCTTCTGGAGTGGATAGATAGTCGATGGAAATAGATTTAGAATCCTCTAGATCATTCGACAAATCTATGTTAGGGCTGGAGGCTCCGATTGCTATATCTCCGACTACAGATACAACTTCGTGATCCAAAGGGGGTTGACCCTCCAATGTTGATAGATCTTCAGGTTTTGGGTTTAGCTGGTCTTCTGCAGGAGGTGATTCATCAAGCATAGTATCTTTTCATTTATACTTTTATTATATCATCAAAAAAATGAGGTTTTTGAATATTAATATATACTTGGTTCCACTTACAGGCCACGGACTTTTAACGAGGCTAAGTGGGACAAATGAGACACGGCAGTGGTATGTCGATAAGTATCTCATTTGTAAACAGTTCTAACCGAACAAAACCCGCACCTATAGTGTTTATAGTTTGATTTCCAGGGTTTAACCCTGGAAATATTTATAGATGTAAGGGTGAGACCTTGGGAGGACTTGGTAGGATGAAATTGATGGGGAGCATAGCTATTCAACCCTCACGACCGCTACACCAAATTTTTCTGAAATTGCACTCATGAGGCTGGCGTTGCCATCATATGCATACGCAGGTACTCGTATTTCTTCGCAATCACCAAGATTCAATCGACCTCGCAATAAACATTCTATATACGGATTAGCAGAGGGGTTAAACTGAGTATTCTCCTCACTCCCGTGAAGAAAAGCAATAACATGAGCCAGAGCTGTCGCATTTTCTTCGGCGATAACACGCTCATTTAAAACTTTTTGTATGAGTTTCGGTGTGACTGGCTTGCCGTCAGCTTCAACTGCTACAGCATTCATACTATCGCCATACACGACTCGTTTATCGGCAGCAATATCATCCTTAAATATAAGTTCGACGCCACCATATATTCTAGACATAGTCCGCATAGCAGCTGTCTGCTCAGTTTCTTCATTGGCGTAATACCCGTAGACTATCGGATCGGCTGTAACCGTATCTATAGCTGCTTCACCGTAAAGTGTTGTTTCTACATGTTTGCGGATATACGCATAGTTACCCTCATACCCCCTGCCGGTTTGTCTGACAGTACCTTCATTGCCAGCACGGATAAAGCCATTATCACGCATCGCAATACTCCAGAGTGCCTCTAGTTTTAGGCGCATACGAACCTTTGGCTTATCGAGTCCACCTTCAAGTTCACTTGGATTACCGCCGCTATCTATATATTCATCAACATATCTCGTAGCGTTTCGCTTCATGGTTTCCCGGCTCGGGGCAAACGACTCCTGAGATTCATAAAGTTCCATATAATGACGAAGCGAAGATTCCTGACCAAGAGAAGACTGTATGGTCTGTACAACATCTGTACTACCGTTTCTCTGGGCGAGGCGCCAACAGTTAATAAGCAGTGCTGTTCCCAGCGAGCCGATTTCCTCTTGTCGAGCATTGACTGTCGCGGCTAGAGCATTAAGAGTCTCATTTGATAGCGGCGTATGTTCGTTGCGAATGGGGCTGAGTATGTCAGCTACGACTTTCACAAATGTTGCCGGATCTTCTTGGGCTAATAGATCTACGTCATGGGGTGTTACTTCGTGATATTCGCGCTGGCTCTCCAGCGGCGTTAGCTCCTTATAATTGCCACTTCTTTCAGCATTATTAACCATGTCGTAAGCGGTTTGTGGGTAAAAGCCCCGAAGCTTAGCCCGTAAAGTTGCACGAGTGTGACGAAGGTGGTGTTGTCTATCCTTAGGTACATCTGTATCTAGAGTATCTTCTTGGGGTAGCGTGTCAGATATAGCATATGAATCAGATGACAGACCACGACGGATATGTTCAGCAGTCGTCACTACGCGGTCTATAACGTGTTTTGGTTCTGGTAGCCACGGGAATTTAGCCGGATCATATTGACCTTCGGCGGCTTGAATTGTGTCAAGCCCTTCTTCTAATTCTCGGGCATATTGTGCGGATAGACCATTAAGAACATGCTCAGAGTCGAGTTGCGTACGTTGACTGTCGTGATGAGGCCTCCAAAGATTAGCTTCGTGATAATTAAATCTGCGAACAACCACAAAGACATCTTCGATAGGAGGAGCCTGTCCTTGGGCTATCTCGGTAGGACTGGTTGGTGTTGGTGTGCTTAATTCTGTCATTTTTGTTTTACCTTTAACAAGAGTTATTATATCACAAAATGGATGAGTACGATACTGTTGACTAATCTAGTATTTTTTGATATAATACTAGAAATGAGTATATTTGAATTAAGAGAAGACTGCTTAGCTAATTGTGAAATAGCGAAGGCCTGGCACGGGTTGGAGCGTAAAATGGGAGAACTGTTAGTTTCGACCAATGACAGAATCGAGCTAAATGAATCTCGTATTGTTGAGCATGCAATTGCAATGGCAGGATACCTCGGCTATGAACTTGATTCTCAGGTTAGAAGAGGCTACATGACAAGAGAAGCTGCTGATACGGTTATGGCAAAACTCGATGAGGTGGATGATAATTCTAAAGCAGTACTCGCTAAAGAACTCCTAGAAGAAGCTACTGCTAACTGGGGCTTACAATATGCCCTTGATCTTGCTAGATTCTCTGAAGAAAGTGAAGGTGCTGCAATAGTAGCAAGGACAATAGGACAGGTTATTGATGAGTATGAAAGAGACCGAAAATTAAAACCAGGATACGGCGTACAAGATGAAAATTATTTTCAAGAAGCAATAGTGAAAGACAAGATGCGGATTGAAGAGATTTCAGTTCGTTCCGAGTTTATTCAATCAAAGCTTGCTATATGCGCCACCTGTACTGGTCCTAGAAACAGTGAGTGTCCAATGGAAGATCGGCTAGCTGAATAGTAAGTGTTTTTGATGACATGAACCTTCTCGTGTTGAAGAAGCTTATTGTGGATTAAATTTTTTGAATTGCTTTCCAGGGTTTAACCCTGGAAATATTTACAGAAGAAGGGTGAGGCCTTGGGAACCTGGAAAAGACCTCAGTAGCTTGTCGTGGCCTTTGGTATATCAGCAAGCTTTAGTAATTCTTAAGCAAAAAAAGACCCCGCAGGGGTCATTTTGTGTCGGATGACACATTTTTATCTTAGAAAATATTCCAGAATCTATCTGGCGCACCTCTACAACGAGGCTAGAACCTATTTTATGACGAAGTGAGAGAAAGCCGAAGCTTGCTTCAGGTTTTCCGAGCGAGGCAGTAAAATCTCCTGAGATTTTATGGCAAAAAGCTGAAAACCCGAAAGCAAAACCAGCCCCGCCGCCTGTTACATCAAAGCTGTAACGCGCCCCACCAGAAAAACCAGCCTTTGCATTTTTGGATTTTTACCCCCGCCGATTTTTAATTCCTTTTAGGAAAAGGCTTGGATTTTTCTGTCGGTTCGCCTGCGCTAAAGCGCAGAGGCGGCTGGGGCTTGGTCGGTGGCAAATTCGCACTTGATTTATTCAGAGAGATGTGCTAGAATAAGCATAGTTTAACATAAAATAAAAATAATGCCTGAAATAACCCCTAAATCACCAGAATTACTCCAAGCGCAAGCGGCCACTTTTGCCGCTGAGCGAGTTGAGCATGACCAAGATAGCGGCCACATTCTAAACAATCTCGGCAAACTAGCGACCGGTGATTTGCTTGACGTTACCAGGGTTACTCAGTCATCTGAATATCATAAGGACGGCACAGGGGGAACTGTGCGTGTACCAGAAAATACAGAAAGGACGGTGGCGACAGTTTCAGAGTATACGGACTTTTTACGTTCTGTAGGCGGCTCAAGATACGAGGCAATTCAAGGCAGAGCAGATATGCTCACGCAATATAACCAGGTATTTAAACCAATTATCACTGGTTTACGTGAGGAACTGCAAGACCCAGCGACACGCAAGGAACACCCTGCTTTTATGGGTAATGGCTCTAACTCGGCTGTGTTTCGAATTACGCACGAGGGTAAGGATTACGCGGTCAGGGTGCCAAGTGGTGCAAAACCAAGTCCAGCTACCATAGATAGCCATTTGGCTGGCGCTGTACTTGGCAAAGGAATACCACATCTTGAGCAAATAGTTGCTGCGTCCTACGAGGACGGCGTTACCGTAGCAGAGGTAATGCCAGGCAAAGAGATGGGTAAGGATATGACGGTTGAGGACGTACAGGCGATTACAGATGAACAACTGTCAGGATTAGTAGATACACTGACTGCCGTTAGTGAACACGGCATTGAGATTGACCCTAAACCCACCAACATATTTTATGACCGAGAAGCCGGTTTCGGTATAGTTGACTATCATTCGTCAAAAGTTGCTGCCAAAAACAGTGCCGACCAAGACTTAGGTACAATTGTTGGCTGGATGGCTACCCCCATTATGAATGCAGGGTTTTATGGAAGCTACAATCCAGAAATGACAGCTGATGATTATATGCAGGACGCAAACAAGATGTCGGCTAATCTGGGTGTATTAAAGCGGTTCAGAGGCATTGTTGAAAGCAAATTAGACGGAGAATATCGAGAAACTGCACTGGAAGATATAGACTCGCGGATTGAATCGGGTCAGGAAAGCATTGATAACTATCTTAATCCCGAATATGTAGCCGAGAGAATGGCTAGCGATGCAGAGCGCAAACGGCAAATGGCTGAGCGAGCTAGCCAAAAGAAATCTGGTGCAGACGCTTGGATGACATTAGACGTTGTTTAAGCCACCGACCAAGCCCCAGCCGCCTCTGCGCTTTAGCGCAGGCGAACCGACAGAAAAATCCAAGCCTTTTCCTAAAAGGAATTAAAAATCGGCGGGGGTAAAAATCCAAAAATGCAAAGGCTGGTTTTTCTGGCGGAGAGAGTGGGATTCGAACCCACGGTACCGTTTCCGGCACGACGGTTTTCAAGACCGTTTCCTTCAACCACTCGGACACCTCTCCATAGATTTTGTTATGTAGTTCCTGTAACTGGATTAGCTTAGATCTAAAAATAACATTTCTTCGATGACTGGTATTTACCAACTTGGCGGAGAGAGAGGGATTCGAACCCTCGCTGGAACTCTCGCCCCACTAACGATTTAGCAAACCGTCCCCTTCAGCCACTTGGGTACCTCTCCATATTTCTAAGCTTTTATTATGAATGTGCAGACACGAACTAATGCTAACAGAACAGAATTATAACAGCTTATGACTCAAATGTCACCTGTTAAAGTGAAATTTTTTGACAAAATAAGTAGATATAAATGTTACAATAAAACATATGCAAGATGATTCAAGACAGGACCAGTCTGTTGCCGAGCCGGGTGTAGTATTTAGGCCAAACCAGTCAGCTATACCAACTGCCCAGCTGACTACCTCTGTTCAGCCTACTCCTGCTACAGTAGCTCCAGCACCCTCACAACCAGTAGTTGCCCCTACTCAGTCTCAAGCACAGTCCCAGGTACAGCCAGAGGCTAGTCAAGCTCAACCTCAACCAAATGCTACATCGCCGACGCAAACTAGCTCTGTCCAACAACCCTTACCTGAGGGTCTAACCCCTGACAAGGCTAAAGTACAAGACATAGATACGCCTGAATCATCACAAACAACACAGGTACCTACACTAGATGATTACCAAACATATGCCACAAATCAAGTGGTGCCATCCGAAGAATCTTATGATGCACCTCATGTAGAATGGACGGCATCTGAGTATACCGCAAATCCAAAGTCCGGGGGTTGGTTTGGATTGCTTGCACTCGCTACTATTCTAGTCGCTGTGGCTGTTTATTTTTTGACAAATGGCGATATAGTTTCTACTGCTGTAATAGTTGTTATTGCGATAATGTTTGGCATTTTTGCAGCTAGGCAACCGCAGACCTTAAATTATGCAATCGATAACGACGGTTTCCATATTGGCCAAAAATTCTATCCATATGAGACTTTTAAATCTTTTTCTGTTATGCACGATGGTGTAATGGGTTATATTTCCCTTTTGCCTTTGAAAAGGTTTATGCCTCCTTTGGCTATTCACTACGATCCAGATGATGAAGAACGGATCGCCAGCACGCTGATGGAATATCTGCCTTACGAAGAACACAAGGCCGACGTGATAGACACTATTACCCGAAAATTTAGATTCTGACCACTAGATTTTGTTTGCATAATGTGTTAAAATTACCTCTGTTACTTATTCATTTACAAAAAATATGCACCCGTAGCTCAGCTGGATAGAGCGTCAGTTTGCGGTACTGAAGGTCGTAGGTTCAAATCCTGCCGGGTGTACCAAGCTTAAGTATTATGACAAAACTAGAAATTATTGTTGAACGGGTTTTAGAACCAACCCCAGATATCGCGGCAGATATCGGTAAATTGATGCCTGATTTGTCTG
>JAKQIK010000049.1 GCA_029557395.1 bacterium
TATCAAGGCAATGATAGCATTTCGGATCCTGTCCTTGGATGCAGCTACTTTTTGCGGGTCGCTACCAGCCATAGAGTATTGTATTCCACCATAGACAATCGTCCCCACTATCGCCACCCCGGCTAAGCCAACCAAGACATCTATTATCGTAACTAGATAATCTAATATACCGCAATGATTTGGGTCTTCTTTGGGTAAATGCGCCTTTATGCTAGGTCCTTGACAATCATTTCTAACAGGTTCGTCTTTCTCTCTAGCGAAGACAGTTACTGGACGAGCAACACTGATACACATAAGTATGTTAAGTATAACCAATAACATCACAGCTGACGTGCTGAGTATCTTTTTAATACGATAAAATACATGAACTAAGTACATAATTTATTATTAATACGCTATTCTTGCATAAAGACTACAGCAAAAAAACTTATTTTGCTACTCTTATTTTCGATTTCTGTGGCATAAAGTTATAATGAGTACTATAATAAAAATAAATGTTTAAAATAAAGCTAAGGCAATTATTTACTCAGCCTAATACAAAACCTACAACTACTGTACACTCTACGGTATTTCTTCTGTTAGCTATATTAGGCGTAGGATTAATCTCTCCTATTCATAGTACGAGCATTATGGGAGTTCAAACAATTCATGCTCAGGAAGAAAACCAAGACAGCAATGAACAAGCAGAAGATAATAAATCCTGTGAAGCTCAAGGCGCCTTTATGGGTTGGATCCTATGTCCCACAGTAACGTTAATAGACGGAACGGTGAACTTTTTGGACACACAAATACAAAGATTATTAGAGGTAGATGAAGGCAAATACAATAATAATGAATTAAAGCTAGCTTGGTCACAATTTAGAAATATTGCCTATATTGTTCTAATACCTGTTATGTTGGTAATGGTTATTGGCACGGCGCTTGGTTTCGAAATTTTTAGTGCTTATACGGTCAAAAAGGCACTACCCAGGATGGTTTTTGCTATTATCTTCATAACACTGTCGTGGTATATATGTCAGTTCTTAATTGGGTTTACAAATGTAGTTGGTTACGGTGTTGGTGGTCTAGTAACTAGGCCTTTTGTTGCTACGATGCCAGAAGCATGCAGAGGGCTTAACTCTGATGGAGAAGCAAAAGGCATTACCTTATCGTGCTTGTTCAGTGCTAACACTAATACAGTCAACACACCTGACATTTTACCTGGTAACGAGGTAGCTGATACTGCAATAAACTACACAATCGGTATATTCATGGGCATAGTTCAAGCTGCGGTTGTAGGTATTGGGGTTATTGTCATAGTAATATTTTTTGGATTTACGATATTACTTGCTATAGGTACGGCATTTCTAATATTACTCGCGAGGCAGATCATTATTATAGCACTGATATTATTAGCGCCCTTGGCAATACTTTCTTGGATATTCCCCGGAAATGATAAAATGTGGAAGTTTTGGTGGGGTACATTTACTAAACTATTATTGATGTTCCCGCTAATTATGTTGCTACTAGCTGTGGGTAAAGTGTTTGCAGTAATTATTGCTAATAGTCCGGAGGGAGGTGTAGCAGGTACTTTTATGAACCCGATATTCAAGATTCTGGCATACACTCTTCCGTTTGCATTCATTCCATTTACGTTCCGGTTCGCAGGTGGAATGTTTGCAACATTAGCAGGTTTTGTAAATGACAAAGAAAAAGGGCTGTTTGACCATCAGAAACGAAAGCGTGCCGAGAGAGCTCAACGATGGGGCAAAGATATGCGAAGTGGCCAATTTGGGAATAACTACGGAAAGGCAGGGAGACTTACAGCCAGGGGTCTGAGGCGAGTCTCGGCACCAACCTCTATAATTCCAGGGAAGTTTGGTAGTAAAGGACGCGGTAAGATTATTGCAGCTTCCCAAGCAAGTGCTGCGGCCCAGGAAGCAGAAAAAGATATTATGACGAATAATCCTATCGATGATCGTATGTGGAATGAATTTGCCCAACACGGTTATAGTAGAGCGGCATTAAATGCTAGGATTGAAGCTCTCAGAAATAACGGTGAACACAATCTAGCCGCCAAACTTGAAACAATGTCTTCACATGCAGGTGATAGAGCTTATGGCGTAGCTGCTATGAATGCTGCATCAAAATCAGGCAAGCTAGATGATGCTAGCGCAGAGGCACTCGACCATTGGTATGGCGATGATAAGATCGATCGTGAAGCCAAGGCAAAAGTTGCTGGAGACCTAGCTTACAACATGAAGTCGGCCGGAAGCTTTGCTGGTGTAGCAATTGGCACAAATGAAGAAACCGGCAAGATAGAGACCTATTCGACAATGACAGCAGAAGGCAGAAAAGAAGAAGCAGATCAAAAAATATTTAACAAGATGGCCGAAGCTGGACCTCAAGCCTGGGGTAGTATGCCTGGATACGAGACGAGTGTTCCAAAATTAGATGCTGGTGGTAATGTCGTACGTGACGCCAGCGGCAAGATAGTATACGAAAAGAAGAGCGTCAAAGCTATTGCCCTAGATGCAGCAGCAAGCGCAACTGGTGGAGACCCATCTGTAAAGATGGCAGCAATAGAAAAGATTGCCAGCGAAGCTGCACCTGGCGCCTACACAGACCCCAGAACTGCCAGTTTTGCTCGTGAACAAATGGATAAACTCAAGAAAGATACCTCGGGTGATGTAGCCCTTACAGTCGGACCGGATGGAAAAACAACCGAAATGCCATTAATAATGGGGGATGATGGTAAGCCAGTAAAGATTTTGGATGTTGGTGGTGGTAGAGGTGTCAAAGAAGGATCGCCGGCCTACATGGCCTACATGGCAGAACGCAGGACTAGCACTAGGATGCGACCAGAAGATATTGATGCCATGAGCTCTTAATAATACACGATTATATCTTTGACAGAATAAAAAATACAGTATTATCATAAAAATACTATTGACTTTTTTGCACGCTTATGCTAATATGTATGCATGTCCAGAAAACTAACACAATTACCAGATCAAATGCCCGAACAACCACCAGTATACGAAGGTGACGACTATAGCGTGGTAGGCGGGGATCCATCATTTGACACAGATAGCTTTGATACAGGAGAACCAGCTATTTCTGAATGGGAAGATAGCGCTGATGAAACAGATGGGACACTAGATAGCGATAGCGATGATAGGGTAATAGATGATACCGCCGTTGCCAAAAACTCTCTCGAGCCATTTATAGCTCGTCATAAAAATAAGCGACAGATTAAAAAAGACCAAAAACTTATGAAAAAAGTTTTTGGTGAAGATTCAAAATACAGAATCGACCAGCCTATTACAGATGACCAGAGAAGATTATTAATAAGAATGGATCGTGCTAGTTCGAGAATGGAAAAAATGGACCGGAAACTAGCATTGACCTGTGAGATTGGTGGTGCTGCACTAGGAGAAATGATCGACAAAGCCCCCGGCACCCCAAAATTTCTTGAGAGAAGACGAGCAAGACAGAGTAGAAAAGCCGGTATCAAAGCAAGAAGGGCTCAAGCAGATTTAGCGTATGCAGAAAAAATGGCAAGTACTAGTAGCTACTGGGCTAAAAATGTAAAAAAAGCTAAGAAAGAGCTCGATAAGGCTAATGAAAAATTTAGAAAGACAATATTAAGTCAAGAAAAACAAGATGAATTTGCCGATGAGCGTGACCGTGCAATAGATATTATTAATGATAGTTATCACGGTTTTGTTGAGATAGACAATATATCAAGAACAGAGGATGCTCCCGAAAATGATGATCCTGTTGCTGAAACCGGTAGGGAGTTGCCTTTCCGTGTGATTAAACCTATTAGTGTCGACTCGGACGAAGATGGTGCCCCAAGAGTAGAAATCCCAAAGGTAAAATTGCCAGACGAGGCAGAGGCAGGTAACGGTAGCGATAAGCCCGAGGAAGAAACTTCTACCGAAGAAGATGTAAGAGCAAAATCAGAAGCCGAAAAAATTAATGAACAAGACTTAAAAAAAGGCGACATAATAACTACTGATAGGTTTGGTGAAGAAAGTGAATGGACGGTACACAGCTACAACGAAAGCACCGGTAAGATACTAATCACAAGACCTGCAAACGACGGTAGTGGCACGCGTGTAGGTGAATATGTAACCATAGACCAGATTACTGGCCGTAAATCCAAGGCTAGTAACCCTAAAGCCAAAAATAAACCCGTTGAGTCTGACGGTTCGTACGAAAAACTACTAGATAAGTTTCCTAACGCCTAGTAAATTAGATTACCGGGCTGTACATCTTTCCACCTTGCTGAAAAGATTCAATCAACTGACTAGAAGAGGTCAGGTTTGGCCGGAATAACTTTACTAAATTTGTTATAATAAAAGAGTAATAAAGGAGTTATATTATGGTAGATGTAGGACCAAATCCTTATGTCGTGGACATCGAGGAATTAACCAAAGCAAACACAAACTTCAGGACGGCTCAGTGGACTGGCTCTAATCTCCAGATGACTACTATGAGTATTGAGGTTGGCGGGGAAGTGGGTCTAGAGGTGCATCATGGGTTCGACCAGTTCCTCAGGATTGAAGCCGGCAAAGCCAAGGTAGTCATGGGTCCAGCCGAAGACAACCTAGACCAAGAGTGGGATGCCGAGGATGATTTTGCTATTTTTGTACCTAGTGATACTTGGCATAATATTATCAATACTGGTGATGAGCCACTAAAACTATATTCTATTTATGCACCACCACACCACCCACATGGTACAGTACATGCTACATTTGCTGACGCCGAAGCCGCCGAGGCAGAAGAGCATAACCAATAGAGTTGCAGAGGGCCATAAAATACAAAACACCGTAGATATATGCGGTGTTTTGTATTTTATCCAAAAAGTCCCTATTGACAATAGTTGAAGTTTGAGTTAAACTTGAACTATGTACAAGAATACTAACATCATTACAGCCAAAGAATTACGTGACAACCTGGGCGAAATAACTAAGCGAGTCATGAACGGCGAGCAGATACAGGTGAGCTACCGAGGCAAGCCAGCTCTAAGCATAGAACCAATTCCTAAGAAAAAGCCAGTCAGAGAGCCCCTTACCGGACTACATTCACTGCTCAAACATCTAGAAAAGATTGATATACCCAGTGAATACCAACGAGGTGATATTAAGCAAATCTATCGTGATCAATTGGATGAGAAGTATGGCATCAAAAAATAAAATTTTTCTTGATGCCAATATGCTTATCGAGGTATTACACAAGCGAGAAAGATCTTCCGATGTCGAATCGCTGATGGATAATCTTGTCGAAAAAGCGTATATATCCGCCCTGACAGCTCACTTAGTCGTACACTTCACGCCAAAAGGTTTGCCGATGTATGTCGTGGGGAGATTTCTAGATGATTTTATTGTCTTAGATCTATGCAAGGATGATATTGAGTGGGCATTTGATAATAAGCTCGATGATGATTTTGAGGATGCACTGCAACTGGCCATAGCTGTGCGTAATGGCTGTGAAGAGTTCATTACCTTGGATAAACAACTGGCCGAGACCTATGGTAGAATATCAAGACCAAAGATACGATTGCTTTAAAGATATCTTTAAAATTTCTATCTTGCATGTCCTTTTACTGAGCAGGGGCTTTGACACTACTATTTTTAAATGGTGAGTAAGAGCAAACTTTATACTTGCAAAAGAATACTCTATAATTAGTGTTAATGGCTACTTATAAGGTACTGCAAGATATCGAGGCAGAAGATAAACTGTTCGGGCCGTTTACGCTCAAGCAGTTTATTTTTGGTGGTATAACTGTGGTACTGGGATT
>JAKQIK010000056.1 GCA_029557395.1 bacterium
TGATCACTAAAAATTGAGCTAGATTGACCATCCGAACCGCTTGGCTTTATTTCAGTACTCATCGGCAAAGATGTTGACGGTGAATTTTCAGGAGGGCTACCTATTTTGACATTTATTTTACTACCTTTATCATCATCCATATTAGTCCTCTTGGTATCACCCTTCAATTATTTATATTCTTGACCATAACTATAAACATTTAATACAAGATGCACAAGCTTTATTTTAGTTATTACATCTGTTATAATTTAGAAGTTATTCGGGGATATAGCTCAGTTGATTAGAGCGCTTCGCTGGCAGCGAAGAGGTCCGGGGTTTGAGTCCCCGTATCTCCACCAAACCGAAGCCTCTACTAGCGTAGAGCTTTTTTATTCCATGGATGGTTTTTTTAGTCTGGATGATGGATTTAGGATTTTTTGACTCGCATAGTTCAGCTCATCAGCAGCAATATTTAGGACAGTATGATCAATTATTTTTGCTTCATACAAAGATTCTGGACCAAACCTAACACTGAGTCGTTTATAATTCTCGTTACCCTGTCTACGCCAATTAGCTTCGTTGCGTTCTAGCATCTCGGCAATACCGTCAATAATAGGTAAATAAAAATCAACATGATCCAGCCCAACAACATCACGAGAACCTTCTCGTCTTTCAATTACTTTTATGACTGATAGATTTCGTACCAACTGATCTTCGAGTACGACTGTAGCGATCTTGCGCTTACCAACGCTCAAGCTATGAATCTGAGTAGCATAGTTATCAAGTACACTCATGACTCGACGATATTCGGCTCTTGAGCCCACCTTCCAGCCAACAGCTACTGGACGCATCTTTTCAGCAATTGAGTACAGCCCCATGCGCGCAACGTACTCATCCCATTTGGAAAAATACCTATCTAGACTCTGGCTTAGAGCCTCTTTTGCAACAGGATTAATTAAATCAATCATTTCCCTCTAGTTCCCCAGTATCTTCGTCATTTGTATATAATTGTACATTATATTGGATAAGATTAGGAGAGTAATTCAAGTAATTCATCTTCATCAATTACTTTTACACCTATTTTGTGAGCTTTTTCAGCCTTTGAATTACCGGCTTTCTCGCCCATCACCAAATACGAAGTACTGTTGCCAACAGATGATTGGAACGTACCTCCGAGCTCTCGAATAATCTCCGCGGCTCTATCTCTACCCATTGATCTAAGAGTGCCAGTAATCACAAAGCTCTGACCCGATAAGCGACCGCCAACTCGCTTAACATCCTCTGGCCATACGCCTAGTTGCCTAAATTTTGATAATAGTGCTTGATTATCATCATCTACAAACCAACCAAGTATTGACTCGGCTACAATCTCACCGACACCCTCTACCTGCTTCAAATCTTGATAAGTTGCTTGACCTAAATTATCAAGATTTTTAAATCTATTTGCCAAATCTATAGCCGTCTGTGCACCAACATGACGTATACCTAATCCATATATAAACCTACTAAGCGAGATACTTTTCTTAGCACTAATTGCATCAACTAACTTACGGGCAGAAATTTCCGCAAAACGTTCAAGACTCAGAAGCTGTGATTTTGTAATCAAATAAATATCAGCTAAATCCGATACAAGGCCAGAATCAACGAGTGCAATTACATTTTTTTCACCCAAACCATCAATATCCAAAGCCTGTCTACTAGCAAAATGTTCGAGGTTTTTCTTGAGCAAAATTGAACCACTTGCTCCCTTAACCCTGTAAACAGCTTCACCCTCAGGCCTTTCAAATTCTAATTCTGGGTATTGCCTATCTAGCTCCGATAGCATCACAAAGGTTTTTGAATCTTTTGGCCTTAGCTCAGTAATAACCGACTCTACTTGTGGGATAATATCCCCAGCTTTATAAATAACAACCGTATCACCCACTCTGATGTCTTTACGTTTTATCTCGTCAGCATTGTGTAGGCTGGCATGCTGTATTGTTGTGCCAGCTACCACAACAGGATCAAACACCGCCACGGGTGTAGCCGCACCTGTCCTGCCAATACTAATAATAATGTCTCGTACAACAGTGGTGGCCTGTTCGGCTGGATATTTGTAAGCAACAGCCGCCCGAGGGTTCTTGCCGACAACCCCAAGTTCTCTATAAAGCTTTCTATCGTTAACTTTGATTACTAAACCGTCGGTATTAAAAGGCAGGCCTTCACGTTCATGTTCCCACTTATCAACAAAATCCATCACATCATCGATGCTACAAAAAATTTGATTCTGCTCATTAACAATAAATCCCAGAGACCTCATGGCTTGATAAACAAAATCATAGTTCGGGAGCTCTTCTGGGTCTTGTCGTACCATATCCCAGCCCCTAAACTGCAAGGGCCTTTCTGCTACTAGTCTTGGGTCTAATTGCCTTATCGTACCGGCGGCTAGATTTCGTGGATTCATAAATTGTGGTAATCCTTCTTTTTCTCTTTGCTTATTTAGCTTTTCAAAATCTTTTTTAAGCATGACAATCTCACCACGAATTTCTGTATAGCCCACAATAAACTGCCTATTTTCTGGCGTTTCTCGAAGTCTGAGTGGCACACTATTAATTGTCTTAACATTGCTGGTAACATCTTCGCCTACGAGACCATTGCCACGAGTAATCGCCTTCTCGAAGACACCGTCTACGTACACTAACGCACAGGCCAGTCCATCCATTTTTATCTCAGCTGAAAATTCATGTTTCCTACCTGGGAGTAGCTTATCAATCCGGCTTACCCAGGCTTCTACTTCTTGACGATCAAAAACATCGTTCAAACTTAGCATCCTAGTAGAATGTTCGGCCTTCTTAAAGCCACTAAGTAACGCTGAACCAACCCTCTGAGTAGGACTATCAGCGGTAATCAAAGTCGGATTATTTTCTTCTAGATTCTTTAGTTCCGACATTAATCCATCATAAATAGCATCACTAACACTTGGACTATCCAAAACGTGATATTCATAAGAATATTGATTTAATATCGACCGTAGCTCCCCGACCCTCTTTTTTGTATCCTGCATATTCCTATATTAACTTTTTATACAGATTATAGAAATACGCATGACCTATAAGAATTAAGAAGACAATATAAACGATAAATAAAACCTCAGCGATTATTGGAAGATAAATGACTAATGGCAAAAAAATAGCAATCGAGATTAATCCTACTAAGACAGGGAAAAAAACTATCTTTCTTATGATGGCAAATCTCCTAAATTTTACAACTTTTTTGGCTTTTCTGAGCGAAATCAGCGGAGTCATCTCTGGCAAAGATACAATATACGTTGCAAACAAAGATGAACTAACCCAAAACACCGATACGCCCACAAACAATATCATCAGGGTCAACCATAGTATATTCTCAAATACACCCACAGCTATACCATTACTAGACACAATACTATATATAGCAATACCAATAAGTGCCGGTATGAGTTGCAAACAGATAACCAGCCAGACCAAAAGATATTGCACCAATGGAAAAGTGCTAGAATAAAAAGCTTGGCGGACTGTTATCTTTGCCCTACTCGAGTATGTCTGCCTAAGTGTCCATACCAAAACTAATGATATAAAAATAAATAAAAAAATTTGATATACAGCGGCCGATTCGGATGGAGTTGAGCCAATATTACCAAAAAGTGAACCTACCAATACCGAACCAATTGCCAATTTGCCCGATGTAACCCCGGCATCCTCAATAGCTTGTTTTGTATCAGGTAGCTTGAAGCTAGTAGCAACCCCCTTTACCAGCAGTACATAAAGTAGCGCATAGACAAGCATTATGCCAATGAATAGTTTTTTATTTTGCCAAATATGTTTTAATGCTGATACCAGGATTTTGAAACTACTAGGAATTGGTTCATTGATTTTGACAGACTTCTTTTTGTCCTTGTAGTTTAGTCGTCTAATCCTTTTTGAGGCAGTTTTCTTATCATCACTTTTTTTTGTA
>JAKQIK010000061.1 GCA_029557395.1 bacterium
TAATCAAGGTTGTAGCTATGCGAATGGCTCACGAAGTCATGAACAATAAGAAATTTATAGCCCAGCCTGTTCAGAAGCGTTTGGCTCATGCTCACGCTCACGTTAGCGTAAGGTAATGGATGTTAATAATATATAGAACTGCTTATACTTGCCAGTTAGCTCGCTCTAACTGATACTAATAAGCATGGATGCGGTTACAGAGATAAAGGCCAAACTATCAATAGAGGATATAGTTGCCGAGTATGTCCAACTAAAACGAGCTGGCCGTAATTTCAAAGGCCTCAGTCCTTTTAATGAAGAAAAAACCCCGAGCTTTATCGTTAGTCCAGAAAAACAAATTTGGCATGATTTTAGCAGTGGTAAGGGTGGGGATATATTCACCTTCATCCAAGAAGTCGAAGGTGTAGACTTTCGTGGTGCGTTAGAAATACTGGCACGCAAGGCAGGTATTGACCTGGATGCTTTTAAGTCAGCCGGTAGGGGTGGGGGCAAAGAAAAGGACAGACTTTATCAAGCATTAGAACTGGCTACGAAATTCTATCAAACGCAACTCAAAGGCAGTAAAGTGGCTCTAGAATATTTGCTCAAAAAGCGTCTATTTAGCAAAGAAACTATTTTGTTATTCAAGCTGGGTTATTCACCAAATACTGGAGATGCCTTGTACAAATTTCTTAAGGCAAAAGGTTTTTCTGACGAAGAATTGACAAGAGCTGGGCTAGTTACAAGACGATACAGGGGCTTAGGAGACATGTTCCGTGGGCGTATGATGGTGCCGCTTAGTGATGCATCTGGCAGAATTGTGGGATTTACAGCTAGACTACTAGATGACGGGGATGACGGACCAAAATATATAAATACACCTGCAACCTTACTTTATGATAAAGGGCGTCAAGTTTATGGACTACATCTGGCCAAGGACGCTATCAGAAAATCTGGCTATAGTGTGGTGGTAGAGGGCAATTTGGATGTTATCTCAAGTCATCAGGCAGGTGTGCGAAATGTTGTTGGCGCAGCTGGAACGGCATTAACTGAATATCATTTGAAAGATTTAAATCGATTTGCTGGTGATATAAGATTTGCATTTGATAGTGATAGGGCAGGTATAAACGCTACGGAACGAGCTATACCACTGGCTCAAAAAGTTGGTGTTAATGTTAGTATTATTACTATCCCAGAGGGTAAGGATCCCGATGAATTAATAAAAGTAGACCCTGAGCTTTGGCGCCAGGCTGTAGATAATCATCAATATGCAGTGGACTGGTTGATTGAGAGGTATAAGAACTTGCTAGATATTAATACGGGCAAAGGAAAGCGAGAATTTACAGATGTAATACTTAAAATTGTTCGAGAATTAGATGATGAGGTCGAACAGGATCATTATTCGGCAAAATTAGCTAAACTACTCGGGGTTAGTAATAAAGCCATGCGTGCAAAACTTGCTCAGAATCCTCAACAACCAAGTCAGAGGTTGAAACAAGTCAAAAGTACAAAGCAAATGAATAATTTTGATATCGAGTATAGTAAGACTCAGCAACATATTTTGTCGCTAATATTGATGCAAAAATCTCTTCGCCCAGAGGTGGATTTGCTCGAATCTGGTATGTTTAACGACGACTCAGCTAAGCAGTTATTCGAATTTATTGACGCCCATCCTGATTTTGACGGTCAACATAAAGATATTAAATCATTGCAATCAATCGCAGATTATGTAAAAATAATCTCATTACAATTCGATGAGCTATATCGAACGCTCGAGCTACATGAACTTCAGTATGAAGTCACTCGATTGCAAGAACGCTTAATTGCGCAGTATGTTAAACAACAAAAAAAGTTGGTGTCTAAAAAACTCATTGGTGCTGATGAAGACGAAGCAAGACGTTTGTTAACATTAGACAAAGAGTTGAATATTTTGTTGAAAGAAGCAAAAGACAGAAAGTACGACCAATCTTAAAAGTTATTATTTACCAATACTCAAGGAGATCTTATGCCCGATAATAAAAAAGTTGACTTAAACGAAGCCAAAAAAAAGCTACTCGAACAAGGTAAGAAAGCTGGAAAACTTGATCAACGCGATATTTTTGCTGCTATTCCTGATACACCCGAGAACATAGACATACTCGATGAACTATATACCGAGCTAGGCGACGAGAATATCGAACTAATTGGTGCTACAGAAGTAAACGCAGAAGAATTTAGTGATGAATGGGCGGGTGAAGACGGTGAAGAGATAGTTCTAGATGACAAAGTATATTTGGATGATATTGCTGATGACTCAGTAAGGCTATACTTGCGCGAAATTGGTAAGATCCCGCTACTCAAAGCAGACGAAGAGTTAGCTTTGGCGCAACAGATTGTTGCTAATCAACCAAAGCTGGCAAAAGTTGTCGAGAAGCTCGATTCGTATAAAGATGAAAATGGTTTTGTGAGAGATTTGACCAAGACAGAGCGCAAAGAATACCAAGAACTTGAAGCCAAGGCAAGGAAGTTGAGCTTACCAAAAGATCAGATGGCTGAAGCAAACATGCGTCTAGTGGTATCGATTGCCAAGAGATATGTAGGACGTGGACTTGATTTACTTGATCTTATTCAAGAGGGAAATACAGGATTGCTAAGGGCTGTTGAAAAATTTGATCCAGACAAAGGATTCAAGTTCAGTACTTATGCCACCTGGTGGATTCGTCAGGCTATAACTCGTGCTATTGCCGACCAAGCTAGAACAATTCGTATTCCTGTGCATATGGTTGAGACTATAAACAAACTTCTCAGGACTCAGCGTCGATTAACCCAAGAGCTCAACCGCGAACCTACAAATGAAGAGATAGCCAAAGAGATGGAAATAGATGTCGACAAAGTTGAGCATATTATGAAAATCAAGCAGGATATCTCTAGCCTTGATGCTAGTGTGCGTGATGATGAAGAGGATTCGGTGCTTGGTGATTTTATTGAAGATGAAGATACGGTCACGCCAGAAGAGTCAGCCGCCAGCCAACTACTAAAAGAGCAGGTTAAGACTCTGCTTGGGGGCTTAACTGAGCGTGAACAAAAAATTCTCAAACTTAGGTTTGGTCTAGAAGACGGCAAAAGTCATACCCTCGAAGAGGTCGGTCAGGAGTTTAGTGTTACTCGTGAGCGTATTCGTCAGATTGAAGCCAAAGCATTGGCAAAACTACGCAAACACAAAGACTCCAAAAAACTCCTCGACTACATCAAGTAGGCGAGCCATGGTTTATTTACTAGATGTAATAAATTCCTGAGAAGTACTCTTTTTGGTTTTTATAGAGATTGATTAAGCTTCTAACTCTATAAAGCCGGTGCGATGGAGGATTTTGTCAAGCTGGTTGAGCATATCTAGTGCGTCGCCATCATTATTGACTGTGTAATCGGCATTAGCTATTGGGCCACCCTTTTCGAGGTTTTCTATTTCGGCATACTCCCTAGATATGACCTCACTTTTGGACAAGGGTCTGATTGGTCTATGAGCAAGTCGTTCGTGTCTGATATGTCGTGGAGCAGTGATAGCGATAATAAGGGCCTTTTCACCATAATATTGTTTTACGAATTTGTATTCAGTCCAGCTGTAGAGTCCGTCGGCTACAACCTGATCGTGATTTTCTAGTAATTTATCGATCTGCTGAACAATTCTTTTGACTATGGCCTCATTGCCATCTTGGGCTCGAAATTCTTCTCGAACTACTTTTTCTAAGGCTTCAGAGGTTTTTCCATTATTACGCTTTTTTGTCTCCTCTACCACTATTCCGCCAAAATACACCGAAGGCAGGCCTTTGGTCGTTAGATGTTCAACGCAAGAACTTTTGCCGGCTCCGGGCATGCCTACCAAAAACAGTATTCTAGGTTTTGTGTCCATAACAAAGACTATTGTAACAGTGGTGAGGTTTTATCCAAAGCATGTACGTTAATTGGAAGTGTTGGGCTGATATTTACTACATACTTCAAAGTGTTTATACTTATTATATAAGGCAGTATTTTGGGGGAGTTAAAGCGTTTTAGATGAGACAGGATTTCTTGGATGGCTAGATTACCAATACCTGGTAAAGACGTTGGTACCTGGGGTAATATATTAAACGATTATTTGAGTGTGTCTCATAATCCTGATGGAAGCATCAAGGCCAGTGCGTTGCCACCTATGGCATCAGATGGTTTTACTGGTTCAACCGGCCCTCAGGGCCCTCAGGGAATACAAGGGGCAACCGGTCCCCAAGGCCCTCAAGGTGCTCCAGGTTTCACTGGTTCAACTGGTCCTCAGGGTGTGCAGGGCAATCAAGGCCCTCAGGGTGATCCTGGTCCCCAAGGTTCACAGGGCAATCAAGGTCCTCAAGGTGACCCAGGGTCGACTGGTGCTACTGGCTCAATGGGGCCAACAGGGCCTGCCGGTACGCAAGGAGAGCAGGGTTTTCAGGGCGCTACTGGCCCCCAGGGTCTCCAGGGTATCCAGGGTCCACAGGGTGAAGCGGGAATAAATGGAGCCACTGGCCCTCAGGGACCCCAAGGTCTTGCCGGAAGTGATGGTGCTCGTGGTTTTACTGGTGCCACTGGCCCTCAGGGCGCCCAAGGTATTCAAGGAGCTACCGGCCCCCAAGGCCCTCAAGGTGTCCAGGGTAATCCAGGACCCGAAGGCCAAGAAGGTGGTCAAGGAGCTACTGGAGCTACTGGGTTGCAAGGTTCTACCGGCTTTACTGGCCCTCAGGGTCCCCAGGGTCTTCAGGGTTTTACTGGTCCTGCTGGTAGTAATGGATCAGATGGAGCTACTGGTGCTACCGGTCCGACTGGAGTGAAAGGAGATCCCGGTACGGGGGTCAGTATTCTAGGCTCATTTAATAATCCTGGTGAATTACCCGGTAGTGGTAGTGCAGGTGACGCATACCTAATATCAGGTAATCTATGGGTTTGGAGTGGTTCTAGTTGGAATAATGTTGGTAATATTCAAGGCCCTCAGGGTGCAACTGGCTCTCAAGGTCCACAAGGCGCTACCGGTACGCAAGGCGGACAGGGGTTTACGGGTCCGGAAGGCCCTCAGGGTGCAACTGGTGCGGGAGGGCCACAAGGTGCTACTGGCCCTCAGGGTATCCAGGGGAATGTTGGCCCAACTGGCCCTCAGGGTATTCAGGGTACGCAAGGCGAGCAAGGTGTCCAGGGTAATCCTGGAGCAACTGGTGCCACTGGTCCTGCTGGTAGTAACGGTTTGGATGGCGCCACCGGCCCTCAGGGTGTACAGGGTGACGTTGGTGCTACCGGCCCTCAGGGTGCCACTGGCTCTCAGGGTCCTCAAGGCATCCAAGGTATCCAAGGTATCCAAGGCGTAGATGGCGAAACTGGTCAAATTGGTGCCACTGGCCCTCAGGGCGCCACTGGCCCTCAGGGTATTCAGGGGAATGTTGGTCCAACTGGTACTCAGGGTCCGCAAGGTATCCAAGGTATCCAGGGCGATCCAGGTGCCACGGGTGCAAATGGTGTGCAAGGCATACAAGGAGAAAAAGGTGATACCGGTACTCAAGGTGCCACTGGTGCTACCGGCCCTCAGGGGAATCCAGGTACTGGTGTTAATATTATTGGTTCACTTGGTGATGTCGGAAGCTTACCCGGTAGTGGTAGTGCAGGTGACGCATACCTAATATCAGGTAATCTATGGGTTTGGAATGGTTCAGCATGGAGTAACGTCGGTAATATTCAAGGCCCCCAAGGCCCGCAGGGTCTTACTGGTCCTGTTGGTGACTCTGGTAGTACAGGAGCCACTGGCCCTCAAGGAGCTACTGGCGTTCAGGGTATTCAAGGCGAAACAGGTGGAATTGGTGCTACTGGGTCTGGAGGTGCCACTGGCCCTCAGGGTATTAGTGGAACTGCCGGTATTGATGGCTCCACGGGTGCCACTGGTCCTCTGGGCTATACTGGTGCCACCGGCCCTCAGGGTATTCAAGGTATCCAGGGAATCCAAGGGGTTCAAGGTGATCCAGGGGCAACAGGTCCAACCGCTCCAAAGGTAATAAGTATTCTCGTTACCGATCCGCTTGGTGATGCCATTGCGACCGGAGATGGTAAAGCTTATTTTATTATTCCTAGTGAATTTAATGGCTGGTATATCTCATCGGTTCATGCTGGGCTCACAACGGCTTCTAGTTCGGGTAACCCAGCAGTACAATTGGCACGTGTTAGATCGGGGTCCCCTGTTGATGTTCTCAGTACATCGGTTACGATTGATGCTAGTGAGTACACATCTTATACGGCAACGACCGCACCTGTTGTCAATGTATCTAATCGAGATATTAACACCGGGGATGTTTTGCGTATCGATATAGACAGCGCAGGCACAGGTGCAAAGGGCTTGCAAGTAATCATTTCTATTGCGTCATGACCAAGATAGTCGATATCCAGTTTAATAGTGCTCAATACGAATTATTGCCTTCTGCAAATGGTGCGGGCGATACAAATGCTATTAGAACCGGTTATGCCGAGGGTGCTAGTGGCTATATGATGATTAATGCTGGCGGTAGAGTTACGGGGTATAGTACCCTAACTCTCACTGGAAACAGCAACCGAGTCGTACCTGACCTAGAGTTACTAGAGGGAAACTTTGTTGCACCACAGAACCCTACTTTCGATATCTGGCTATCTGGTAACCCAACAGATATAGGTTCTAACTATTCGCAAGGGGCATTTAGAGCGATTATTCAGGCCCCAAACCCTGTTGGCGCCAATGCAACGTTTGTTGCTGGCTATGCTACAAATACAGCTAGGTGGCATCTGTCAGCATTTAATGGTGGTGGCTGGGGGTTTCAGGGCATGGGTTACACGGCAGGTAACCCCTCAGGAGGTCTTTATAGAGTCGAAGTACAATGGGATACTTCTCAAACAAATTGGGTAGCAGCAAGATTGTATGCAAATGATGGCACCTCACTATTTAATTCATTAGTAGCTTATTCGGCGGGTACTGCTTATGGTATCAATATGCTCAGGTTTGGTGATTTGAATAATATTGGGGGTGGCCAGACGTGGCGATTTGCTGAAATTGAAGCTTGGGATACACGCGATGGCGATGGTACTTTTTCTAACACCTGGAGTAATGCTTCTGGAGGTGTTTTTAATACGTCGTATAGCGGTGGTCGTCGAACTTCTACGTATTCATTGCCAAGTAGTTTCTCGACAATTTCAGATTCTGTTTCTGCAAATTTCACCAGTTTTACCAATCAGCAGTATGGCAACTACAGTAGATATCTGGACCTTTATATCCCTAATGGTACACCGTCTGACCCATCAGGTTATCCAGTTGTAATTTGGGCACATTCTGGTTTTTTCGTGTCTGGCGATAAAAATACATTAGTACCTCATTGGCGTAATAGACTTCTTAATGCTGGATATGCAGTAGCTAGCATTGGTTATGTCAAAGGAACCTTGACTAATGGTAGCTATGCAACTTATGGTACATCAAACTCAGATTCAGGCGGTGTACCTGCATACGGTAGATACCCAAGCTACATTGTAGATTACAAATTAGCTTCGGTAAGGCTAAGAGATAAGATGAGTCAGTCTGGTACTAGTCCACTGACTAATGATCTTGGTTACGGAATAAATGGAAACAAGTTAATTGCAAGCGGTTATTCGGCTGGAGGGTATTTGGCCTTGGGCGCTGCTTTGTCTAGGGATTTATCTGATGATGGTTCTGGTCGCAATATGACAATTGCTGGCAATACTTCATATAGAATCATGGAAAATAGTAGTAGCTACACAGGTAGCGATCCAGAGTACAAGGCTGTTTTTGTTTATGGCGCACCGATTAGTCTCAAGACAGCAATGGACAGAGATTGGACACATAATTTAACAAATGCATTACTTTGGCCACCAGTATATCCTAGTGGAACTCCAACCACACAGGCCGGAGCTGGTTTAGTTCATATTGCTGCTCGTGCTTTTATGGGTACAAATGTCTCGTCAGCCGATCCCACGGGTACATCTTTTACAAATACGGATATCACCAATATTATCGCCAAACAGCAGGTGGCAAATCCGTCTTATTTGAATTTGCCAGTCGGTTACGTTAGGGGTACGGCAGATTATCTAGTAGACTCATCGCATCAGACGGCACTGTCCTCTGCAGTTTCTGGTACTGCTATAAAATATAGTGCGTTTACAACACCCGCACAGCATTCCAGGATCGATGAAATATATTCTATTTCTGATCTTACTAATTTTTTGTCCTCTTCACTCCACCCATGGCAACCGAAGGCCATAATTATTTGACTTTTTTGTGTTTGTATGATACAATGCTTGATGTAAGTTAAGAGATAAAAATGTCAGAACAAAATCATCAAAATAATTCATCAGAATTTCAATCAGCCGAAGAGTGGCATGAAGTTAGGTTTGTTGAAGGAATTCATAATAACCCAGAGCACCTAGAAGATCATAAACAATTAGTTAGGACTGAATGGGAAAAACATGCTCTACAGCATGAGCTAGAGGATTCACAGCAGAGTCTCAGAGAAGCCGAAGAAAGAGCAGACAGACATCCGCTCACTGGTTTACCAAATAGGGCAGTGTTTGATAGAGATTTAGACGAAGCCTTTTTGTCAGTCGAGCAGGGCGTGAGACCAAATATAGCAATCGTCAACGCAGATCTTGATGGTTTTAAAGAAGTGAATGATGGCTATGGTCATGAGAAAGGCGACGATGTTCTAAGAGAAGTTGGTGATCAGCTTGAACGAGAGCTCCCTTTGTTGTCCGAAATTCTTGGTGGGTTACGCAAAAACGATAAAGTTTATCATGTTGGTGGAGATGAGTTTTTAATTATTCTAGATCTAAGCCAACGCCAAGGTGAGTCAGCTGAGGGCGCTATATATTCTGATGAAGAAAAAATGGAAATTATTATCGAAGATAGGATCAGGCCTGCTGCTACGAGAGCTTTTGCTGAACATGGGGTAGTGGGGTCTGCTAGTATGGGCTACTCATTGTATCAAGATGGTGATACACCTAAAACCATGAAAGAACGAGCTGATAAAGCAATGTACCGTGATAAGGCAACCAAGCTAGAACGCCTTGATGCATTAAGATCTTAGTACGCTTATGTTTTTGTTCGACTAGCCGACAGCGTATACTGTAGTTATGTCGGAGGCACGCAAAAAACTAGCAATCATTGACGGTAAGTCGGTGTTTTATAGAGGCTATTATGCTATGCCTAATCTTAGTACCAAAGATGGTGTACCAACAGGTGGTGTTTATGGGTTTTTGGCTATGGCGCTCGAACTAGTCAAAAAATATGAACCGGATTATGTCTGTGTGGCCTGGGATAAACCCAAAACCAATATCAGAAAAAGATTAGAACTTTATCCAGACTATAAAGCCGGCCGAAAGCCAGCCCCTGCTGATTTTTATACCCAAATACCCATATTGCATGAAGCGTTAAAGGCATTTAGTTGGCCATTGTATGAATACGATGATTATGAGGCCGACGATATCATGTATACCCTGTCAAAAAAAGCAGACGATGCTGGTCTGGAAACAATGCTCATATCATCGGATCTAGATATGTTGCAAGCAGTAGGCGAACATACACATATGTATGCCCTCAAAAAGGGCTTTAGTAATATAGAGCGATTTGATATTGAATATTTTGAGCAAAAACATGGCATTGGGGTTGAGCAGTTTCTGGACTTAAAGGCGCTCAAGGGTGATAGTTCTGATAATATCCCGGGTGTACCTGGCGTAGGTGAGAAGACGGCCGTACAACTGCTGAATGAACACAAAACTTTAGATGGTATTTATGACAACCTGGCGCTTATCAAGGATTCTGTTCGTAAGAAACTAGAGGCTGGGCGCGAGTCGGCCTATCTCAGCAAAGAGGTGGCAAGACTTTTTGATGATGCCCCAGCTCAACTTGACCTTCAGGATATGGATACTCGCGACCTGGATGTTCATGCACTCCGAACTTTATTGGCAAAGTTAGAGTTTCGTAGTTTGCTGAGGACACTACCCGATTACATGCAGGTATCGGATAGTGATGGTGTGGTAGAAGCTCCGGGGCTATTAACGTCCACTGGCGAGATAAAGGCCTTGAAAGTTATCAATATCAACGATCATTCTGATTTGAGCAAGATTCAATTCGATGAACAAATGGTGATGGCTTCAGTGTGTGCGGGTTCGCATGGACGAAAACCACAGGTTTTATTATTAGCCAACAAAGATTCGGCATATGTGTTAGATATTAACAAAATCAGTGCCAAAAAAATCTCAGAAATTGGACAACAAATTTCTGACATCAAAGTGGTTGGATATGATCTCAAATCGTCACTTAAGGCACTAATAGAACTTGGTATTGATTTGCCCGAGATTAGTCATGATGTACTGGTTGGGGCATTTCTCATCAATCCGATCAGGCGAGAAAAAACCTTAAGTGAACTAGTTTTTTCGGACTTGGGCTATGAGGGATCAAATTTTGATGATATGTCGCCCGAAGATTTTGGCTTAAGGGCAGGTGAGCTGTCGGCGGTTATTTGGGCGCTTGAAAATTATCAGTCAGAGTCAATCAGTGAACTAACCAAAGTTATCCAGCTTGCTAATGAGGTAGAGTGGCCGGTAATACCGGTTTTGGCTCGTATGGAGTTCGACGGGATTGGCCTCGACAAAACATATTTGGACAAAATGTCAGAAGATTTATCAGATAAAATTAGTGATATCGAACAAACTATTTATGGCTATGCAGACCAAGAATTTAATATATCTAGCCCTTCGCAATTATCAGAAATTTTGTTCGAAAACCTAAGTTTACCAACATCTAGCGCGCAATTAGAGGATAAACCGGCTCAACCATGGACGGTCAAAAAAGGCAAAACTGGGTCATACTCAACCGCGAATGACATACTTCAAAAATTGAAGCCTCTCCACCCAATTATTGAAGCAATAGAGGCTTACCGCGAATACACTAAGCTGAAGAGTACCTATGTCGATGCACTTCCAAAACTAGTGGACGATAATGGCTTTGTTCACACTACATTCAATCTGACGACCGCTGCAACGGGACGATTGAGTTCTGTGGATCCAAATCTCCAAAATATTCCTGTACGAACGGAACTTGGCAAAAAGATCAGAACAGCATTTGTACCAAGACCCGGTAATGTATTTGTGAGTGCTGATTATAGTCAGTTTGAGCTCAGGATTGCGGCTGCACTTAGTGGGGACGACGAGATGACAAAGGCATTTGATAGTGATCAAGATATTCATCAATTGACAGCTGCCTCGGTTATGGGGGTTGATACTGACGAGGTCACAAAAGACATGCGTTATCGTACAAAAACAGTTAATTTTGGTATTTTATATGGTCAAGGACCACATGCGCTGGCCGATCAAACAGGCATGAGTTTTGGTGAGGCCAAAGATTTTATTAATCGATATTTTACAGTCCGCCCAAAGCTAAAAGAATTAATCGAACGACTACGTGAGCAGGCCAAGAACAAAGGTTATGTAGAGACAGTGATGGGTCGCAGGCGTCCAACTCCAGATGTACAGAGTAGTAATTTTGTTGTTCGCGAGGCAGCCTACAGACAAGCAGTCAATATGCCAATTCAAGGTACTGCAGCTGATCTAACAAAATTAGCCATGATCAAGGTGGAGGCAGGTTTGACTCCAGGTGCCAAGATGCTACTCCAGATACATGACAGTATAATGATTGAGTGTCCGGTAGCAGATGCAAATAATCTGGCTAAAATGATGAAAGATACAATGGAAAATATTTATCCAAAACTTGGAGTGAAATTAAAAGTTGATGTAGAGATTGGTAAGAATTGGGGTGAATTATGAGCAATTTTGAAGTAAAGAGCCAAGGAGATTTGATAGATTATTAAGGCCCAGATGGTCCAGGTGTAGCAAAATTTTCTAATATTTTGAGTTATGAAACAAGAAGTCAATTATTAGGTGAGATGGAAGATAATACTCGTGTTCATTGGTGGGATGCTGGCGAGAGTTATGTAAATGCACGTAATGTTAAGATTATTCAAAATCACGATGTTTTTGCGCTTAAATTGTCGGCCGGAGACCAAGAACCCGTAGACCGAGTACCTGCTATGAAAAAATTAGCTAACGGCACAGAGAGATTTATTCGTTCGTTGTCAAACGTCTTTCCTAGTTTGGTCGACTGGAGTGCCGATGAAATGTCGTATCATCGATATTATGACCCGGAAATTGGTTTATCATATCATCGTGACAATGCACGATTTATCGGGCTTATTGCTGTAGTCTCGGTGTTGGGTGAGGCAGATTTTCGGGTAGTTGATA
>JAKQIK010000069.1 GCA_029557395.1 bacterium
GATAAGGGTATAAATGTTGGTAACCTGATTGCTGTGCTTAGTGCATTTATGAACGAATATTTTGGCCAGAAGCTAGCAACAAAATTACAACCTTTTTATTTTCCATTTACCGAACCAAGTTTTGAGTTTGCTATCGAACGACCGGCAGTATTACGAAAAGATGATTCTGAAGAGCAAAAGTGGTTAGAGTTACTTGGATGTGGCATGATTCATCCCAATGTTTTGCGTGAAGCAGGTATAGATACAAATATTTATACTGGCTTTGCATGGGGTAATGGTATCGAGCGTCTGGTGATGCTCAAATATGGTATTGAAGATATCCGTCATTTTGAATCTGCTAATCTAAAATTTTTGAGGCAATTTTAGGATGGACATTGATATTGTAAAACAGTTCATGAATCAGTTTCAGACATGTGTATTATCGACGGTTCGGGATAATAAACCTCAATCAGCTACGGTAGGGTTTTCGGTAGACGACGAGCTTAATATTTTAGTGGCTACTCAGCTGTCAACCAGAAAAGCTTCTAATATTCTGAGTAATCCTTTTGTTTCAATAGTCATAGGATTTGAGGGTAACAAGACGGTTCAGATTGAAGGCAAGGCAACCCAGGCTACGGCAGATGAGCTTGCAGATAGGCTAGAAATTCACTACGAGAAAGTTCCTGGTGCAAAAAAGTTTGCTAGTTATGAAGGCCAGGCTTATTTTTTGATTAGACCAAGCTGGCTTAGGTATACAGACTATACTGCACCAGAGCCTGTATTAGAAATGGAGAATTTGCAGTGAGGATATTGATTTTTGGTGATAGCATTGCACAGGGATTTTTTGATTCTCGGGGTGGATGGGCACAGAGGTTAGCCAGTAATCTTCATATTAAGACTGTTAATGCCATGAAACATGGTGAAGATTTTTATGTCGAAGTTCATAATATTGGTATATCTGGTGATACTATTGATGGGCTTACAAAAAGATTAAAATCTGATATCGAAAGACGCAGGCTATACAAGGAGCCCGAACTAGTCATCATTGCCATTGGCACAAATGACGCGATACTCAAAGATAACAAAGCTGTCGAAGATGTATATGAATTTCAAGAAAAAGTCGAAAGATTAATCGATATAGCTACAGACATGACAGACAAAGTTTTGTTTGTTGGTATACCACCAGTTGATGAATCGCAGACGGATCCATGGCTGTTTAGTTCGACAGGTAAGCAATGGAAAAATAATAGACTAGATTTGTTCGAAGATACAATCAAGCAAGCCGCTGAACTTAAGGACGTAGAGTTTGTACCGGTTTTTAATAGATTTTTTGAAACTATGGAAAAAGGCTATGAATTACATGCTGATGGACTCCATCCTAATGACGCTGGTCATGAACTAATATATAAACTAGTGAAATCAAAGTTGGATAGGATGTTGATATGAAATTTAGTATTAATTTGGCACAACAATATTCAAACGTAGATATAAAGTCTATAGCCAAGGATGAATTACTGAAACGTATCGGTGCACAGCTTGGTGCTGTTGAGGATGCTATTGATTGGTCGCAGAAATTTGACGGAGTGGTCGTGGCAAAAATTATTAAATGCGACAAGCACCCAGATGCGGATAGACTCAATGTCTGCCTAATTGACGATGATGGTCAAAATAATGATGTCAGTCGTGACGAAGACGGGCTTATTCAGGTTGTTTGCGGAGCTCCAAATGCAAGGGCGGGAATATACGTTGCTTGGCTTGCTCCTGGTGTTGCCGTACCGAGTAGTTTGGATACAGACCCTTTTGTTCTAGAGTCTAGGGGTATCAGAGGAGTTGTTAGTAACGGCATGCTAGCCAGTATGAGTGAGCTTGGTATTGGCGATGACCACTCAGGCATACTAGAGATAGAAACTGTTGATGCTGGTCGAGAGCCTGTTGCCGGCGAACCCTTTGTTAATTATTTTGGGCTAGATGATTTTATCGTTGATTGTGAGAACAAGATGTTTACACATCGACCAGATTGTTTTGGTAATCTTGGTATTGCCAGGGAAGTAGCAGGCATTACTGGACAGAGGTACACCAGCCCCAAGTGGTATCTGGAACCAGTAAAGTCAGAGATTAGCGCAAATTTGCCTCTATCCATTAAGAATGACGTACCAGAATTGGTACCGAGGTTTATGGCTGTAGCTTTGGATAACATTACTGTTGAACCAAGTCCGTTATGGCTACAAACTTCATTGTTTAGAGTTGGTATAAAGCCTATTAATAATGTGGTTGATGTTACAAACTATGTCATGCACTTGACTGGTCAGCCACTGCACGCCTTTGATTATGATAAAGTCAGTCAATTGTCTGATAATCCAGAAATATTCCCAAGACTCAGTAACAAGGGTGAAAAACTAAAACTATTAGGTCAAAAAGAAATTGAACTTTCTGGTGAAGAGGTGGTTATCAGTACCGATAGGCAGGCAATTGCCTTGGGCGGTGTGATGGGTGGAGCGGATACCGAAGTAGGCGACAATACTACCAAGATTATTATTGAGTGTGCAACTTTTGATATGTATAACGTTCGAAGAACATCAATGAGGCATGGTTTGTTCACAGAAGCGGTTACAAGACTAAATAAAGGCCAAAGTCCATTACAAAACCCAGCAGTTATAGCTTATGCAGTTAAGAATATGATTGAACTTGCAGGAGCAAAACAAGCAAGTCAAGTGTTAGATAATATTAGCTTTGATATAAACCAGATGACCGAACGACAAGTTGAGGTCGAGATAGACTTTATCAATCAGAGGCTCGGTACAAGCCTTGAGGCTGATGATATATCGACACTACTCGAAAATGTTGAATTTAGAATTGAAGTAGGTATGCTAGATACCTCTGTACTAAAGATTTTTGTACCATTCTGGAGAATGGACATCCAACACCCAGAAGATATCGTCGAGGAAGTTGGACGTCTGTATGGTTATGACAGGCTAAATATTAATTTGCCATTACGTCCAGCCAAGCCGTCATCAAAAAATAAATTATTTGATTATAAATACAAACTTCGAGATAAACTCTCTAGAGCTGGTGCCAATGAAGTACTGACATATAGCTTTGTTCATAGGGATTTACTCAAAAAGTCAAATATTGATGCCGATAGCACAAGTTATCACATCAGAAACGCTATTAGTCCAGACCTGCAGTACTACCGACCTACGATAATACCAAGCTTATTATCAAAAATACATTCAAATATTAAGGCTGAAGCTGGAAGCTCTGATAATAACTTTGCAATTTTTGAGATTGGTAAGACTCACCGTAAGGGCCTGGTAGATGCAGATGGTTTGCCGGTTAGTACCGATATATTGGCTTTTGTAGTTTCTGCCGATGACAAATCGGCTGAAAATCATCGACTAGGCACAGCATATTACTTGGCAAAAAAGTATCTTGATATGATTTCTGTGGATAGGGCCGGCTATAACCGGCTGGATTCGATAATTGATCAGCCGTTATATGCCCTATTTGCACCAGGTAGGAGTGCTATCATCCATATTGATGACGAAGAGATAGGTGTGATTGGTGAATTTAATCAACAAACCATAAAAAAATTAAAATTACCTCAGTATAGTGCTGGATTTGAGCTCGATATAGAGAAACTGCAAAAACTAGTAGGTACAAACAGCTACAAGCCATTGGCAGAATTTCCACCTATCAAGCAAGATATCACACTCGAGTTACCCTTGAGTGAGACTTATGAAAGTGTTCTCCAGGGGTTAAGACAGAAGCTATTACAGGCTTCAGTTGAACATGGATATAAGCATGATATTACACCTGTGTCTATTTACCATCAAGGAGGGTCGGTACACAAAAAAATAACATTCCGTATTATTATGTGGCATCCTGATCAAACTCTTACCAATGATAGTGTCAATAAAATACTAGGAGATTTATTGTAAATATGAATCAAATTATTCTTGCTATTATTAGCATGATTATATTCTTTACCCCTATATTTATACTTGGGGTCTTTATATATCTAATCTATAAAAAAGTTATTAAGGGTAAAGAAGACAAAGAAGCTTTTTTGCTGTTTGCTTCAAGCCATGGTTATCAGAATATTGAATCTGCTTCTAGCGCTCCTAGCCTTTCCTTATCTAGTTTTCCTGACGGTCAAATCTTAGGAGGCATTAGGGGAGTATTAGCCGAATCTCAAAATAATTTCTCTCTATATTATCAAACAGAAACACGGGGAACTGGAAAAGAAAAAAGAGTTTACAAACGATCAATTATCGAGGTAGATATACCCGATACTCAGTTGCAGATACTAATCAATAGTAAGATAAATAACGATGCTTCAAGCGGTGGTAATCTGACGAGGTACTCATATGATCAACGCTTCACTCTAGAGGGTGATTTTGGTGAATTTTTTGATATATTTATGCCTATACAAACTCAATCAGAGGTTCTAACAATCCTGGCTCCAAATAGTATGATCTATATTCTAAAAGAATTAGCAGATTATGATATTGAAATAAATGGCCCAAAACTATTTCTTTTTAGGTACGAACATATCAATGTAGGTGTGGTAGAGGGCTTGATACCAAAGATAGATAGCTTGTTGAAAGAAACGTGGCTTAGAAAGAACGATACTAGACGCGAGAACATCAGTGACGCTTTGGTCGCACGGACAGCTACAGATCCTGCGACTCATAGAAGTTTGGCCAAGAATAAGTTTGGTAAAGTTTCGGTGTTTGTGCTGATAGTGATAGTTCCTATTTACTATTTTATGAGTAATACTACAGCTAGTAAGCTCGAACAAATTAAAGGTATTCTCATAGTGTCTGTGATGGCTGGTTTTAGTTTGCTGGTTATCTATGCTCTGATATATCAATATATGCTAAAACGACGCTATAAACAGGTTATAAAAAAGTACAAATAATACTTGCAAAAATTATAGTTTTGGGTTATAATGGTGGTATCTAAGGTCGAGTATTGCTCCCTTGGAAGTATTTTAAGGTGTAAATTATATTTTAACGGATAGTAATCATTGTGGACTCACAGTCTTTTGTACTCCTTGATGATTGCTATCTGTTATTTAGAAAAAAGTCATGGGGTGTCCACTCGAAGCAGTTTCGACTGATTAGACGTGGTTGGCGTAAGTCGTAAAATAACACCCCGCCATCATGCGGATATTGAGTTCAAAGGCTAAGGTCTTTGAATATATCCGCACAGATCGTCAGAGGTTTGAGAACCTGGTCTCGTATGGGGCGGACTAGAGATCTCCCTCTGACGAATTTCGTGCTTCCACCAAACCCTTCCCTCTCCTATGGTGGAGGCCGAGGGGGCGTGTAGTCTCGAGTTGATGGCCATTGGGCTGGGGCTTAGGGCCAAAAAATTCGAGGCTACACGCCCAACAGTCTACTGATCGCGAAAGTGATTGGATAAATAGATTTGAATGATGATTTTCCCCGAGGAAGTTGAGACATAAGTTGAGCTTTTGCTCCTGACACTCCTTCCGTATATACATTTACACCTTCTCACCCGAATTCATCAGCATATGTTGGTGGCGTCAGGCGAGAAAAAATACTATAATGTTTCTTTATGAGAGCATGCGCCAGAGCCATTGTCCTAAAAGACGATAAAATTCTAATTATGAAACGTCATAAGATGGGCAAAGATTACTATACCTTACTGGGTGGTAGTGTTGAGCATGATGAGACACCTGACCAAGCAGCCGTAAGAGAAGTAAGAGAAGAATCGTCGATTCAAATTACAAATCCTAAACTAATATTCATAGAAGAAGCTGGCGATCCTTTTGGCACTCAGTATGTCTATCTTTGTGATTATGTCTCTGGAGAACCATTTCTCCCAAATGATTCAGAAGAAGCTTTTTGGACTGTTGAGGGCAAGAATACTTACGAACCACTATGGTTCCCGGTATCAGAACTTGGCAATATACCGTTTGTGTCACCCCTGTTACAAGAGGCGCTAGTTATGGCCCTTAAACATGGTTGGCCAAGTGAACCCTACAGGTTTTCACAAAAAAATGCTGATCGCCTCAGTTAACTTTCAGTGTAATTAAGACAATATACTTGCAGTGCTAAACTAATAGCACGATATAATTAAGATTCAACATTAATCGGAGGTATTATGGCGGATAAGGCAGAGATGGCACGTCGAGCTGGGACACTCTTGATGGCATCATTATTTTTAGTAACAAGTTTGGCTTTTACCGGTATCATTTTCTGGCAAGCAAAAAACCAGGACAAAGCACCAAGTAGTGCCGAACAAGAGGCCATAAAGCAAGCGGTTAAAAATGGAGAAAATAAAACAGGAGAAAATATGTTAGAAGGCACACAACTCGCAAACTTTACACCAACCACAGAAAGAGTAGCCGAGCTACAGATCACTGATACAGTAGTTGGCACTGGTGAAGAGGTCAAACCTGGTGCTACAGTTACCGCTCACTACACAGGGGCATTAGTTTCTAGTGGTAAAATATTTCAGAGTTCACATGATAGGGGTGAGCCTATCCCATTTAGTCTAGATGGAGTTATTGCCGGCTGGACAGAGGGTGTACCCGGCATGAAGGTAGGTGGTACCAGAAGATTAGTAATTCCAGCTGCCAAAGCTTACGGACAGGCTGGTAGCCCACCTTCAATCCCGGCTGATGCTGATCTTGTTTTTGATATAGAACTGACAGCTGTCCAAAATCCTTAATTATAACAAAAAACACAACATATAGCGTATTGACTACTAGGCTATACGCTATATATAATGTTAAGCATAAGCACTAAACAATATAAAAGGGGCAAAATATGGCAAAAAAAATAACAATTTATACTACAAACACCTGTGCGTATTGCGGTATGGTCAAAAAATACCTTGGCAATAAAGGTCATGAGTTTGAAGAGATAAATATTGACCAACAGCCCCATAGGCAACAAGAAGCACTAGAGATTAGTGGTGCTTTGACTGTACCGGTGACTGTTGTTACTAGAGAAGATGACAGTCAATCGGTTATTGTCGGCTGGAACTTATCACAATTAGCTCCGGCGCTAGGATAAGAATATATGAGTGAACAGAAAGTCAACGACCTTGTTATTATTGGCGCAGGTCCAGCTGCTCTGAGTGCGGCTATTTATACTACTAGAGAAGATATTCAGACACTACTCTACGAAAAAGCGGTACCTGGTGGTTTAATTTCAACCACGGATTGGGTAGATAATTATCCAGGTTTTCCAGACGGAATTGCAGGCCTTGAACTAGCTGAGAATATGCGCAAGCAAGCCGAGAGGTTCGGTGCGGTTATTGAGATGGGTGAGGTTACTGATGTCAAAAAAGAAGCCAACGGTAACATCAAGCTCGATACTACCGATGGAGAAGTGTTTGCTAAAACTGTCCTAATAGCTACTGGCAGTGGTTATCGTAAAATAGGTGTACCTGGCGAAGAAGAGTACTATGCACGTGGTGTGCATTATTGTGCTACTTGCGATGGTGCATTTTATCGAGACAAGAAACTAGTCGTAGTTGGTGGTGGTAATTCAGCCGTTCAGGAAGCAATATTTCTAACTCGTTTTGCCAGTCATATAGATATGTTGGTGCGTAGTGATTTTCGAGCCTCAGATATTCTGGTTGATCGCCTAGAAAAAGAATTTAAAGATAAAATAACTGTTCACAAACAAACTACGACAGACCAGATAATCGGTGAAAAGATAGACAATATCGACAGGGTTACAAAGGTAGTGGGTACAGATAAAGCCTCTGGTAAACAAGTCGAGTTTCAGACCGACGGGGTCTTTGTATTTGTAGGGTTAGACCCAAATACCGGTTTTTTGAAAGAAACAGCAGTCGAGCTAGACGAAATTGACTTTGTTAAAAGTGACGACAGCCTAGAAACCTCTATCTCAGGTGTATTTGTAGCTGGTGATTGCCGTAGTGGTGCTACCATGCAGATAGCTACGGCAGTTGGTGAGGGTGCTACAGCAGCACTTCGTATCCGTGAATACCTAGAGGGTTAGTTGATTAACTCAAGAATCTGTCAGGATAATCAGTGATGACTCCTGCTAGACCGACATTGGCCCACCGCTGGGCCTTGTTTGGGTCATTGAGAGTATATGTAAATAAATTATAGCCTGATCGAGACATAGACTTAATAAAGCCACTCCATAACCACCTGTGGTTCATGATTATTGTTTTTGTACCAAATTTGCGAGCACGATAACTAGCTCGTACTCCCGACCATCTATCTAGTACTGCAAGCTCTATGTCTGGTGAATCATTATGAATGTATTGCAGGATTTTGACATCAAAAGACGTAACAATAAAATCTACTTTTTTATATTTTGCTATCAAACTAATGATAGGCTCAGGGTCTTGACCTGGTTTAATATCTAGGAGTAGTTTTGATTTGTTTTTTACTAGTTTGATAACTTGCTCTAAGGTAGTTAGCTTATTATTTTTGGCAAATAATGATTTGAAATTAGACGAGCTAATGTTTTGACTATTTATTTTTTTGTCATGATGCAAGATGATGACTCCATCTTTTGTTATATGAAGATCAATTTCGATTATATCGACTCCAAGCTCTAATGCTACCTGCACGGCCTCTAGAGTGTTGCCGGTAGCGAGTCCAGCTGAGCCTTTGTGTCCAATAATTAACATATCAGGTACAGTGTACTATAATATAGCTCATGGCAGAATACGCAACCAAAGAAGATATGAAAGAGATAGTCGTTGAAGTAGTCAACAAGGCTGTTGACGATTTATCTGACGTGATTTCTAGTTTTGCTAGTCAAGTTGACAGGAGATTTAACGATGTTGAGGCTGGGCTGGACAAACTGGAGAAGTCTCATGATAAGCTATTGTCCACAATCGATAGCTTTCTAAGAAGACTGGACGCAATAGAAACCGAGCAGCTTGCTTGTGATAGGCAGTTCGAGAAGCTTCTTGCCTGAGCATGTAAAGTTTCCGAAAAAACCGGAATACCATTAGAAAATCTAAGAAAATTCATAAAAAAGGAGAACTATGGCCGACTACAACAAAATTTTAGATGCAGGTGATATTGATAGTGGTGTAATTAACGTGGTGATAGAGATACAAAAAGGTAGTTCAAATAAAATTGAATGGGACCGCCACAATGCTTATTTTAAGTTAGATAGAGTAGAGCCAGAGATATTTGCGAAGCCAACAGATTATGGTTTTATTCCTCAGACATTAGACGAAGACGGTGATGAACTTGACGTACTATTTATTAATAGAGAATCTTTACCAACAGGTGTCGTAGTAGAAGGCAGGATAATTGGTATTATGAGATTTGAAGATGATGGTGAGGTTGATGATAAGGTTGTCTGCGTCCCGGCTGATGATCGTGGGAACGGCAACGCTATACAAACCTTAGAAGACCTACCAAAGAAACTAATCGAACAGATTGAATTCCACTTTAATCATTACAAAGATCTAAAAAAGCCCGGAACAACCAAAGTTTTGGGTTGGGGTAATGCAGAGGAAGCCAAAAAAATAATCAAAGAGTGTCAAACTAGGTGGACCAGTTAGATCTAAAGAATATCGCTGACGATAGTAACAGGGTTCGACGCAAACTTGGTCTGCCACGTATTTTCTTGATATCATCGTGTATTACTGTGCTTTTGATGGCCACAAAGTATTACTTGCATCTAAATGATTTGGAATTTGTTGCTCAAACGTCCTTGCATAATGCGGTTATTTCTAGCGTGGTGTTTGTGATTGGTTTTATTCTGTCCGCCACCATAGCCGATTACAAAGAAAGCGAAAAAATCCCATCAGAGTTTGCGTCAACTATCCAGGATATATACGATGACTCTAGCGCAATACATAAGTCATATCCAAAGTTTAGCCTAAGCCAGCTACATAAAAGTTTGGTTGGTATTGCAGAATCATTTCGGGCGGGCACCAAACGAGAACGTACCAAATTACGTCAAGAAATTGCAAATTTGCACCACATTTTTGCTGAAATGGAGGAGGGTGGTATACCACCAAATTTTGTTGTAAAGCTTAAGCAACAACAATCTCAATTGCTCCGTAGTATCTATAGAGTGAATTATATTCAAAAAATTAGGTTTATTCCTTCGGCATTTTTCTTAGCAAAAGCTATGGTAGTGTTGGTTATTGGGTTACTCCTTTTTACAAATATTGATCCATTTTATGGTGGAATTTATATCACTGGTGCGATATCTTTTATTCTTATTTATCTAATTCTACTAATAAAGAAAATAAGTCTACCTTTTCATGAAAAAGGTACAACAACCGACGACGTCAGTCTTTTCTTGATAAGAGAAACTATAGATTACCTCAATAGCAATAAGCCTAGATAAATTTTGATTTCACTGCTAATGCTTATATAATCTATTTTAGATAGTATAAATCTAAGATGGAGTAAAAGATGACAAAAACAAGGGTGGCTATAAATGGTTTCGGTAGGATTGGTAGGAATGCCTTCAAGATTGCATTTGCCAGAGGTGATATAGAAATAGTAGCTATAAACGATTTGACGGATACAAAGACGCTGGCATATTTATTAAAGCATGACAGTAATTACGGTACGTACGAACGAGAAGTCGGCTTTGACGACACTGGTATTATTGTTGATAAAAAACATATTAAAGTCACAGCAGAGCGTGACCCAGCTTCATTACCCTGGAAAGAGCTAGATGTTGATGTTGTCATAGAATCAACGGGTAGATTTACGGCCAAAGAAGATGCTGAGTTACATATCAAAGCAGGTGCCAAGAGGGTTGTAATCTCAGGACCAACCAAGAGCGATGGTGTAGATACAATTGTGCTTGGTGCAAATGACGACAAACTCGAGGGAGCCACTGAAGTTATTAGTAATGCATCTTGCACAACTAATTCACTCGGTGCAGTAATGTCCATCTTGGATGTAGAATTTGGTGTTGAGAAATCTATGCTAACGACCGTTCATAGCTATACGGCTAGCCAGGTACTACAGGACGCACCGGCCAAAGATTTGCGTGAGGGTCGTAATGCTGCCGAAAATATCGTACCTACTACTACTGGTGCAGCGATAGCGGTAACCTTGACATTACCACACCTAAAGGGTAAATTTGATGGTCTAAGTGTGCGTGTCCCGACTCCTGTTGTTTCGATTAGTGATATTACTGTTTTACTCAAGAGAGATACTACACCCGAAGAAATCAACGATGTCTTTAGGAAGTCTGCCAAAGATCCATTTTATCAGGGTATTCTCGGTGTTAGCGAAGAGCCTCTCGTGAGTAGCGATTATATCGGTAATAGCCACTCCGGTATTGTTGATCTACTACTTACAAAAGTTGTAGGTGGCAACCTGGCTAAAGTAATGGTTTGGTATGACAATGAGTGGGGTTATAGCAATCGTTTGGTCGAGGTGGTGTCTGATACTGGCAAGAACTTACACAAAAAGACCCAGACAGCTAATAACCCTAGTCACGGACATGTTCATCACTAGAAATCATATAATTCTAAAAAATGAGCAGTGTGTATAGGGAATTAGCATGAAGATATATCTAGGAGCAGACCACGGTGGATTTAATCTCAAAGAGGATGTTGAAAAATACCTCATTAGGGCTGGTTATACGGTGGAAGACAAAGGCAATGATGTTTTTGATCCAGATGATGATTATCCTCAATTCGCTGCCAAGGTAGCTCTTGGAGTGCTTGCTGGTGATGAAGATGATAGAGGAATTATAGTCTGTACTGGCGCCCAGGGGGTAGCCATTGCTGCCAATAGATTCAAGGGTATTAGGGCGTCGGTCGTTTGGGATGCTCACGAAGCCAAGATGACTAGAAATGACAATGACAGCAACGTGCTTTGTTTGCCTGGTAGAATCATGACCGATAATCCTGATCTTTGGCAGGGGATAGTCGAAACTTGGCTTAGCACTCCTTTTAGTCGAGCGGTTAGGCATCATCGTAGAGTAAAAGAATTAGATAACTTGAATTAAAAATATGGCAGTAGTTTGTCCAACAGTTATGGGTGCTAGCTCCAAGGAGTATAGAGAAGCGATTGAACGAGTTGCAGATTTTGCTGAGCGAATACATATAGATTTCTCTGACGGTGTCTTTGCTCCTACGAAATTAGAGTCTATTGATGATGCTTGGTGGCCGATTGGCCTGATGGTAGATTTTCATATTATGTATCAGAGGCCTCTAGACTATATAGAATCGGTGTTACTTCATCAGCCAAATCTAGCAATAATTCATGCTGAAGCAGATGGTGTAAATGAATTTTTGCGTGAGCTTGATGGGCTAGGAATAAACAAAGGCTTAGCTCTGCTCAAAGATACTCCTGTCGATGTCATTAAACCCAACTTAGAATTGATTGACCACGTTCTAATATTTAGTGGAGACCTGGGTTATTACGGAGGTAGAGTTAACTTTGACCTACTAGGCAAGGTCAGAGAAGTCCAACAGTTGAACCCAGCTATGGAAATAGGCTGGGATGGTGGTATCAATGCTGAAACTATCAAAAGATTGGCTGATGGTGGAGTTGATGTATTAAATGTCGGTGGAGCAATTCAAAAATCTGAAGATCCTGAAAAAGCTTATGATATACTGTGTGAAAATATACAAAGTTAAATTATTACCAAAGGAAAACACATGAACCCAACCGAACAGAATAACCAAGATAATGGTTATAATCCTAATCAACCCAATGGTCAACCAACTGCATTAGATAATCCCACTGACTCTACTCAGTCTTCCGACCAACCAAGTCCGAACTCTCAGTCCCCAAATATCAATATCTCTGGCCCAAATATCCAAACTAGCTCACCAAAGATGCCTAGTATGAATTTTGGTAGACCAGAAACCAATCAAGCCAACTCCTTATTTCAACCTTCACCAGGTATCCCACCCAGGAAAAGCAAGAAAGGTCTAGCCATAGCCCTTATCATCCTATTACTTATTGCTATAGCTGGAGCTTCTTATTACTTTCTAGTCGTGTCCAAAAACAACACTCCATCCAACCAACAGGCTAACTCCACGACTACAGACCAAGACAAAGCCAATACAGAGACGGGTGAGTTGGTGAAGACAACAATAGAGGGTAAGGATTATGATGATGGCGTAGTCAAGGCTTCCGTAGAACATCCTGCAGACTTTATTGTCAAAGAAAGTAATCCATCCGGTGTAAAAGAGTTGCAGATAACATCCAAAAAAGGAAATATTTTAATTTTAGGAACACAGTTTGAAGGAGGTGGTGGTTGTGATCCGGATTCATACAAATATACACTAATTAAGAAAATCAAGACTAAAACTCCTAATGTTTTCTTTAGTGAGTACAAGGTAGATGACTCTTTCGAGCATAAAGATGCGTATAATATATTTAGAGCTGAAGTAAACAGTGAATATTCAAATGATATACATAAAAACCTAAAAGAAGGTGAGTCAAATAAAGACATTTGTTCAAATCTGAACACGGTTACAGCCTACAAAAGTATATATATCGGTGTAATGGATTCCTCAAATCAAAACATAACCTACGATCAAATCAAAGATGATACTGACTTCATAGCTATGCTTCAGAGCCTAGAGATAGTTAAAGAGTAATATAACCTTAATTTTCCATTATAGCATACATTAAATAAAAAGTCAATATTTACCTCTGTTAGTAAATTGGTTATGCTATAATCATAAAAAGATAATAAAGAGAAATAAAAATGACACTTCATGAACTCGAACTAAAAGCCAATCTCATTAGACAGGATATTATTAAGATGTTGGAGCACGCAGGCTCTGGACATTCGGCTGGACCGCTAGGATTGGCCGATATATTTACGGCACTGTATTTCGATATCATGAAATATGATCCCAAGAACCCCAATTGGGAAAAACGAGATATATTCTTGCTCAGTAATGGTCATACTGTTCCAGTCCAATATGCTACCATGGCTCATGCTGGATTTTTTGATCGTAAGGAACTAATGACTTTGAGGCAGTTTGGCTCAAGGTTGCAGGGTCATCCAGAACGTACAAAATTACCCGGACTCGAGAATACAAGCGGTCCACTAGGCTGTGGCTTGTCACAAGCAGCTGGAATTGCACTGGCTATGCGAATGAACCAAGAAACTCACCGTTGGATTTATGTAGTTACGGGAGACGGCGAGTTGAACGAGGGTAACGTTTGGGAAGCAGCTATGCTAGCAGCCAAATACAGGCTTAATAACATAATTGCAATTATTGACAGAAACTACATTCAAATAGATGGAAATACTGAAGATGTTATGCCTCTAGGTGATCTCAAAGCAAAATGGGAGAGCTTTGGTTGGTATGTCATTGAGATAGACGGTAATAATATCGAGGCAATCATCGATGCTTGCGCAATGGGCAGAGCAGTTGGTGATAAACCGATTGCTATTATTGCTCATACTATCCCCGGCAAGGGTGTAGATTTCATGGAATATGATTTTCGGTGGCATGGTATGCCACCTGGTCTAAATGACGTATCTGGTGATCCACCAAAAGAAAACCAGACAGAAGTTGCACTCAAGGAACTACGTACACTCCGTGGCAAGATCAAGAGCGAGGGTTATTATGAGTAGTTTTAAGATTTCTGAGAAAAATTTATTTGGAGGAAGATTAATATGATTACTGGCATTCTGAATATTACAGCAGAGTTAGTTAACGAACCCACCAGAAAAGGTTTTGGTCGTGGACTCAAAAAGGCAGGAGAATTAGACGAAAATGTCGTAGCTGCTTGTGCGGATTTGACTGATTCAACACAGATTAGCTTGTTTAAAGAGGCTTTTCCAAATAGATTTATAGAGATTGGCGTAGCCGAACAGAACCTGGTTACGGTTGGCGCGGGTCTTGCCACTATGGGTAAAATTCCTTTTGTAAGTAGCTATGCAGCTTTTAGTCCAGGTAGGAACTGGGAGCAGATTCGTACGACTATTTGTTTGAATGAACAGCCCGTCAAGGTCATTGGAGCACATGCGGGGTTATCTGTTGGTCCAGACGGGGCAACTCATCAAATGCTCGAAGATATCGCAATTATGCGTGCACTTCCTAATATGGTTGTGTTGGCACCAGGGGATGCTGTCGAAGCCGAGAAAATGACACTAGCCATGGCTAAAGACAAAAGGCCAAATTACATCAGGCTAGCCAGAGAGGCCAGCCCTGTTTTTACAAGTCCCGAGACACCATTTGAAATTGGTAAGGCTTATGTATTCCGCGAAGGCAAAGATGTCTCGATAATTACCACCGGTCTAATGACATACAATGCACTCTTAGCAGCAAATAAGCTAGCTAAGGACGGTATCGATGCTGAGGTGATTCATGCTCCAACTATCAAACCACTTGACAGCAAAACTATCCTAGAGAGTGTTGCCAAGACTAGAGCAGTAGTAACGGCTGAAGAGGCGCAGATTACTGGAGGTCTAGGCGGAGCGGTTGCAGAATTATTGGCCGAAGAATTACCTACTCCAATGCTGAGAGTTGGGGTCAAAGATAGGTTCGGAGAATCCGGTAAGCCGAGTGAGTTGTTTGAAAAATTTGGATTGACACCAAATCATATTGCTATGGCCTCACATGTTGTTATAGACAGAAAGGGTTAGTTTGAATATAAGCTGGCAAGCATTGATACTAATCCATGCTCTCTTTTCTGCTCTTCAGGCACTACAGTTTAGAGCAATGGCCAGAACAAAAACCGCTAGACATGCTGGGTTAGCAGTCAATGCAATAGCTTATAGCGTACTGTATCTTTGTAGCCTTGTGATCTTACCATTAACTGGTAGTGTTTCTTTTGATAATTTTTATCAAGGGTTTCACATGTATATAGCTGTCTCGATGTTACTTGTAGCTACAACTTATTTGACATATAAGGCGATGAATCACCTCGACAGTGCAATAGCAAGTGTACTAGGTACTTCGACGGCTCTATTCGTGGTTGTCTTGGCTAGGATATTTTTTGATGAACATCTATCTCGTATGCCGTCTTCTGCTTGAAAAAAAAAAA
>JAKQIK010000024.1 GCA_029557395.1 bacterium
AGCACGAACAATGGAAGTCCTACTCAGTGTATGCCAGTCTTTATATAACCAGAACAAAGACAACTTCCTGCCAGCGCTACACGCGCTGGCTACAACCGAAGCTAGCGTCTCAGTCTAGCGCCACGGTTAGTGAGTGGTTACGAAGTGTTGGATGGCATCATCGGCGTCTATAGCAGAAGACTTGAGCTTATAATCTAAATTCGCGGCCCTACTGATGAATTGTCTTACATCTAATTCACTCAACCTACTGCTGAGACTAGTAGATTTTTTAACTACATATGGATTTAACTTTGCTTTGGACGCGACATCAGTACCAGGATTAAATTTTATAATAGCTAAGATATGTAGTTGCCAGATAATCATTCCCATTATTTCTTTAGGTTCAACCAACTGGCGACGCTGATCTTCATATAGCTCTATCGCCCTACGCTTATTACCTGTAAAAACAGCTTCGAGTAAATCAAAGATACTGCTCGAGGGCGTAGGATAAACAAGTAAATTAATCGATTCTTTTGTAATACTTGGGTTGTAGTTTATTAACTTTTCAAGCTCCGAGTCTAGCATCAACTGATTTGAACCTATCCTACTTATTAAATAGCGTGCATCTACTAGGCTAATCGTAGCTTGTCTTTGTTTTGCCTCGGCTACTAGCCAGTTAGCTAGCTGTCTTTCATCGAATTCATTGAATTCTCTAAACTCTGCTTTCCTTTTTAATGTTTTGTACAAAGATAGTCTTTTATCAAACTTTGATTCATCGATAATTAAATCAGTCGTATCTGAAGTCGCATTAATTATCTTGTCTATATCATCGGCAAGCGATTTTGCCACCGAGATATTGGTCAATACGACCATGCGTCTATCAGACAAAAAAGGTACACTAGCAACGCTATCAACAACCCGACCCATATCTGTTTCTGATGCATCGATAACCTCTAGGCTGAACTCGTCATTTGTACTTAAAAAATCAGCCTTAAGTTGCTTTAGAGCAAAATTACGCATGTAATCATTTGGTCCTGTTAGTACTACTATCATAATTTTTTCTCGAGCGTTATTATTGCCATAGACCCATCGGTCATAAACCTATCACCACCACCATTACGCGTAATAAATGGTGGGAAAAAATGTTCGATATGATTATGCTCTTTAATACCTTTGGCACGCTTCAGTGTATCAACCAAATAATCACGCTCTTCATCAATATTTGGATCTATTTTGTGCGTAAATTGTAATGTAAACATTGATAAACCGACCGTACTATCATAAGTGGCAGCAGCCACCCAATTGGCAGCATAACCACCCGGCAAATACCAGTCTTTGTCGGTACGCCAGAACCTCACGTGATGCCGTTTCCTAGGGTTACCATCAACCTGTTTTTGAAAAGCCAAATCTTGACGCCTATCAAAAACTAGCAAATCACTGACTGGTGCGTTTGGATAATCTTGTCCACGAATAATTTTCCAAATCATTTTGAGTGAAGATCCCAATGTTAATGGTACAGCTTCTGTCCAACCCGCCCGCTTCATGGCCCGTTTGAGACTTCGCTCAGATCCAACAATAGCCAAATTTACCGGATCACCTAGCAGGCCATCTGCAGTCCGACTTCGCCCAATAAAATAATCCGGCACGTACATCCTACTCAACAATCTGTGTACTCTCGGTAAAACAAAATAAGCATTGAAAGCCCAAAAAACTACGATAAAAAAGGCAATTTGCCCTGTCTGGAGTTCGTCTGGCAGAATCAATCCATAGACTAACACTATCAAAATAACAGATATGACAAAAATGAATAATCTTTTTATCGAAGCGGCAATATGGAGGGTTTTTTTCATCTTGATTCCTTTTGACACTTTGGACAATAATGAGTACCTCGCCCTGCTACTCTCGTCTTGACAATGACAGTTCCGCACCTGGGACATGGCAAATTTTCGCGTCTAAAAACACGAGCAAATTCTAAATAATTACCTTTTTTGCCCTCGGCATCAACATAATTTTTATCAGTCGAACCACCTTTTTCGATACTAAGAGTCATGACATATACAATTTCTTTATGCAGTTTTATTAACTTAGAATCTGATATATCTCGTACGCGGTTACCAGGATAAATTTTGGCACCCCACAGTGATTCATCGGCGTAAATATTACCAACACCCGCTAGAATAGCTTGGTCTAGTATGGTGGCCTTGATGGTAGAATTAGCCCGTTTCCTGACCCTGTTGATGAATATCTTTGCGGTAAATTCTGCCGTCAATGGCTCTGGGCCAACCTTGAGCATAAAAGGTAGATTTGGTATCTCTACCGTCGGCATTAATCTAACCCAACCAAACTTTCGCTGATCGTTAAAATACAAATTGCTCCCATCATCAAAACCAAGAATTACCCTAGTAGACCGATCCGGTAGCTCGCCAATCATCGAATCATTTGGATGACCAGCTGCAAATGACTCCCCTCCTCTGTATACAATCTGACCAGTCATCTTGAGATGAATCACCAGACTATATTTCGTATCCAAATCGATAATTAACACTTTAGCTCGGCGACGAACACCTATAATTTTGGCACCAATCAAAAACAGGTCCACATCGGCCTGTAAATTCGGAAAGCTCTTTGGCCAGTTTGACTTGGCACTGCTGACAATCTTTCCAATAACAAGCCTACTGAGACCACGTTTTACAGTCTCTACTTCTGGTAACTCCGGCATACAGTCCTATTATACTTGATATTTGATGTTTGGTATCTGATACTTATCATATGCAGAGTTTACAGGACATTTTTGGTAACAAAGACTTTGATCAGCCGCCAGAAATTGAAATAATCAAAACATTTATCAGAAAAAAATTTAGTAGTGATGCAAATATCAGAATTCAACAAAAAAGTATCACCATCATCGTATCTTCTGCGAGCCTAGCTGGCGCACTAAGACAAGTTCTACATCAGCTTCAAAAGGAACTTGAAACAGACAAAAAACTTTTTATAAGAATTGGTTAAGCTCAGAAATTACTTGATTCGGGTTTTTATATACAATTGATTGCATGCCTAAGTCTTCGGCAACGGCACAGTAGCGCTCGACATCATCAATAAATAGACAATCAGTTATAGCTACACCTAATCTACTCGCAATCAGTTCAAAAGATCTAGGATCTGGTTTTATTATTTTAGATTCATAAGACAATACGCTTGCATCAAATAAACGAGCTTGTGCTGGTTCAAAAATCTCTACCTTCACATCAAAGTTAGCGTTGCTCAAAAGACCAATCTTTAGCCTAGGTTTTAGGTGTGTAGCAATATATTCAAAAAGCTCTTCGTTTGGTGCACGCTTCCCCACTGCATTACGCAATAACTTTTGATCAACCCCTATAAGTTCAGAGGCTTTGCGAAAATACTCATCTGTAGAAATATAGCCATGCTCATTTTGTTTGCCTAGGTCGGCCACTTGCTCGGCTAACTCAGTATCATTACCGATATACCGACGTTTAAAAGGTAGCCAACCGTCCTCCGCCAACACTCCAAAACAATCAAATACAACCGCTCTAATCATTGCTTATAGTATCCGATATTGGACAGTGGGATATCAAGTATAAATAATTTAAACAGTAGCTGAAGATTGCATAGTCCATTCAAAGACCTGGCTCTCAAGCAATACCACACCAAGTACTATGCTAAGACTGGTTCTATCGCCTGCTGTTAATAACTTGTCCAGCTAACATCAGGTTATTTCTAAGTTCAGTTGTATCACGCCCCTGTGCTGCACCTTCTTTTATTGACTGCTTTAGTCTCTCAACTGTCATAGTAAGATCTTCATTCTTCATGACTGCATATGGGTTAGTACTTTCGCTAAACTCAGATCCAGTAATACTTCGTATCTCGCGAGATATATTTGCAAGTAAACTCTGCATCTCCATGGCTTGTAGCCTTGATTCTTGATCTGGTGTATCTGGCTGAGGTATATCGAGACCACCATACATAGCTCGAGCTATATTTGATGCACCGTCTATCCTTTGTAGTTCACCAACAATTTTCTGGACGATACTCCTGTCTGGCTCAGTGATGTAGGTAACTTCACCAGCAACTTCACCACGCACATGAGCAGGCTGCTCTGGGGACCTTGCTTCTATTTCTCGCTGGATTGCCGCAAGGTTGGCGCTAGCACGAGTAACTTCAGAAAGATCGTACTTTCGGATACCATGCACGATAGAGTCGGCTATATTATCACGAACTTGAGTCAGTTGTTCGGCTGTCAAGTGCTCGTATGAATTGTCGGCTTCAGGCTGATTAGCCTGTGCCTCTACTGTTCTATTCACAGATTCAGCTGCAGAGTATTTATCTGTCGATTGATTGCGAGCAGTCTGCATTGCTTCTCCGAATTCACCAATGGTATTACGACTAAATTCTGGTTTTGTGAGTCGAGGGTGGTTTGGATCAATAGGGTCTTTTCGCATATCAAGAGTCGTTATTTTAGTGATAGGGCTCTTTGTCTTGATATGCTTACCTGTTTTTGGATCAATACCTAGCATAAGTGGTTCACCCACAACAGCGACAACATGCTTGAGCGTACTAGAGTCGAGTGAACGTCGTTCACTATCCGTACCCGCCTTAGCTGTGGAAGCGACATCAAACAATTGATCCTGCGCAGAGTTAGTCTCATTAGTTCTACGAATCATCAATTGCTGTCCATCTTCAGTTTCTACAATCACATGCGTTACTCTGCCACGAAGAGCCCCAGTTGCAATATGAATATCCATTCTCTGTTTTCTTAGTTCTTCTGTATCTTCTGAGGCAGAGTCAAAATTTCCTCTGATATTTCCCTCGAATGAAAATACCTGTCCCGGCACAGATAATTCTTCTCCCCATCTTGGTTGCCCATCGTTATCGTAGAGAATAACACGCTCTCCGCCAGAGATACGATTTGCCTCAACAAGAGCCTCTCGTTTATCTGCAAGGTCTATGGCGTCGGGGTTTGTAGCTAAAGCCAAAACCCTTGGATCAACAGAATTACGCCAGCTATCATCTTTTTCCGCTTTATTCACTTCATTTAGTGTTGGTGTTTCCGTGGCTTCGCTTCCATCAAGTGACTTGCGGCGCATCTCTTTGAGGTAGTCACTTTCTTCAGTTGGTAAGCCTCGAATATGTTCGGTTAAAGCCGACGGATCAACTCCAGTGTGCTCCTCTACATATTCTTTAGAAGCACCATTTACATAGTATTGGATAGCTGTATCAAGCTCTTCAGATATCTCGGTATTACTAACAGCTCGTTTTTCATTATCGTAATCATCTACTACCCTTGCGACTACTTCAGCTGCAGATTCGCCATTAGGTAATGTCGCACCTTCTTCGTGCAACTTCTTTATACCATCTACAACTTGCTCATCGTAGCCATCTTTTTCAAGCTTGACTATGGGATTCTCGGTTGCCTCTGGTCTTTGTTTGGAGACTTCTAATGCACCTTCAATCAGAGCAGTTTCGACAACATCCTCTCTATTTGATGCATCGATTTTGACAGAATCTTCTGCGTGACTAGCGAGAAATTCAGCCGTGCTATCAGCTAACTCTTGTCCCGTCTCTCCAGTATGATTGGCTATAACGGCTTCTGTTGCTTCGATCTGGTTTATAGAACGTTGTACTTCTGGAGTAGTAGACTCTGGACGCTCTACGTCAACATCAGGGTAATCAACATCATCAGGATACTCGGTGCCATAATCCGGTAAATCATCGTAGCTAATGTTGCCCTCGTCATACCAACCCTTAGGTGGACTTGGCTCAAATTTGCGACCTAAATGGTCTGTCCCACCGTACAACTCTTGATTGCCAAACGGTGTATCTGCGTTGCGTCCAGGACTATCCATTGAGTGAGGCCTATCGAACGATGAGGGACCGAGCTCTGACATTTTTTATTCTCATTCTTTTTGTTTTTGATTTATAAATCCATCTTATCACACTTAAGCTTGTTTGTCAAGCGATAACCTAATAACCAGCTTGATAAATGAATTATTTCATATCGCTCCTTATACGAGATTCTCGTAGCCGAGTGTTGTCATAGTCTTGTGTATGGCAATATTTTCCTTGTAAGCCTATCCCAGAAAACCCATTGCGCGTATCCAATACGTATTCTCAGTCCTTGCAACTAGTTCGGCTGGAACGACAAATAACAACTCTGGATTACTCATATTATGAGTCTCTTACATCTAGCTTTACAAACTGAGGCCGGTTGTTTGCCGTGTGCTAGATATAAACTGGTTATAATTTGGTATTTGATCTCTGAACAAAGAGCTAATGGTGCTAAAATTACCCCCAAAAGTTCCGTTTTCACGACAAGATGTTGTCCAGGTTCTAAAATCTTTTTCAAACTGATCAGACTGAAAAACAAACCGGTTATTTAACGGGCAAAGCCCTGCTTCACTCTGATAGCGACTTCTGTTCACATTTGTATAACCTGCCCTATCAAGTGCACTCAAAAAATCTGCAAAAGCCGCTTCGTTATTACCAAACGAACTACTAGCAACAACTTGACCCTGGTATCCTCTGATAACTCTGACTGTACGATTAGATTTATTTACAGAGATTTGAATACTAAAATGATCTTCTTCGGCAACAATTGGCCCATCTTGCGTAAACTGAAAGTTCGCATCTGAACTAGCGGCTGTATTTAGCTGAGGTATGTCTTTTCTAACTACATTGTCACCACTTTTGCCACCCCTGGCAATCATAATTACAATAAATAGTATCAAAAATATGAAAGCTACAAATCCCAACAATGCTTTTATCACTTACGAAACTCCTAATTTATACCTACATAATATCACAAAATTACAAAAAAGTAAAGACCTGAATTATTTTCTGCTATCTCTATATCCACTGACCCACATGCACTTTTTGTCCTCCAGGGCGCTTTATAGGGAGCCGTTGGCTTGCCTATGGCGCTTGCTCACCCTATCCGGACGTAAAAAGTGCATGTGGGTCAGTCTATATCCATCTTGTAAGCTAACAGATGTTATAATAATTAATAATGCAGATAATAGATATCATTCGCAAATTTGTACGAAAAATAATGCGGAAAATTGCCAAAAATCTCAATACCGTTACCAAAGGCAATATTAGCCCTGATACTATCACCTACGTAGGCCTGCTTGCGCATATCCCGATTGCACTTCTAATAGCTTACGGATATCTGGCTGAAGCTTCTGTACTACTAATAGTATTTGGCTTGTTCGATACATTGGATGGAGAGCTGGCCAGATTACAGAACAAAGCTAGTCCAGCGGGTATGTTGCTAGATGCTTCTACCGATCGGATGAAAGAAGTCTTGCTCTATACTGGAGTGGCTTACTACATTAGTAGTACGAGCGATGCCAAGTGGACATTTTTGGCAGTGATTGCCTGCGGGGCATCTCTCTGCGTTAGCTACATCAAGGCCAAAGGAGAGTCGGCCGTTGCTACAAGCCACAAAAAGCCCAATCACACCAAACTAAATCGAATGTTTGGCGACGGCCTCGCCACCTTTGAGGTCAGAATAGCGCTACTTGTACTGGGGCTAGTATTAGACCGGCTGGTCATAGTAGTTGGTCTTATTGGGATTCTAGCATCCTATACAGCAATCAAAAGGTTATTTGTAATTAGTAAATATCTCAATGATTAGGATAGATCTACATACGCACTCTATCGCCTCACCAGACGGGGGTATTACTCTCGATCAATACAAATCAGTGCTAGGAAAAAAGCTAGATTACATAGCCATAACAGATCATAATCGTATTGATTTTGCCCTAGATGCTCACAAAAAACTCGGCGACAAGATAATCGTCGGTGAAGAAATTATGACCCAAGATGGTGAAATAATTGGCCTATTTCTAACCAAAAAAATCCTACCTTTTCAAGGCCTAAACGAAACAATTCAGCAAATCAAACAACAAAACGGGCTGGTTTACGTTCCTCACCCTTTTGAGGCAATAAGAAGTGGTATCGCTATTGAAAATCTAAAACTACATGTTGAAAATCTAGATATTATCGAAACCATCAATGGTAGAGCCTTGTCCACTAAAAAATCTAAACAGGCTATCCGTTTTGCAAATAAACACAAAATCTCACACGCCGTAAGTAGTGACAGTCATGGAATAAACGGCTGGGGTATTTCATATTCGATAATTGAGAAAAGACCGTCTCGTACAAACTTGGTTAGTTTACTGAGTCAGGCCGATTATGCATACAAAAAACCAGGTATGAGGGCGATTTTATATCCAAAATATAATAGAATAAAAAAAGCATTATCATGATAATAATGGATATTCTTGCAGTTATTTGGTTATTCTTAGGCGCTGGCTTTGCCAATGCTGCTCCTGTTTTTGCAAAAAAAATCCCAATTTTTAAAGATTGGAAAACGCCTTTAGATTTTGGTAAAACATTCCAAGGAAAACCGATTTTTGGCAAGAACAAAACTTGGCGTGGATTAATCTTCGGCATTGTAGTTGCGACAGTTACTATCATACTCCAAAAATTAATCTTAAAAATACTCAATACCGATATAGTCTTGGCTGGGCAATCATTTCTTGCACTACCCACGCTGATTCTTGGTTTTGCACTTGGTTTTGGAGCTCTTGCAGGTGATGCAATTGAAAGCTTCTTTAAAAGACAGTTTGATATAGCACCCGGCAGGAGCTGGTTCCCTTTTGATCAGATTGATTACATTATTGGCGCAATATTATGCACACTACCTGTCATAAGATTCGAATGGATACAGTATTTATCATTATTTGCCGTAGGATTTGCAGTTCATCTCATTGCTAGCTACATAGGGTTTTTACTCAAACTCAAAGACTCTCCTATCTAAATATTCTATGATTGTGCTCATGCTTGCATAGCATCGTATTATCATCCACTATGTAGCTATGTCGGTGAACAAAATGAGAGGTTGAGATCATGACTGTAGAAACTGAGATATTTGGAATTCTAAACTTAACACCGGATAGTTTTAGTGATGGTGGCAACATTTCAAGTCCACAAGTAGCCCTAGATAATGTGGCTACAATGTTCGAGCAAGGTGCATCCTATATTGATGTAGGTGCCGAATCAACCAGACCAAATGCTACACCAATCAGCGACGACGAAGAGTGGCGTAGGTTAGAACCGGTCTTGCCCGCTCTACTAGAGTTATATCCAGGGAAAATTTCTGTTGATTCTTACCATCCAAATACCTTCAGAAGAATCTTTGATATTGGAAAAGTTATTATCAATGATGTCACAGCTTTTCATAACCCTGAAATGATTGAAATAGCAGCTGATAATAATGCCCGGTGCATAATAAGCCATATCCCGAAGTATTTTGGTGTCGATATTCAAGAAGCTCACCAGTCCAGAGGTAAGCTATCAATAACACCAGCACAAGTCCGCGAGGAACTACTATCAAAAGCTTCTGAATTAGCTAATACAGGCGTTGATAAGCGTGGTATTATACTCGACCCAGGTATTGGTTTTGGTAAAAGCCTAAAAATATACAGGGATTTATTAGGCATCGCCAAACTGCTTCCAGAGAGAACTGTTATGATAGGATATTCAAAAAAGAAATTTATTGGCGAAGACCGTAATGAGCCCGGCCCAAATCTTGTACTTGGAGCTATAGCTATTGACGCGGGCACCAAGTATCTTCGCCTCCACCAAGATTTAATCCCCTCACACAAAAGATTAATCAGTAGCTATTCAGCCTAATGCTAAGGCCAATTGTAATACGTAAAGCCATAACCCTCATCAGTAGGTTTGGAGTTGGCCCTGAGCATAAACGACACACGAGGCAAAACTCTGGCATTAACAACAGCATGCTCTGGCCTATCACTAGCCACCATGCCATCATACAAATTAGTTGCTCGTGTTAATATAACATCGCC
>JAKQIK010000026.1 GCA_029557395.1 bacterium
TGAGAAGCTTCAGCGTCTACTTAGTAAGCGTTATTATGAACATATCTTATCTTTGTCTCAGAGCTACTTTGACAGAGAGCTTTCTGGCAAAATTATTAACAGACTGAATCGATCGATTGAACAGATAGCAAGCTTTATGCATATGATGAGCAATAACTTTTTACAGTTCATCTTTAGCACAGTTTTTGCACTGGTTATTATTGCTTTTTATAGCTGGCCAATAGCACTATTATTATTTTTGCTTTATCCAATTTATATCTGGATGACCGTAAAAACTAGCGGAAAATGGATGGAATATCAGCATCAAAAGAATAACTATCGTGATATAGCTACCGGTAGATTTGCTGAGAGCATTAATCAGATCAAGGTTGTAAAGAGTTTTATTCAAGAAAAGCGTGAACTAAAATTCTTTGACGGGCAGTATAAAGGTGTGGTGCGGGTTAATAAACCTCAGTCAAAGCTTTGGCATAAACGAGATATTCAGAGACGAATTGTCTTGAATCTGATATTTTTTGCAGTTTATATGTTGATTTTTGTGCAGGCAACAAAAGGAATGTTTACGCCCGGTCAGGCGGTGGCACTTATCCTGTATGCGATGCAAATTAGGATACCAATCTTTACAATTAGTTTTTTGGTTGAAAATACCCAACGAGCAGTAGCAGACAGCAAGGATTATTTTGAGGTTATGTCGGTATCTCCTGAGATAGATGATTTGGCAAATGCTACGCCAATCAAGGTCAAGACCGGCAAGATTAAGTTTGACAAAGTTTCGTTCGCTTACGGTAAACAAAAAGTAATAAAAGATATTAGTTTTGAGATTGCGTCTGATACTAAAGTAGCTCTTGTTGGTGAGAGTGGTGAAGGCAAAACTACCTTAACCAACCTACTTATGCGTTTATATGAACCAAACGAGGGTAGGATATTAATAGATGGCCAGGATATTAGTCTATGCACTCAAGCTAGTCTGCGCAGTAATATCGGTGTAGTTTTTCAAGATCCGGCTTTGTTCAGTGGTACGATCAGAGAAAATATTGCCTATTCAAATAAAAATGTATCAGAAAAGGATATCATCAAAGCTTCTAAGGCCGCCAATGCCCATGACTTTATTACTAAGTTCGAGAAATCTTATGACACCGAAATAGGTGAGCGTGGCTTGAGGCTTAGCGGTGGCCAAAAGCAACGTATAGCAATAGCTAGAGCCTTACTCAAGGACGCACCAATCTTGGTGCTAGATGAGGCAACCAGTAGTCTCGATAATAAAAGCGAGCAGATGGTACAAGAAGCACTGGAACGCCTGATGAAGGGTCGCACGACGTTAATTATTGCACACAGACTCAGTACGATTCAGCATGTTGATCAGATAATAACTTTAAGTAATGGTAGAGTTGATGAGATAGGTAGCCCTGCCGAGCTAGCTGTTACTAACGGTATTTATGCAAATCTACTGAAGTTACAGCGTGGTGATACTGACAAAGCCAAGAACAAGCTCAAAGAATATGGTCTGAAGGCCTAGTGTTCTGATTTTTGACTAGCTAGGCTATTTTTGATAATATATTACCTGCAAAACTGATTATTTTATGTATTTAAACAAAATAATTATGTTTGCAAGCTAGTGTGAAATAGATTATTTTTGATCAACCAGAGGTGAATATATAGAAATATTATTCATTTTTTGTATAAACTAAGTGAAACTACTAGCTGTTTTTAAATAAGGAGTATGACTATTCGTAGCTTACCTTTACGTGCAGGCAAAACGACCGATAAACAAAATTCTAAGCCTGTGGTATCGAATAAGAATATATTCAATCGTTATGATATACGTAATAAACGTAATCATAAAAGAATTGTTAGATTTGGACTATTATTTGGCAATCTTACTTTGGTAGTAGCTGTATCTGCATTGGTATTAACTAGTTCTGATGGTAATACTTCTAATATTAGTGCCTTTAGTACTGCCGAAGAATCAAAGATCTCTAATCCGTTAGACGCGCTATCTGCAAGTGATGTTGCTGTTAATATTGCTTTGGCTACCAGATTGCCAGAAGCTGGCATGGTGATTAATGATACAGATTCAGTCACCGCTGAAATTAACAGCAGTTCTGTTAATACTTATGATACTGTAATAAAACCCCAGATTCTAAGTGCAGACATAAAGACAAAATCGGATATTACCGAGTATGTGACTGTAGAAGGAGATACTATTGAAAATCTAGCTACTAAATTTGGTGTCACCTCTGATAGTATCAAGTGGTCGAATAATTTAAATAACGCCAAGTTGGTAGCGGGTAAATCTTTGGTTATTCCACCAGTTAACGGCATTGTCTATAGTGTGAAAGCTGGTGATAATGCTGAGAGCCTAGCTTCAAAATACAATGTCAGCAAAGAAGCTATTATAAGGTTTAATGACGCAGAGATTACGGGGCTTGTTGAAGGTGAAAGAATTTTAATCCCGGGTGGTGTCATTAAGGCGGCTCCAGCAGTCTCTAGGACAACCCCTTACTATGCAGGTTTTGCCTTTGGCGATTCTGCTATTTATGGCTATAACGGTTATGTCCCTGGTTATTGTACGTGGTACGTTGCCAACAAGCGTATTGCTATTGGTCGACCGTTGCCAGCTAACTTGGGTAACGCTGGGCCATGGGCCAGAAGTGCTCCTAGGGCTGGGTTTATCGTCAATAACATTCCAGCAGCTGGAGATGCTGTCGTGACAGATTTAAGTAATCCAGGTCATGTTGGTTTTGTAGAGCGTGTCGATCCTGACGGGACGGTTTTTATGTCAGAGATGAATCGTCGTCGTCGATTTGAGGTAACAACTAGAACACTTAGCCCAGCTGAAGCATCTAGGTATACCTACATACATTAGGATGATTCTAGTAAAAGTGTTATAATATATAGATGTTTGTTGATAAAGTAAGAGTAAATTTGTCGGCTGGTAATGGTGGCAATGGTGTTGTTAGTTTTCGTCATGAGATATATGTTGACCGTGGTGGTCCCGATGGTGGAGACGGTGGAGACGGTGGCGATATTATTATGAAGGCTAGTCGCAATCAAAATACACTGGCTAATTTCAGATTTCAGAAGACATTGCAGGCTGAAGACGGTGGCAATGGCTCTAAGCAAAAAAAGCACGGTAAAAGTGGCAAAGATATGGTTATTCAAGTGCCTGTTGGTACTGTTGTAACTGATGAAAAAGGTGGTGAGCTGGCCGACCTCAAGGAAGATGGTCAGGAGGCTATCATTGCTTACGGTGGCAAGGGTGGATTTGGTAATGCTCATTTTGTGAGTTCTGTTAGGCAAGCTCCAAAAATTGCCGAGAAAGGTGAGCCCGGCGATGAATTTGCGGTTACGCTTGAGCTGAAGATGATTGCGGATGTTGGCCTGGTGGGCTTGCCCAATGCTGGTAAGTCAACCCTAATTAGCGTTATTAGTAATGCTAGACCAGAGATTGCAAATTATCCATTCACAACTATAAAACCAAACCTAGGCGTAGTTGATATCGATAAAGATACATCATTATTATTTGCTGATATCCCGGGACTTATTGAGGGTGCTAGTGATGGTAAGGGTTTGGGTGATGAATTTTTGCGTCATGTTGAACGCACAAAAGTGTTGGTACATCTTATCGATGCTTATCAGAATGACCCAGTTGGGGCTTATAAGACGATTCAATCAGAGCTTGCAAGCTACAAGACTGATCTCAGTAAACGGCCACAGATTGTAGTTCTAACCAAGATCGAAGGTCTAGATGAGGAGATAATCAGTTCTATACTCACATCACTTCAGCCATTGGCACCTACCGAAGTGCCTCTTATGGCGATATCATCGCAGAGTCGTCAAGGCCTAAAGGAGCTGCTATACGAGGTTAAATCTCAGGTAGCAACTGCTCGAATCAAAGAAAGTGCAGAAAAGGCAGAAAATCCAGATAATGGCTTACCAATCTATACTCTTAGGCAGGACGAACAAGCTTGGAAGGTTGTCAAACGCGATGAGGACTGGCTAGTCAGAGGAAAAAAAATTGAAAGATTTGCGATTCGTACAGATTATGAAAGTGAAGAAGGCGTGCGACGTCTCAAGGATATTATGCGAAAAATGGGTATAATGCGCGAGCTCGAGAAACAAGGTATCGAAAAAGGCCAACAGATAGAAATTGGTACAGTGGCTAGCATCGAATACTAAGTAATCTATTTTACGAACCATAGATATTTTTAGTAGATAAAATAATGCTACACTAATAATACGTTATGAGTGCAAGTTTTTATTTTTATGATCTTGAAACTAGCGGAATTAATCCTCGGAGTGCTAGGATTATGCAATTTGCTGGGCAGAGGACCGATATGGAGCTCAGGCCATTATCTGAACCTGATAATTTGATGATTAAACTAACAGAAGATATTTTGCCAGAGCCCGATGCAGTCCTCGTGACTGGTATTACGCCTCAGGCTACTAACGTAGATGGTATTACTGAGGCTGAGTTTTTGAAATATTTTGAAAATAGCATAGCTCAACCAGAAACTATTTTTGTTGGGTATAATAATGTTCGATTTGATGATGAGTTTATGCGGTTTGCGCATTATAGGAATTTTTTTGATGCCTATGAATGGTCATGGCGTGACCATAGGTCTAGGTGGGATCTCCTTGATGTAATCCGTATGACCAGAGCGCTGAGGCCCGAGGGTATTGAATGGCCATTTGCACCCGATGGGAAGCCAAGTAACAAGCTTGAGTTATTAACTTCTGTAAATGGCCTAGATCATCAAAACGCCCATGACGCTCTCAGCGATGTTTACGCCACTATAGCGGTAGCCAGATTGCTCAAAAATAAACAACCTCGATTGTTTGATTATCTTTTGAATACCCGGGATAAACAGGCGGTCAAGGATTTGGTTGAAGCAGGTAAGCCTTTTGTTTATTCAAGTGGCAAATATCCCAATAGTTATCAAAAGACTACTGTAGCAGTTAGCCTTGGGGCGCATCCAGGAAAGCAAGGAGTGTTAGTCTATGATCTAAGGCGTAATCCCGAAGATTTTGTTCATATGATGCCTCCGGAACTTGCTCTAGCTTGGCGAACTTATCCAGAGGATGAGACGATGAGGTTCCCGGTAAAAACTTTACAGTTTAACCGCTGTCCAGCAGTGGCACCGCTATCGGTTGTGATTAGTGATACAGTGGCTCGTGATAATATCAAGCTTGATATTGAAACTATTAATACAAATTATGAAAAACTGTTAGGGTATCCAAACTTTGTAAATAATTTGCGTACGGCCTTAAAGATACTGGATAAAAAACAACAAACCGAACTTCTAGCAAGTAGTACCGAAGTCGACGCACAACTTTATGATGGCTTTTTTAATGATCGGGACAGAACTGCGATGTCGGTTGTACGAGCAGCCGAAGCTGATGAAATTGCCTCTCTTGATATAGAGTTCGAGGACAAACGACTAACTGAACTTTTGCCACTCTATAAGGCTAGAAATTTCAAGAGTAGACTAGATACCGATCAGATTTCTGCCTGGGAAAAGCATCGCTATCAATATCTTTTATCGGGTGGTGAATCTAGTCGGGCAAATAAATTTTATAAGCGACTTCAGGAACTCTCTGAGCGAAAAGATTTGTCTGCCAACGACTCCTATCTTTTAGAAGAATTAAAACTTTATGCTGATTCGATAATGCCAGATGAGAGTACTTAGCCTAGTTGCGTTGCTATAGGGTAATGAGTTGTATGGCGATTATTTTGCGAGCTCTGCGCCTAATTTGGGCGTAGTTATAGTACCAAAACGTAGAGTAGACTACTGCCATAGTAGCAACTGCAAGGACAAAGTTATTGAATGTTATTTGGAATGTAGTTCCAGGAACGTAACCTAAAATAATAAAATTTAGCATAATTGCCACCTCTCTTTAAGCTGGATTATACGACTCTATAGACTAGTTGTCAATAATATTTTATTAAAGCTTATGCTTGAGGAATTTTGTTGTGCGCCTATATATTTTTTTAAGTAGCTTTGAAAAACTATCAAACCTATTTCGATTGACTAGAAATATAAATAGGCTAAAGAAAATAACTAATATTGCAAATCCTTCGATGAGCCTACTATCAAACTTATACAGCAATAAACTTGCCGTTATCATGGCAGTAGTTGCAACAATATCATAGGCACGTTTAATCCATTCGATATTTGGGAAGAGCCATTTTTTGATACTGACCCCTTTTAATTTGGCTGTCGATAGCCAGCGCTCTGCCCAATCATGATTGACTGCTAGCAAGCTTAGTCCTAATAAGAACAGCGGAATACCGCCCGGACCTGGTAACCAGCCAAATAATATAACACCAATAAAACAAAGCACGGCTAAAAAGTCGAAAACAAATATTTTGCCGAATCGTTTGAGCCAGTTCATTGGTTTGTATTATATCAGAGGATAACTTAGGCTATGCTGGAGTTATTCTACGACATATTTTGTTTGTATATCAGTGCTACATATGGTTACATAAGCCTAACAAAAAAAGGGGGACGATATGAGTAAGCGTGGTAAATATAACCAGGGTGGTTATAGTCGTGATTCGCTGAGACGTAACACAGATCCTAGGGTAGAAAGTTATTTTGTACCGAGCTTTGCAATTAGGAGGCGAGCTGAACAAGACGAACAATTGGTATCATTTTTGAAAGGAATTAGATCAATACTTGGAAGTACCTACAGAGTACACGAACCATCCAGTATATCTATGACGGTAGTTGAACAAGCAAAAATGGTCGAGAGATTACGCGAAGCTGGTGAGCGCCCAGAGCCTACGAAAGTAGAGAGTCTGGCGCATGATATCGCAGACAGCCTAGAGAGTAACCTCAAGGGAACGCCGAGCTCAATTAATGTACCCATTGGCATAGTCGATGTTTTTGGTGGCAGAGAGAACAAGCTTGGTTTTATACCACGAGGTTGGAAGGGTTATAACGCACGCTATGCACGAGAAGACTTTGATGGAAATAAACTACCTCTTGGTATGATTGTAGATGAAAACAGATTAGCGGTTGGCGGTATAGCAACAGCCTTTGCTCATAATAAACGGCTAGTTATGGACGGTATTACCCGAACTCCTCATGCTACCTTTGCGACTAAGTACCGGGGAAAAATACAAAGATCTGAATTTAGAGACATATCAAGTGAAATCAGCTGGTTCATAGAGGAAGATATGCAGACGCCTGAGCTTGCTTTTAGCGATCCTGTCATATACCCAAAATACGAGGTAGGACATACACCAGAACCAATATACATCAGAGTATAGAATTAAACTGATTTTTCGTGTATAATCAAGCCGATTAAGGAGCGTGGATATTGGCTGATTTTATAGTAGTAAAGGGTGCTCGCGAGCACAATCTAAAGGATATTGACCTAACTATCCCGCGCGAGAAACTAGTTGTGATTACCGGTCTATCTGGTTCAGGAAAATCATCTTTGGCGTTTGACACTATTTATGCTGAGGGGCAGAGACGTTATGTCGAATCTTTGAGTTCTTATGCGCGCCAATTCTTGGGTGTGATGGAAAAGCCAGATGTTGATCAAATTGAAGGCCTAAGCCCAGCAATATCAATCGACCAAAAATCGACTAGTCGTAATCCTAGGAGCACGGTAGCAACAGTTACAGAGATTTACGATTATCTAAGACTTTTATACGCTCGGATTGGTGTACCTCATTGCCCAATTTGTAACGAAGCAGTTACAAAACAAACCACCCAAGATATTATTGAACAAGTAGCAGGTACAAATATAGATGCAAGACTCATTGTCTTGGCGCCAGTAGTCGTGGACAAAAAAGGTGCGTTTGAACACATTCCAGAACAGTACATGCGTTCTGGTTTTGCAAGAGCAAGAGTTGATGGTGTTATATATGCATTAGATGAGTTTCCTGAACTTGATAAAAATCACAAGCATACGATTGAGGTTATTGTTGATAGGCTTGTTAATAATGAGGAAAGTCGCTCTAGATTAGCTCAGAGTGTGGAGCAGGCTATAGAGGTTGCGGATGGAAGATTAATAATACACAGTGCCGACACCAACGATGATCATCAATATTCGCTGAAGTATGCATGTATCAATCATCCTGATGTATCTATTCCTGAACTAGAGCCTAGAA
>JAKQIK010000070.1 GCA_029557395.1 bacterium
CCCCACGCCAAGTAGCCGAACTAGTCAAGAAACAATTATCAATATAAGTTATGGATATTGCCCTTGTTGGATTTGGGATAGAAAATCAAGCGACTCTTGAGTATCTTAGTGCAAAAGGCAATAATATTACCATACATGACATCAACCAAGAGTTAGACATACCTAATCACACAAATACTGTCTTAGGACCAGATTATCTCGATAATCTAGACAGGTATGATTTGATCGTTAGAACAAGTGGTATGCATCCACAAGAGATACTAGACAAAAATCCACAGATCAAAGACAAACTCACAAGCGCCATCAATATCTTTTTTGAAAATTGTACAACTCCAATTATTGGAATAACAGGTACAAAAGGTAAAGGTACAACCAGCACGCTGGTACACAAAATTCTGCAGGCAAGTGGTAAGAAATCTATACTCGTCGGCAATATTGGTATACCTGCTCTCAGTATGGTTGAGCAGGCCAACTCAGTCGATTATGTTGTAATGGAGCTCTCTAGTTTTCAGTTATATGATCTAAAATATAGCCCAAAAATTGCCACCTGCCTGATGGTTGTACCCGAGCACCTCAATTGGCACGGTGACTTTGATGACTATATCCAGGCTAAATCCAATCTTTTCTTGGGCCAGCAACCTGACGATACCGCAGTATATAATATTGATAATGAGTTCAGTCACAAAATTGTATCTGTTTCTCAGGCAAACAATAAGCTAAGTTATGGTGTTAGAGAGCAAAAATCAACAGTTTTTATCCGAGGAGACGATATCGTCTTTGAAAATCAGGTAATATGTCAGGCATCAGAAGTTAAGTTACTAGGTAGGCACAATCTAGAAAATATCTGTGCTGCTATTGCGGTTACCTGGCCAATTGTTAGCAATAAGCAAGCTATTCGATCTGTTGTTTCAAGTTTTAGTGGCCTACCTTATAGACTTGAGTTCGTAAGGGAAGTAAATAATGTCAAATATTACAATGATTCGTTCTCTACCACCCCCGAAACTGCAATTGCTGCTATCAGAGCCTTTGCAGCCCCAAAAATCGTTATCTTGGGCGGATCATACAAAGGTGTAGAATTTGATAAACTAGCCGATGAAGTGATAAATAATAACGTTAAGCATGTTCTGGCTATTGGCGAGACTGGTCCAAATATTGCAAATTTATTGCAAAAACGAGGCTTTAATAATATTTCACTAGATGGGGTTGATACAATGGAGTCAATTGTAGCAAAAGCTCAAAGCCTAAGTAATGGTGGCGATATAGTACTACTATCTACAGGATGTGCTAGCTTTGATATGTTCAAAGATTACAAAGATAGAGGTGATTTGTTTAATCAAGCTGTTCAATCACTGACCTCAACCTAGAAACAACCGCTTGTTCTGGCTGAAGTACTCTGGCTTTTTTGCCCGCTATATTACTAATCAACTCTTCTATCCAATGATAGTGTGTACAACCCAGTACAATAACATCAGCCTGCTTCTGCAACGCATCAGATACATTTTTTGTGATTTTGTTTATTTGTAGTCTGTCTCCTTCTATCATACTAGCCCAATCGCTACAATCTGGTTCAAAAATTGCGATATTTTTGCAATAATTCTGTTTTAAATATTTGTATCTTTCGCTAGCGAGCGTGGCAGGTGTAGCAAATACAGCTATGGACTTAGACTTAGTGATATTCGCAGCTGGTTTAACCATGGGCTCAAGACCGACTAACGGAACACTGACTGCCTCTCTGAGCCTTCCGATGATATTAGTAGTAACGGTATTGCAAGCGATGACTATTACATCACAACCATATTCTACCATTTGTTCCAAGATGGGTGTAACTAAGTTAACTAACTGTTCAGGAGTTTTGGTCCCATATGGCAAATTTTCTCTGTCTTCTCTAGCTATTACTTCGTACTGCGGAAAAGCTTTTTTTATGGCATTTGCCATCGAAAGTCCACCAACACCAGAATCAAAAACCCCGATCTTCATCCCGTACCTCTGGTAGCCAATATTCTAGGTTTGTCTTACTATCAATATGCAATGGAATTGGTCGCTCGATTACGCCCCTAACAGGAAAAGACAATCGCTCTTCATACGGTGGCCTGTAATTATTCAGAGCACTGAGTAGAGCTATTTTACCAGCAGATATATCTAGTGGAGCTGGTCGACCCCTACGCCAAGCACTAACTGCAACTTCCGGCTCTTTGATATCAACATCAGCTAGAGAACGTTTTACCGTACCCCATGTGCTAGATACATCTTCGATATAAGCCAGCTTTGACCGGTATTTGTTTGCATGCACCCGTGAGCCTTCGTCAATAGAAAAGCTTTTTACGCCTCGCTGGTTACGCATAGAATTGATAGCGATAAAATCAAAATCTGCGAGAGCCGCTACGTCTTTAGCTAAATTTATTGCACCGCCAGTAGACACTACGGTATTTATTCTATACTTTTCAAGCTCACTGACAATATAAGTCGCAAGCTTGAGTCGCAAACAGACGTCATCGTCCATCACTTCCGCTAGATTAATCTTTAGATTACCATCAATCAGTGAGGCCGATGTAAATTCGCCAAATTCAAAACCATTCAAGTCGTTAATACGACGGATAATATTTGATTGTTCAGTTGGTGATATCATTTGTCTCCACTCTCAATCTTGCCGATCTAATAACATTATCAAACAATGCACAAACCGTCAGTGGCCCTACGCCACCTTTTTCTGGTGTTATCGTAATGTCTGACAATTGCCTAATACTTGGATCTACATCTCCTACTAAGCCATTTTTGTCAGTAGCTACTCCAGCATCAACTATCACTGCTCCCGGCTTAATCATATCTGACTTAATTATCCCAGGAGTCCCTGTAGCACATATCAAGATATCCGCCTTCTTGACTAATTGCGACAAATTTGCAGTTTTTCTATCAGCTGTTTTAGGATTAACGCCGGCATTATCCAAGATATGTTTTAGTGGTCTACCGACCAGCCTTCCCTGCCCAACAATCAAAACTTCCCGACCCTTTAGTTCTATATTATAGCCAGCCAAAAGCCATAAGATAGCTACCGGTGTTGCTGGATCAAACTTACTACCTGGTGCAAGCCCGTCAACATCTTTGTCAACACTTACCGCAGATAACACTTCATCTGTCTGCATACGATCTGGTAGTGGTATCTGGACAATAATCCCATGAACAGTATCATCCACATTAAGTTTATTAATTACAGATATCGCTTCGGACTGATCAATCGTATGTATCTCAACATCAATAGCAATATCATCTCCGTAGCTCTGCTTGAGCCTCATATAGCTATCGACTACTGGATCTGGATTGGTGCGGATAATTGCTAATTTAGGTACGATACCATGCTCTTGTCGCAAGTTTCGAACAAATTTAGCCTGCCGTTCCTTAATAAAACCAGCCAACTCTAGACCATTTAATAATTTCATTGTTTACTTATTATAACATTGCTTTGGATATTTTTCATAAAGCTAAAGAGGTGAAGACTACCATTTGACTCTTGTCATACCGAAAGTCTGGAGTCAGGTCTCCCAGCAAGCCCAGAGAATATTCTGGGTCACTGAATAATTTTCGGGTTTTTTCATAGCCATCCTACCCTTAGCTTTTGCATCAGGGCAGACAGCCGTGCTATTTCCACGATATTCTACCTGGCCAACCCATAGGCCCTTCGATGTAGCTGGATTTAGATCCGCACACTCACCATACTGATGACACTCTTCATTGAGAATACCATCAGGTATACACATTCCAGGTGTACAATAAGGGATATTTGTTGGATTTGTTACTTGTTGACTTGTAAGCTCAACACCATTTTTGGATATTGCCGTCATACCACGCAGATGTGTCTGATAATACACTTCCCGGTACCAACGAAGCGACTTTGCTTCTGATGCTCCAAAAAATTTGTCGTTACCGTAAGTATTATTCTGATCACCTTCTATTCCATCACAACCAATCTTTTTTGCCACTTCAAAACGAGCCCAGATAATAGGCGCATAATATTTCCACGATGACTCTGTCAGGTCGAGCCAGTACTCTCCATTAAATGTTCCACCTGCTGAATCCTGCGAATCCGACCCTAGCACGTCTATATTCGACCAAGCAGCCGGGCCGACATATGCCAAATTTCCACGCGTTCCACCGGCCTGATTACTTGGAGTCCCACCCCATTTACCAGGGAAAAATTTAGCGTCTGGCTCATAATCCTCAAAAGCACCCGTATCCATATAACATACTACCTTTTTGCCGGCTGCCTTTAGTGCAGTAAATGCCGCTGCATTTGCACCCTTAGGCCAGTTAACCACACATTTACCATCGGGGGTTTGACACTTTTCGCCACCAGGATAAACTATCTCCTGAGTCATAGCACTTGGTATCGCGTCAGTAAGGTCAATATCCCACATTTCAAAACGATTTAAGTCTGCTTGGGTTGTTGGCACTTGACCTTCTAATACCCACTGCCAGCGAGTGTTCGCCGATGGTTTCCACCAAGACGGGCCTGGTCCGGTGATAGATCCAAATTTAATGGCCTTCCCGCCAGATGCGCTAACGTTATCAATTACCATCTGGCTGGGTGCTGATTTTTCTGGCTCAAAAGACGTCACTGATGTTGCAGCCCTAGTAACAAGCAATGTCAATATCCCAATAAAGCCAAAAAACACCAGAAAAGCTACGAGGTAATTATGCTTGACAAACTTAATAAAACCCTCAGTCTTATCTTTGGTTTTTTTCTCCTTATTTTTTATAAATTTCTTCATATACCTACAACTCTTAAGCTTAAGTTTAACATACTAATGTCACTAGAAAATGAAAAGATCTTTTTTTCATCCAGACCATTCTACCCTTCCACCTTTACAGGATTAATATCAGTAGATATTTTATGACCCAGTGGACCTACAGCATCTGTTTGAGAATCATCACAATACGTTCAAAATATAGCGCTTTTATCAGACTACTTTATTGTAGTCAATCTTGCCATGTTTCTAATTTACTAATTTTGATAAAGTTTATATTCAGTAGCCTACCAAGTCGATAAACCAAAAAACCAGATAGAAATACTGGTAGCCAATATAGTTAATGTTACCGTATTCATGGTATTAAGCTTTTTCTCTTGAAAATACCTAAAACCGATTAGTAATGACGCCAAAATTACACAATAAGAAGCTGGAGCGTTTTTTATGCCCTGTTCAATAAGATCATTTGTATTATTAATTACAGAATATACAAACCAGAATGCCAGCAATAACGCCACTGCATCCAAGGCCTCTACAACTTTTGAAGTTTGTTTTGACTTTACTTTTTTTGTCATTTGTTTTTTTCCTTTATATTATTAAATAAATATTAGCACAACCTACTAATATAATATTTGTAAATTATGCTCCTTAATTCAACCCAGGGTAAGAATAGCTTAGATTACTCACAAACAAAGTATATAAACATAAAAAAGTACCAAAAGATTAATTCTGGTACCTCTATTTCAAATGGAGGGCCAGGAGGGGCTCGACCTACCTTCGACAGGTCCGAAACTTCACTATTGAAAACAAGTTTTCATTGGAAGGTTTACTTGCAATATACCACTGGCATATTTCACCTCAACACCCTACGAGTGCCTCGTGTTCGAGCCTGCAGAACCAAACCATGAAAAAAGCCAAGTATAAAACTCGACTTCTTTCATGGAGGCCATCGTACTTCTTGTTGCAACTATTTTTCAGAATTCAGATACTCATGCATGAGCGTGTCATAGCCTTTATGTATTCGGTCTTCTGAGCTTACACCCAGTTTTTCAAGTACTGTCCAAAGATTTTTCTGAACTTCGTCAACATCCGCTTCATCGTCTGCAAGTTTTTCGATTTCTATAAATGAACCTAGCCCCTCAACCTCATCAATACATAATTCAAGGTCGTTATATTTTGCGAATTGTCGTAATTTTTTTATTCTTACACCAAACTTATAACCGACACGTTCCAACATAACTACAACCTCCTCTGGTTGATCGATAATAGTCTCTCGTTCGTGGTTATCGCGAGACCTAGAGGAGGCTTTGAATTTCATAGTCAATATATTTTTCCCATCCTGTTTACGTATTCGAAATATATTCCAGTTTGGGTCGTCTTTAGGTATGGTAGTTTCATACGTAGTATCATCTTGTACGATAGCAGGACCAAACTTTATTCCCATATCCGATGCTTTTTGTAATAAAGTTTCTTTTTCTCTTAGCTTAGCTTTAACTTCAATTTCACGCATAATTCAATTGTATCAAAAAACAGAGGCTCTTCTTATCTCTGTTTTAAACATACGCATATTGGAGGGCCAGGAGGGGCTCGAACCCTCGACACCCTGCTTAAGAGGCAGGTGCTCTAACCAGCTGAGCTACTGGCCCGGCTGTCTGCAAGACGGCCGGGCTGGCCCATCTCGCTAGACACTTAATTTTTAAATACGCTTGTGAAGATTCGCTCTTACTGCACCACTATTTTTCACTTGCTTTTCGCGAAATACAGCCTTTTGCCGAGCCGTATAAGCTTCGTAGTAAACCAATCTTAGAGGTCTCCTACACTTTGTTAAAGTGACTTCACCGTTTTGATGTTGTTTGAATCTATTAATCAAATCTTTGGTAGACCCGTAGTAATACTTCATATCCAAATCTGAAATGAGAATATAAAAGTAGTACATAAATAAAGATTCAACAGCAATTTTAACACCTTACCTCTGTTTATTCAAGCATTTTGAGTGAAAACTTATTTTTGCAAAAATTACAACTTTTTAGGTATTTATTAAAGCATAAGTACTTGATACAATAGCCACACCAATATATAAACATAAGTGGTGGGAAAGAGGGTACATATTTATATGAAAAAACTTTTACAAATGTCAGCACTGTCACTTTTTGTAATGCTGGGAGCATTCCTAATTATCAATTTCACACCGACTTTGGCATCAGCAGAAGAAGGAGATAGTAGCTCTACCGAAGCCACCCCAACACAAACTAGCGATGAGTCAACCGAGAATAAAAGTCCGTATAACTACACAGCTCAACCAGGTGATTCGTACACCAAGATTGCTAGAAAAGCTGTCCAAACTTATGGTATTAATAACAATGTAAGCCTTAGTCAAGCGCAAATTGTCGCCGCCGAAACATTTCTAACAATAGAAGCAGGATCTCCAAAATTATCTGTTGGTGAATCCGTAACCCTTAGCGAAGATGCCGTCAAAGGTGCCGTCGAAAAAGCCAAAGGACTGGACGAAGCCGCCCAAGCTAGATGGCAAAAATATGTACCTTACGTAGATTTCAATACAAATAACGTCGGTCAGTCTAGCTAATCTTTTTACAAAACTTAATAAAGTCCCTATTTTTTAGGGACTTTATTAGTTATACTAAGCTTAAGCTTAAATAAACTAAAATGGAGCGTCGTTATGATGCGGAAAATACGCAAAATAAAAGAGCTCAAGATACCTGTCATAAAGTTGCCGAAACAACTAAATATTCCAATAAACCCAAAACTTGTTGGTGAAATTCTATTCTACAAAGATAAACGTATTACTCTTTTCTTGGAGCTTTCTCTAGAAAAAAGACTTGAGTTACTGAGATCTATCACGATTAGCGTCAAACGCGACATATTAATGCATGTTCCAGAGGTAGACCTTGCAGAAATCTTAGAATCAGTAGACCCAGATGAAGCCACGGATATGCTTCAACTACTCACTAACAACAAGCGTGAAAAAGTTCTACTACTAGTAAGCCTGGATCTACGAGAGTCAATCTCGACTCTACTAGAGTTTGATGCAGAAACAGCGGCTGGACTCATGACACTAGACTATGTACAGGTTAGTACAAACGACAATGTCGCTACCGTAGCCAAGAAGTTTAAGCAACATGAACAACGCACTGGTCGCCCACCCGTCATACTTGCACTAGATGAAGATAATAAACTTGTTGGTTTCTTGCCTGGACATGAATTAGGCTTCGCTAGAAAAACAGAAATTATCGAAAAATATGTAAAACGTATGATTACTATCTCCTACGCAGCGACCCACAACGAAGTTATGGATAAATTCGTATCGCACCCACATGCCAAAGTTGCTGTGCTAAACGATTCTGGGATGGTCATGGGCATTATTTATTCAGATGACATAATTAAACTAGTACAAGAAACCGAAGCTTCATCGCTATACGATTTTGCCGGTATCCACGAAGAGGAAACAGTCTCGGATAATGCCAGATTCAAGGTAAAAAATAGATATAAATGGCTAATTATCAACCTTGCTACCGCTTTTTTGGCCTCGTTTGTAGTTAGTAGATTTGAAGACACGTTATCCGCCTATGTACTGTTGGCTGTATATATGCCTATTGTTGCTGGGATGGGTGGCAACGCCGCCACACAGACACTGGCTGTACTCGTGCGAGGTATTGCTCTCAAACAAATAGAGCTCAGCACTGCCTGGAAGGCATTGCGCAATGAAATCGTAGCTGGTTTTATCAATGGCCTTATCAATGGAGTTCTGGTTGCTTCCGTAGTACTAATAATTAACAAAGATGCAAAAATCGCCCTAATACTGGGGCTAGCTATGGTTATCAATCTAGTGGTTGCTGGATTTTTTGGCACTCTAGTGCCCCTTATAATGTCAAAGCTTGGCAAAGACCCAGCCGCTTCAGCGACTATTTTTATTACGACTGCTACCGACGTCCTTGGATTTTTAGTATTTTTGAGCCTTGCTACTATTATTCTACAGTAGATTTTTCATCTGTTAGATGGTAGAATAACACCTGTTCAAACAAATAGTTTGCCCGTGTAGCTCAGTGGATTAGAGCATCGGTCTTCGGAACCGAGTGTCGGGGGTTCGAGTCCCTCCACGGGTACCAAAATGCAACTTTTTGCGGAAATGTCGCCCGAAAGGGCGATTTTTTCTTTGGTTTTAGTGGAGTTCTACAACTCTACTAGAACCTATTTTTAGGAAAATGCTGAATTGAGTAAACACGCCGTTTGCTACCTAAAAGTTGTGTCACTCAATTAACGTCGTGGTATTCCGTTTGTGCTACCCGGTGCATCTTTTTGTTTATCCGCAATAGGTCCATCTTCCACTAACTTGCCATTGGCTTCCAACACTCTGGTGTACACTATGAGCTCTTCTTCGCTCACAACTATATTGTCACGATTTAGTAGCTCGCGCATCCCTGCTTCAATCATATTATCCACTCCCCTAGTCCCAGTACCGAGATTTTCTGCAAGCTCCCTAGCTATTCGTAGATCTTTTATCTTGTCGCGCAGTTGTTCTACGGTATAATTGGAATATTCAGTGGTGTCGTCCGACATTTTCATAGAATTTTACCTTTCTCGCACATTATAACAAATATTTGTTTGACTTGTATAATTCACCTGACCCACATGCACTTTTTGTCCTCCAGGGCGCTTTATAGGGAGCCGTTGGCTTGCCTATGGCGCTTGCTCACCCTATCCGGACGTAAAAAGTGCATGTGGGTCAGATAATTCACTCAGCGCTTTGCTATAAGACAGAAGCACACCCACCCACCAAACTGCTCGGCAAAGGTTTTTGATAGAGAGGTTTTATAAATCTATTAACTACCTATAGTTTCAGTTATTTCACGTAATAACTTTCGTATAACACTTAGTAGGTGATTTGGGAACTGAGCGTCGTATTCGTCGCTCTCCAACAGGTTCATCGGCACACCCTTTGTAAAGCTTGGGTCATATGGATCACTAGACCACCCTTGTATTTCTGATTGCTGTCCCTCGTCTGCTGGTGTCATCGTAACTTTTCCTTACGATAACATCTGTGGAAGTATGACGCTATCACGCACACCCGTCACGCCATATTCACCAATCATTGACTGTATCTGATATGCGGTATTGTTGCTCCGTATGTAAATAGTAAGCGTATACATTACTCCACCCCCTTGTTCTTGTGGAATTAGACGCTTAAATAGGCTGTAAACAAACTGAACACCTTTGGGAGACGTTACTGATTTAATTGCTAACAAGCCACTTTGGTCGTCTATTCCTACCTCGTGAATTGTCGCTATGACGCTCTCATCTTGTCCGAACGGCATAGAAGTATTTGGCTCTATGGTCTGAACAGCCATAGCACCTCTGTAACCCTGTCCTATGATATTAAAAGTGAGCGTATTGGGGACTGCTCTGGTGCTGGTGGCATATCATGCCAGTCGTCAGTAAGAGTGTAACTAATGTTTGTTGTTGGTATTGTTATCGCTTTCATAACCAAAATTATACAACGATTTCTGCAATAATACGATCTATGAAATAGGGTAAAATAGCACCGAACGGTATAGTTTTGCAAGTACACCAAAACCAGGCAGTGGTCTTTTTAACTGAGTAAGCTTTTGATGTTAAGCTTTTATCACCAGTCCAACGAAAAGGTATTGTAACACCAGTTATTCGCATGAGTAGCTCGGAGTGGGAGATAAAAAGCCCAATAAGTAATAGCAAATACAGTATTAAGCGCCCTTTTCACTATGTTTATTAAAATCTTTTCAGCAAAAACCCTTGTCTAGCAGTTAGAGGACAGGTCAGCACCTGAGTGGCAAACGGCGGGTTTACTCAATTCAGCATTTTCCTCAAAATAGGTTCTGACATTACCGTACAAGTGTACCAAAGAAAAATGAGCGTAAATACGCTCAAATTTCCCGAAAAGTTCGTTCTTGGTAGAGTTTTACTCCTACGCTAGAACCTATTTTAGCACGAAGTGCTGAACCAAGCTCCGCCGCCTAGCACGGCAAGCCGTGCTGCGCCCCGCCCAGAAAACCCTTTGCATATTTTTTGAGATTTCCCCCGCCGAGATTTTTTAATTTGGAAAAGGGTGTTTCTGGTCGGGTCGCAAATTGCTAAACAAGCAATTTTAGAGTGGCAAGATTTTGGATTGGCGTACCAGTTGAACGGTACACGGAGTATTGTTTATTTTGGTCTATGGTTTTGCCAGTGAGTAGGTCTTTGAGATAAATCAAATCTTGCTTGTCGAATTTCTGCACGTCTAGTGCGCGCTTCAAGTCTTTTGCGCCTGCCAGCGTCTGCTCCCAGTCAGTAATGATGTTGGCGGCTGTGCTGTCATACACTTCGTCAGGAAATTCACCGTGTTCAGTTGATGAGATAAATGAAGCAAGTAGTGCACCTTGCTTGATATTTGCAAGTTGATCATTAGAAAACAGTGATTCTGCTGTTTGCGTGTGGGCAATAATCACATCATACTGCCCGATATTGTTTACATCACCTGTGTTGATAGACAAATTACTATCCACTGTTGCAGCTTTGATATTAGTTAAATCGCCGCTGCGGGTTATAATGTCAATGCTGGTTAGTCCAAGTTCAGAAGTAAGTATTTTCGCGCTTTCAGTGGCAATCTTACCAGAGCCAAACAACAGAACTTTTTTATCGACAAGGCTACTAACACCGATTGCTTGTAGTACAACTGCACTCATAGCGGCGGTACGCTTGGAAACATAGCTGTCAAACTCAATGTTTAATAGTTGTTCGCCCGCCTCAAAGACTACGGCATAATGCGGGGCTTTGTTGCTGATAACATCAAACGGACTAAATGTATGATAGAAACGCGGTGGCTTATCACCGAGAGGCTCAACGGCGATCTGATTGAAGTAATCACCCAAAAACTTGCCGTCTTTGACAAACTCAGGAACGTGCTTGTCAAAGAAATAGCTGTCTTGGTCAATAAATGTTTGCTTTATGCTTGTTAATAATTTCGAATAATCCATAGTTATTTACCCTTTATCGCATAGCCGCCGTCAGCCAAAAAGTCAGAGCCGGTAATGTAACTTGCCTCGTCAGAGGCTAGAAACAACACAAGTGGCGCGATTTCCTCTGTTTTGGCTATGCACCCTAAAATTGTGCCATCATTTATGCGTGTAAAAGTTTCCTCGTTCCAGTCGTTTACTTGGTCGGTTTCAACATAGCCAGGCGAAACGGTGTTAAATCTAACGCCCTTGTCGCCATAGGTTTTAGCGAGTGCCTTTGTTAGCGATATGATACCTGCCTTTGTTGTCGCAAAGGTCAGTGTGCTAGTGGTAGCAAGATTATATTGCCCCTTTATGGACGCAATATTTATTACACTTCCTCTTTGTTGTTCCAGCATTTTTGGTAATACGGCTTGTGTTACGTGCAGCGTTCCGAGAACATTGGTGCGATATTCATCAATGGCTTTGTCGTCATCTACGTCACTGATGTCTTTCAGAAAATTGCGGGCAACGCCCGCATTATTTACTAACACATCAATAGTACCGACATCATTAAGTAGATTTGTTATTGCTTCGTGCGTTGCCTTCTTGTCAGCAACATCAAAAACAACTTTCAGCGAGCCGTCCAACTCCTGCTGTGTTTTGTTTAATTCCTCGCTATCTGATTTACCGTGAACTACTACTTTGTAACCTTGCTTATGTGCAAGAATGGCGATTGCCTTACCAATACCTCTACTTGAACCAGTTATGAGAATAGTTTTCATTATCTAAATTATAACAGATTTTACTCTGTTTAATGTGTTGCTTGCGACACATAGCGGCTTTGCCGCTCCGAGCCACGCCGACTGTCTGCCAAAGGCAGACGCGACCCGACCAGAAACACCCTTTTCCAAATTAAAAAATCTTGGCGGGGGGAAATTCAAAAAATGCAAAGGCTGGTTTTTTCTGGCGGGGCGCAGCACGGCTTGCCGTGCTAGGCGGCGGGGCTTGGTTCAGCACTTCGTGCTAAAGCAGGTTCTAGCTTAGGAGTAAAACCCTACCAATTAGGAAAAATATTGTATATTTGATTATTCTAGTGCATCATGGTATACTACTGATAATATGGAAAACCCAGCAAAAACTCACCAAGAGCGAAGGGCGGTCGAACCCCACAGATTCAGGAATGCCGTTCGTTACATGTTGAATTTGGTGAGAAGTACACCTCAAGATTTGCCAAAGCTTGCCAATGGTAGACCTATTGTTATTGGCGCAGAGCTAAACCCCCAAACCAAACTACACACTGACAATATTCAACCGGAATAATCTAAATATCGCAAACTTACCCAAAATATATGGTATGGCCTGTTTCGTTGATGAACTATTACCAAAATATTGAGTGACTGATTGGTCTAGCTTAATCTCATGAGTTCCAATGTCACTAGCCCTACTGTCATCGAACTCATGCTCATCAAGAGATAATTTGCTACTTAGTTTTTCTTTGACTAACAGCTCTATTACTCTATCAATAACCGCATCTTCTGAATCATAGCCCAACGCCTTGAGAACTTTTGATACCTCTGCCCTCAATGTATCAATGTGATTTATATCATTGATATTTATCACAATATCTTTCATGCTGTCTGGTCGTTCACAAATCTCGTCAGATATTTCATCTATCAACCCTTTGACAATCTCCATGGAGAATATTGATTCACTATATAGCTTATAATCATCTATGTTCTCTATTTGTTGATTTATTATCTGCGAGAAGCTCTGCTGTTCTATATCTAGATTTTCTACGCCTAGTTTTTTATCAACCTGACTTTTTTCTTCAATCGAATAATTCAGACCTATGAATTCTATCACCGGAATCATCGGCTCGATAATAGCATCCAAGCCCTCTACTGAGTCTTGAGGTGACGTAGTACTTTCGCTAGTCACATGATCTGGAATATCAAAAGTATGGGCAATATCTTCGTCGGTTCCCACTGATACATATACCGTCTTATGTACAGATTCAATATCAATAGCAGGGCTACTGCTATATGTTTCAATGTTTGTATCACGTACAATAGGTTCTTTTTCATCAGTGGCTAAAAAACCGACATCTTCTGATACTACTTGATTGATTTCCTGTATTGTTTCTGTGGTACTACTGCTGTCTTTGCTATTATCATCAGACTCTACTGGAACTGGGCTATTTTGGACTATCTTATCTATCTGTACTACCTGATTATCATCAGCTAATACGTCTTTTGCTTGATCTAATGAACCTATATGATTAACAACTTCATCAGATATATTAATTGGAGTAGTATGAATACTCTCATCTTTCTCAGTATTACCTTTATACCGAGTATCAAAGGTACTGTCTGTAATATTTGGCTGATTTCCTTTGCGACGAACTAAAGGGTTTTGGTTGTTTTTGGAGCTAAAAAATCAGCATTTACCTGAGTATCTTGAGATCCAACTGCTAATTTTTCGATAGTATTGTTCAGTACATTGCTAATAATAGTTTTTCGGGTGTCTTCATCTGGAATAGATTCGTTCAAAGCTCCGACAGTTGCCTCTATTTGAACTCGAAATGGCTCACACTGCGCAATAGCCTCGGCAACAGAATACATCCGCCCATGCGCAAATACTTCACGCTGTGCCATCTCATCATCAATACCGTGGGCACCCATAAATTCATTGACATCTATTTCTTGTTGCGGGCTATATTCTATGCTCATGCTTAAATATTAAACTATTGCCAGTAGTTTGTCTAGCGCAGACGGTTGCTATTCGTTTTTTGGTTTGTTTTCTTCGTACTTTTTGATGGTTTTGTTCAATACTTCGGCTACTTTTTTGGCATGTTCGATACTCATACCAACTCTAGAAACTGGGACAGACTGCCCATTCATGATAGATTCTTGCATAAAGCTCATCACAACACCTTGACTATTCACACTCACGTTAACCTTGTCAGTATAGATGGTCTTGTTGTCCATGGGCACTACTACGACTGTTGGCATAGGTGGCATTTCGTATTGAGTGTCGACTGTGTTGGCGGTATCACTAGATTCGGTGTAGCCGGCCAATTCCCAAAGTTCATCGGCTTCATCACCTTTTATCTCAAAATGGCTGATAAGCATCCCAAGTATGTCCTCGCTGGGACGGGTCTCACCTTTTTCATAACTATCAATAATATCTGTGTCAAGCTCGACCGCTCCTGACACTTCATGAAGGGTTTCGCTCAAACTTTTTCTAATACTCAACAATCGTTTGCCTAGTTTACTATATGGTTTCTTGCCTCTCTGCATAATTATATTTTACTTCTTTAAATTAAAACTATCAAACATATCCTTTTGTCCTGATATACTAATCATAAGCATGAATATTCTAAAAGGTGTGTCCCTCAAACTACACTCAACGATGAGATTGGGTGGTACTGCTGATTTTTTGGTTTATGCCAATAGCAGAGATGACGTCATAACGGCCGAAGATTGGGCAGAAGCTAGACAGTTACCTGTCAGGATGATTGGTGATGGTAGTAATATTATATGGCGAGATGAAGGTTTTAGGGGCTTGATCATAGTTAACCAAATAAAAGGTCTGGACAAAATATCTGAAGATGAAAAATCGGCTGTTTATCAAATTGGCGCTGGTGAAAACTTGGATAAAATTATCCATAAGCTCACAGAATTAAATCTATCAGGTATAGAATGCCTATCACTCATACCCGGTACAGTTGGTGCAACTCCAGTACAAAATGTTGGTGCGTACGGTCAGGATATATCGCAAGTACTTGTATCACTCGAAGCATATGATCGTATGGAAAAAGAATTTGTCACTATCACTAATCAAGATTGTGCCTTTGGATATCGTACCTCCAGATTCAAGCAGACAGATAACGGCAGATTCTTGATTACATCGATTACCATAAAGTTATCAAAATCCTCTCCTATACCGCCTTTCTATGAGGCACTTCAGGCATATTTGGAAAAAAAAGAAATCAAGAACCCTAGCATCAAACAAATACGACAAGCTGTCATAGATATTAGAAGTCATAAGTTGCCAGATCCAAGTAAGATCGCTAACAATGGTTCGTTTTTTGCAAACCCAATTGTTAACAGACAAACCCATAGCAAGTTGGTCCGAGAATATATTGACCTCAAAGCATGGAAAGTAGAAAATGGCTACAAGATATCAGCCGCTTGGTTGATAGAAAAATCAGGATTCAAGCAAAAACTAGACCCAGAAACGGGTATGACAACCTGGAAGAATCAACCACTAGTACTCGTCAACAAAAAAGCGAAACACACTCAAGATTTAATCAATTACCAGGATAAAATTATAGACAAAATATTCGAGCAGTTCGGTATTAGCCTAGAACGCGAACCAGAAATCCTGCCATAATCAAATTTTATGACAGGATGTTATTAAGCCTGATATTTGTGAACGTTATTTTGCTGGAGCTGGGGCGCTATTTGTTGCAGGTTGACCCATACGCTCTACCATCATCATAGCAATATCTACCGTACTGCCATCTACTCTTATAGTTGGGGCTTTAAGCTCATTGGGCTCTTGATAAACAGAGTTAGTACAAAAATTTGTATACTTTGTAGGCGAATGCAAAGGCATGACACTAGAACGTAAACTAGGCGATGAGAATTTAGCACGTGAGCCCTTGGCTACAATACAAATTCTATACTTACCTCCTATGGACGCCATCGGTTTAGAAGTAGCTTTAACGCAAGACCAAGTAGGCACTTCCCATACACTACCGCTCTTTTGTTTGTCTGACTTAGATCTTGCACCAGCATAGCACAGGTGATCACTTTGAGATATCAATTGAGATGAATTATATGTAGCAATCTGGACATAATCTGTGGCCGCAAAGCTCTTGTAGGTGAACCAAGCTCCACCAACCAGTGCAAAGACTAGAATAGTCAAAATGAACTGAGTTTTGCGAGATTTAAAGTTGATTCTGTTGGTTAAAAAGTCTAGTTTACCTTTTTTGGTTTTTGATTTGTTTGTTCTTTTTGGTGCTGTTTTGGTTGGTTTTGCCATATATTCTCCTAATTTTGATTTGTTTGTTTTTATGCTTATGTTACCGATGATATATATAACACTGAATAATTGTCAATGAGATATTTAGCATGTGTGGATAACTCTACTTTTTTCTGCTTTTTATTTCTTAATTTGACTACTTAGTTGATATCATAAGCATATTCATGAATCCAAAAAATCAAAATCAGTTGAGCACAAACAGCAAAAAACTACAAAACTTCGAGACAGTTCAAAATATTAAATTATTTTATTATGGTGGCATAGCTCTAGTGGCTATCGGTATTGGTATATGGATATTTTTCTACCTTCGAAACCCGAATTTTTCTAAGCCCAGAATAGCCAACAATCCTGAAGATGAGTATTCGGATAATAGCACTATGCCACCGGATGTTGGCCTCCCGACCCCATCAAATCCTCAAACTGACAACAATAACTCTGGCATTGGTACACAACCAAGTCCTGGCCAAAAACCAAGCACACCTCCCCCTTCTAGCGCACCGACTACGCCAGCTCCTAGCGGAATACCCGATGGTGTATCCGTGGCACTCGACTCCATAGAGAGAAACGGCATAAAAAACAATCCCTACGTGGCTATGGACACGTCTTCTGTACCTGACGGAACTACCGTACATCTCGATAGGTCTACATGGGTTGCTCATGGCGATTCGGGTTCGATTAGCGGAACAATAAATATCATGGGGCAGTCTTATAATGGCTCGCTGTTACTTGCCCCTACTAATGGAAAATGGATGGTCACTGGCTATTCTATGGATTAATAAAGATGAAAATCAAAACAAAAAACAACAAAATAATTAAAAAGCTCAAACACAATTCACTGACCCTTGGACTGATAATATTTTTTGGTATTGCGTGGTCTTGGGTGTTTTTTACCGATCTACTCGAATTAGCAGGTTCAAAAGTTCAGGGCTTAATATTAGCGATAATAATTTCAGCAATTATTATTGGGCTATCTGTTGTAATCCTTAGGCTGGCAATAAAAATAAATAAAGATGTATATAAAAAATACAATTTTATTACAGCAACACTTTTAGCGCTAGCAGTATTTGCACTAGCAGATTTTCTGGTGGCCTGGCTGACCGCACTATTCTGGATTGGCCCAGAAGGTCGCCTAGATAGTATATTACCCCTCAGCTCACCTGCATTGATTGCTATCAATACGCCTTTTGCTTATGCATCTAGGTTAATTGGCTTTTATGGTCTGGCCAGCTTTGTTTGGTTAGTAATGTTCCTACTTTTTACAAAACGCTACAAGATAGCTCTTTCAGTGATAATACTACTTTCTGCCATATCTATGGCAGGTTGGTATCCCTATAAAAACACCTCTGGCAGTACCTTCACTGCCAATGTTATATCTGAGGCGCTAGATAGTAGAATTAATCCAGTTAATGTTAGTGCAAATGACGTTAGTCTCACCGTCTTCCCAGAATATGGCTTAGACAAAATAACCAACGAAAGTCTATCAGACAGGATATATTCAAAGGATAATAAAAAACATTTCTTTATTGGCTCTGAACAATTCATACCAAGCGACAGAGTCGGGCATTACAATCGCCTACTTTTTGGTAATACTACAGATGGCTACACAAATAAACAAAATAAATATCGCCTAATACCCGGTGGTGAAGACCTCCCCTACATACTACGCCTGGGGCTAAGAGCCACTAATCAAAAGGATACTTTGGATTATTTTAGCTATGCAAAAGGTACTCTCAAAGGTCCACACCAACTGACTCCGTTTAGAATAGATGGTGGTACAGTTGTCGGTTCTGCGGTTTGTTCTAGTATCATCTCTCCCGAAGATTACAGGCATTTTGCAAAAAATGGATCGACAATATTTACAAATTCAGCATCCCTATCTATATTCCAGGGATCATCAGTCTTTAGCTATCAGCAAAAATCATTAGCAAAATTTATGGCAGTAGCAAACTCGAGATATTTCTTGCAATCAGCCAACAAAGCCCGAGCTTTTATACTAGATAATAACGGTAAGACCTTGGTAGAAGGTATCGACCAAAAACTACTCACTAATACTGTCGCAAACAACACCACAAAAACACCTTATAGCCTGGTGGGCGAATGGATGGTGGTTGCAGGAGCCATAGCAGTAATATACATTATCATCAAGGGTAAATTATCACCAAACAAAAGTTCGAGGAAGAAGAATAAAAACTCCAGAAAAGCTTGACATAATCTCGCACCGAGTATAACATCGGTAACATAAGTATAAAAACAAACATAACAAAATTAGGAGAATATATGGCAAAACCAACCAAAACAGCACCAAAAAGAACAAACAAATCAAAAACCAAAAAAGGTAAACTTGACTTTTTAACCAACAGAATCAACTTTAAATCTCGCAAAACTCAGTTCATCTTGACTATTCTAGTCTTTGCACTGGTTGGTGGCGCTTGGTTCACCTACAAGAGCTTTGCAGCCACAGAAGTCTATAGCTATAGCCCTGTCACTGGTACTCTTAAATGTAATAAATTCCCAACAAACTGCTCACAAATTTCAGATACGGGCATAGGGAAGAATTCAACAACTGTACTAAAATTCGATGGTGGTCATGGTTCTGCATATGGTAGTTCCAAAGCCTACATAGTTGCCGGAAGTCAATATCGAACGTGCGTTATAGCGAAAAGCTTAGGTCCGGTTGAATTCGGTGTATACCCAAATGTAACAAGTTTCAATGACATAATACATATGACTGGTAATGGTAATAGCTATCAAAAAGCTTGTACGATACCTTGGACTATGTCCACAACGGGGTATCAATCTGTAAGCGTAAGTCCCAGTGGAGGTGCTACTAACATAACGACCTATGTTGAACGCTTGACAGTAGAGAGATTATCGTTTGATACCCCTGCGCCTGCGCCATCAAAATAGTAAAGTTTTAGCTAGGGAGGGGATAATTCTTGGTAAACTCGATGATTTGATCGTGGATATTGGCTAATTTAGCATCGTCTTTATTGCCACGAATAGCCTGGTCTATCCAGTCTGCAACTTGTATCATCTGATCTTCACGCATGCCACGAGTAGTCAGTGCCGGAGTACCGAGACGGATTCCACTTGGGTCAAATGGACTCCTAGGTTCAAACGGTACGGTGTTCTTGTTGACTGTAATACCGGCCTTGCCAAGTGCCACCTCGGCTTCTTTGCCACTAATCTTTTTATTGGTTAGATTAATAACCATCAAATGATTATCTGTACCACCTGTTACCAGGTCAAATCCCCTGCTCATAAGTTCACTGGCTAATTTTTGGGCATTTTTTACTACCTGCTGACCATATTCTCTGAATTCTGGCTGAAGTGCCTCACCCAACGCCACAGCGATACCGGCAGTTTGATGGTTGTGCGGACCACCTTGCAAACCTGGAATTATTGCCCTATCGATAAGTGATGGAATATTTTCTGCAGTACGTTCTGGCTTCTTGAGTGGATTGGATGTGTTGCCATTAGCTAATATTAGGGCGCCTCTGGGGCCACGCAAGGTTTTGTGCGTGGTAGTCATAATAACGTCCGATATACCAGCAGGACTAGGATGTTCACCAGCAACTACCAGACCAGCGATGTGCGAAATATCTGACACCAACCACGCTCCAACAGAATCAGCAATATCACGTAGTTTTTGCCAATCGATCAACCTAGGATAGGCCGTTGCACCACCCATAATTAATTTTGGCTTGTGCTCTTTTGCCAAACCTGCAATCTGATCATAATCAATAAACCCATCTTTATCGGTCGTATACTGAACAGAGTTGTAGTATGTACCAGAAAAATTTACCTTCAGTCCATGCGTCATATGACCGCCAAACTGTAGCGACATACCCATTACAGTGTCTCCGGGGTTAACCAAGGCATAATATATAGCCTGGTTAGCCGGGCTACCCGAATGAGCCTGAACATTTGCGTAGCTCACCCCAAATAGTTCTTTGGCAAGATCCCTGGCTAAATTCTCTACTTTATCGACCACCTCACAGCCACCATAGTACCTGCCACCCGGATAACCCTCTGAATACTTATCGGTTAGCCTAGAGCCTAGAGCATTCAGGACGGCCCCCGAAGTATGATTTTCGCTAGGTATCATCTCTAACCCCGATGCCTGACGATCCACTTCATCAGCAATCAATTGCCTAATTTTCTTATCAACATCTGTCATAGCAATAACCTTCCTCTCGTGTGATTAAATTATACGTCATTTTATGGGTTGATTGCAGGTGTATTTTGGAGGTATTGTATATAGAGAATAGTTAGAAGAGTATAAATATTGACTTTGATATATCATATATGATATATTTATATGACAATGGATAGTACATCAGCCAAAATTGGACAATTAATCTACCAAATAAGGCAAGAAAAAGGGCTAACTCAGTCTGAGTTCGCTAAACGTCTCGGTACTTCTCAGTCAGCAGTAAACCGTATAGAAAAAGGTGGCCAAAATCTAAGCATGGAAATGCTTGGTAGGATCAGTGACGTACTCAACAAACAAATCGTCAGCCTGGGTACAGGTGCTATCAACCTCAAAATCGAAGGTGGACACGAACTGCACGGCTCTATCAAGCTCAAAAGGAGCAAAAACGCTGCCGTAGCCCTGCTTTGCGCTAGCTTACTAAATCAAGGAACAACCACCTTCAAATCATTCCCACGCATCGAAGAAGTCTACCGTATAATTGAAGTGCTAGAAAGCATTGGCGTCAGAGTCAAATGGCAAAGCAACAATAGCCTAGAGATAAAACCACCCAAAGAACTAGACCTACAAAACATAGACAAATCAGCTGCACGCAAAACCCGTAGCGTATTAATGCTCCTTGGTAGCTTGATGCACGACTACAGTAATTTCAAAATCCCATACGCAGGAGGCTGTAAGCTTGGCGAGCGCACTGTTACCCCACACTTATTTGCACTCGAGCAATTTGGCTTAGATATCGACGCCAAAACGGGCTTTTATCAAGTTTTCGTAGAAAAAAAACCAGCTAACCGAGTAGTCCTGTACGAATCCGGCAACACAGTCACCAACAATGTCCTAATGGCAGCAGCCAGGACACCAGAAACGACTATTATTCAAGGAGCTAGCGCTGACTATATGGTGCAAGATTTGTGCGCTTTTCTAATAGCACTCGGGGTCAAGATAGAAGGCGTCGGTTCACCAATACTCAGGGTAACAGGTCTAGCCAAAATCAAAAAGAACATTACTTTTGCGCCAACCGAGGATCCGATTGAAGCGATGTTTTTTATCTCAGCCGCTATCACTACTAACTCCAGTATTACTATTGAAAATGCTCCAATTCACTGGATAGGTCTTGAGCTACTCAAACTCAAGAAAATGGGCCTAGATTATCACATTGTCAATATCCATGAGTCCGACAATAATATCACTGAGCTGGGTAATATCTTGATAGAAAAACATAACGGAAGCCTAAAGGCACCCACAGATAAACTGCATCCAAATCTATGGCCAGGCCTAAACCCCGATAACATCCCATATTTTGTCCCAATTTGTGGCGTTACCCATGGTCGTACGCTAATACATGACTGGATGTTCGAAAATAGAGCTATTTACTACACTGAAATGACCAAAATTGGTATGAATGTTGAACTTGTTGACCCGCACAGAATATATATCACCGGTCCGACTAGATTTACTCACGGTGATGTAGTCTGTCCACCAGCCCTACGTCCGGCAAGCCTGCTACTTATTGGCATGCTAGCAGCTCGCGGTACCTCAATACTAAGAAATATATATACCATTAATCGTGGCTATGAAGACATCGCCGAAAGACTCAACTCGCTCGGAGCAAATATTACCGTCATTCACGAACTTTAGTGACACTAAAAAGCTTAAGATAACCATAAATTAGACTTTTTTAAAAAAATTGTTGCATCCAAGAAAAATAAGTGCATAATATGAAATATTCAAAGGTCTAGGTGGTGGCATTTTGTGATAAATAGAACTTAAGTTTATACAAAGGGAGTAGAGTATGAGCAAATCTTTTTCACGTAACCACTCACTAACCGTGGCGCTAGA
>JAKQIK010000047.1 GCA_029557395.1 bacterium
AGCGATAAGTTCATGGGTTAGCGGTATATCTATCGTGATAACATCCTGTTGTTTGTTGCCGTAATATTTTGCCATGAATAATAGCCATTTGATAACTTTTCTCTCTATGGTTGGTTCTCCTTGGTAGACGATACGCTCTATGAGGAGTATCTGAGATTTTAATAACCAGTTTGTGTATTCTTGATTAAATTTTTGATTTTTTTGCAAGTAGCTAAGAAAATCTACTCTGGGCACCCTATATACTGTCGATTTCTTTACAGAGGAGTATTCAAGATTACCGCCCGAATCAATAAAGAACGAACCGCTTTTTGCGAAGGACATTCCAGGAATAAAGTAGCCAATAATACGATGGTCTCCGTTAACCAAAGTAAAAGAGACTTTGATAAGACCATCCAACAAAAAATATACCCAAGGGGATTCATCATAAATGGTGATTAGATATTGATTTTTCGGGATGTTGATTAATTGACCTTTTTGCTTAAAGAATTTTTCATGCTCTGTCATGTAGTCAAAGAAACTCATGGTGGGATTATACGCTAGTTAATGAAAGATGATAAGTACATATCAGAAAAAATGATAACAATACCGTAAAAAACTTATGTTCTTATTGTACAAAGATGTTTGACTGGCTATAATGATACCTATCAATGAGTAGGGTAAGAAAACTATTAAGTAGGACTAGTCTTAAGCTAGCTTTATTGTTGGTCTTGTTGTTTTTTGGCTCAATTATTGTTTGGTTTTTCTGGCAAGGTAGGCAAAACAAGCAAGCTGAATCAGAGCCACTCATTACCTATTCGGTCGACTTTCCAGATGAGTCAAAAGATAATGCTATTAGCTATCAATGGCGTGGTGCGCCTGAAGAGCCTAAAAAGATTCGTATAACCAAAATTAACGTCGATGCATATATTCAAAAGGCTGGAGTTGATCAAAATAAGCGTGTGGCAGTACCAAATAACGTTCACTTGGCAGCCTGGTTTGCTGATAGCGTGAAACCTGGCCAAAAAGGCTTGTCGATTATAGATGGACATGTGAGTGGTCGCCAGACCGAGGGTGTTTTTGAACAAATAGGCAAGCTTTCTGCTGGGGATGAAGTTGAGATAGAGATGGGTAATGGAACTATAAAAAAATACAAGGTAATAGAAAGTCAGCAGATCAAGGAGTCTGAGGCCGTTAGTGTGTTATTTGACCAAAGTCCAAAAGTTGTTAGCCAGCTAAATCTAATAACATGTGGTGGGCGTTTTGATAGGAGCACCAATCAGTATGAAGACCGTATTATTGTATCCACAGAATTAATTAACTAGATTCTTTTTTTGGCCTTCGCCAAATCCTCACCAAGATAGCACTCATGATAATCACCGAAGCAACTACAACTCCAAGCCAAATAACTGTTCCTGTATTAGAAAGATTAAGGCCACTTTTGCCATTGATATCACCCCCATAAGACGGGTCAACATTATAATTGCCATTTCCATAATAGTAGCTATCACTTTGGGCAATAAATGATGTTAGTGAATATTGATTGGGTAACGTTATTTGTATACTTGCTGTTTTTTCCATATGGCTATCTGTAACGAATTTGACATAAATTATTACAATGCTTATACTTACAAAAGAGATTATAACAAATAAGAAAAAAATATGCTTAACTTGGATAAATTATTAGACAAAGAAATATCAAGACGAGAATTTGTAGGTTTGGTGGGTACCGGTATTTTGTCTATTATTGGTATTGCTTCACTACTAAAAAATATGAATTTATCGATAGACAAGTACACAAATAACAATAATAACGTTGCACAATATGGTGAAACAATTTATGGCGGTGGCAATGTTAATCAGCCATAATTTCTAGAGGTAACAAGAATATGCCTAGGCTCCCGATACCAGGGTCAGACGGTGGACAGTGGGGCAATATTCTCAATGAATATTTGAGTGTTTCTCATAATGCAGATGGATCTATAAAGCCATCTGCTCTAACGCAGGTCGTAGGTGCTACCGGCCCCGTTGGTCCGATAGGCCCTCAGGGTGCACAAGGGTTTACTGGTGCCACTGGTCCACAGGGTCCAGCAGGGGCTGATGGTGTTGGTGCAGTCGATTCTGTAAATAGCCAGACAGGTGCAGTTATGCTGGGTGCCACCGATGTAGGGGCGGCTCCTTCGTCACATAATCACTCATCATCTGATATAACGTCAGGCACAATAGCTACAGCTCGTCTTGGTTCGGGAACGGCAGACAGTACGAAGTTTTTACGAGGCGATCAGACATGGGCTGATACTATTGGTGGACTCAAAAGTAATGTAAACGAAATTTCTGTACTCTCTGTTGGAAATGATTTTTATTCTTCATTTTATTTCGGAAGTACTTGCACATTGCCAAGTAGCAGATGTTCTGCTGGTAGGGCATTTTCTCCGATTAGCAACTGTGTACTTACTGAAATAGTGGTTGGCGCTACAAGTGGATCTCCGGTAGGTGCAACTTTGAGTGTGGGGATTGTAGAAATTAATACTAACGGGTCTCCTCAAAATAACATATCTATACTTTTGACTGATGTAATAATAATAAGCTCAGTAATAAATACATTTACTGTTAATTTTTCACTATTTGCTGATAAAGCATATTCGATATTATTTTTGGGAGGAGGGATACAACCTGTATTATATGGTTTCGCATCAGGTACTGCAGGTCTTTCGCCCACAATATGGGGTACATCTGTATTGCGTCATGATACTGCTAGGGTTGGTGATACAAATGGTAGGGGTGCATGGTATCGATTCGCTCCTACAGTAAATGGCGTAATGCCATCAACCATCAATGGATGGTATTTAACTCATTCTTCTTTAGAAATCCCTAACTTGGGCTTAAAGCTACAATAGTCTAACTGCATTGAATTAACAAAAACTTTACCAGCGTACTATCTCTTGTGGACACAAAGCATATATAAGGTTATGCTAATTGTATAATAATCACTTTTGGTATGAGTAATAATAACCCTGTTAGAAAAAACTATGTCTCACGTAGCTCTCGGTCCAGTCATGGGGCTAGTGCTAGGCGACCAGCTAGGCTATATAGTAGTCGCACTATTAAGCATACGGACAAAGTTGCTCCCAAAGTTGCTCCGAGAAGGGAATTCAAGCCAAAGACAAAAACACAGGAGTTATTGCTAGAATCTGTAAGCCCTACTGAAATTCAAAAAAATTTAGCCCAAACCATAGATAGCGGAGAAACTATTGCGGTAAGAGTAGAAAAACCTCTCGTAGCAAAAGACATCTCAGTAGGTGTCAGAAAGTCACTTAACCAAACGGTTAAACAAGTTTCTGAGACTTCGCTACCTAATCATGATACTCAACAATCTTCTGTAACTCTAGGGGTCACAGCTACACAAACCTCTACAAAGAGTAGAGCTCCGAAACAATCAAGACATAAAAAAACCAGGAAGAAAAAAGTCAATCATGCCAAACGCCAAACTGTAGGAGAGCATATTGATGAGTTTCGACGGAGACTGCTGTACTGCGTGGTAGCTTTGGTCATCGGAGGGGTTATTGGTTATCGTTTTCAGGACAAGATTATCGCTTGGCTAGTTAAACCCCTGGGTCAGCAGTTGTTCTATACAAGTCCAACAGGTGGTTTTGATTTTTTGATAAAGATTTGTTTGTTCTTTGGATTTTTGCTGGCTATACCGGTAATCATCTATAATTTTATTCGTTTTTTGGCACCGGCTGTCCCGGAAAGAGTCAGCTATAGTACGGTTAAATTACTACTTATCTCGATGGTATTGGCGTTGATGGGCGTAGCCTTTGCATATTACGTCAGCCTCCCAGCTGCTCTACATTTTTTGAATAACTTTACTAATGATCAGATACAATCTCTCATTTCTGCTCAAGAATATTTCAATTTTGTGATGTTGTATCTGGCAGGATTTGCGGCTTTGTTCCAGATGCCTCTTATTTTTGCCTTTATTAACAAAGTAACACCACTCAAACCAAGTATTTTGATGCAAAAACAACGCATTGTGATACTGGTTAGCTTTATTGTGGCGGCTATTTTGACGCCTACACCCGATCCAATGAACCAGACATTGATGGCAATACCGATCATTGGCTTGTATCAGACCTCGGTGGGTGTAGTCTGGCAAGACAATCGGCGAAAACGTCGCAAACAGGCCAAAAATAGACAAGTTGCAAGTGACACCGAGCTAGCGGTGGCTTGACCTTAGTGCTTAGAGGACTTAAGGATAAGCCGGCAATTCGATTGTTGCTGTCGTACCTTTGCCTATTTTTGAATCTATATGTATTTGCCCATTTATTCTATCTAGTGCGGACTTACTGGCGTACAGGCTCATACCCATGCCATCATGGTCATATTGCAAAACGTCGCTAGTCTTTGAGAAAGGTTGAAACAGACTACCTAGCGTTTCTTGCTTGATACCTTCGCCACCATCGGTAACTTTGACAGTAACTTTATTTGCAGAAGGCTTTGCTATATTTATATCAATTGAGCCACCTTGGGTGTTGTATTCAATAGCATTATCGATAATAGATTTTATGGCGATATCAAACTCTTTTGGGTTTAGATTGATTTCACCTATAGAGTCGAGATTGTCGGTTACTTTTAGGCCTTTTGCTGTTATATCAGAAGAATTGTCTTCTATGATTTTTCTTATACTATTACCGATGTTGATTTTTGATGGACTACTGACGTCGGCCCGTGTGGCCATATCTATCTTTGACATTAAGCTTTTGAGGGCTGATATACTATTTGTCAACATACTTGCAATTTTCTTGTCCTGTATAAGGTCAAGGGATGATTCTAGTGCTGTAACAATATTTTCCAAAGCATTTTTCAGATTATTTATCAGGGTAGTTCGTTGTAATTTGAGCTCATTTATTAGGCTTGTTACTTGGTTGTATACGCGCTTTTGATTCTTGGATATTCTGAGTAAACGTATTGAGTTTGCAAATATCAAGGTTATCATAACGGCTACAGCTATCTGAATAAACAGGTAGTTACTAGGTTTATTTGTATCTGTATATGATAGTGCAGAGTTGATAAGAAGAGCAAAAAGAATAGCTACGATAACTGGTACAAAGAAATACCATTGACCAAATATCTTGAAAAAGGTGATATTAATATTACTTTTTGTCACCGTGCTGTTGATGACTGACTCATTTGCTATCGAACTAGTTGTTAAGCTAATAGTAGATTCCATGTTTTGAGCTACAGATTCTAGTTTTTTTGTGGCATCTTCTTCCGTTTTTTTAGTTGATAGCAAATCGGCTACGCCTTTTGTAGTAGCTAGAGGCGTATTGAGATTGTGCATAGCAAGTCTAAGGAAGTTTTTTTGCTCCTGAAGAACTTTCTGGAGTTCCTTGACGGCATTAATTAGCTTGACTGATTTGTTGCGGTCAATAATAGCAATAACTATCAAAATAACACTAAAAATAAGGAGTAAAAACCAAGAGTAGTAGGGTGCTGTTACGCGATGTGCTTCTGGTATTTTTTCGACAAGGTCAACGGTTTCTTTGAGCACTATACCTTGAAGGCCCCTAACTTTAACCTTATCAGATGCCCTAGGTAGTGAATTAGTTGTTGTTGTGCCTCCATCGTCACCATCGTGTTGTTCAATGATTTCTGGTACTAAAGTAGGGTCTTCTGGTGTAGGTTCGGGCTCTGGATCTGGCTCTGGTTCGGGGTTGTTTGGTTGCACTTCTATAGGACAGGCTTGACCATATGTACACTGATTATTTTCTCCCCCTCCGCTACCACCATAGCTACCGCCACCGTATTGAGCCGATACTGTTTTGGTAGCTACGAGGAACGTACTGACTACTAGCAATAATATAGCTGATAATTTAGATATTTTAAGTAATTTTTTCATACATTTAAACTAATGCTTACCTTATATGATAACTCAAAATAGCTGTTCTTTGAAATTTCAAAGTTTAGAGTACTGCAATGAAACTAACAGAACGTTTTTACTTGGGTTAGTCAGCTACGTACACGTACTTGCATAAAAATGCTTTTTCCGTTATGCTTTATTTATTAAGTTAATGCTACAGAGGGAATATAATGCTCGGATTAGGCGCACCAGAATTAATCATCGTTTTATTAATACTACTTTTGTTGTTTGGGGCAAGTCGTTTGCCTAAACTTTCTAAATCACTTGGTGAGTCAGCCAGGGAACTTAGAAAAGGATTCACTGACGATCCTCACAAAAAAGAAGAAGAAAAAAAAGAAGCTTAATTTTTATACTTAAGTTTAAAAAAATAGGTATTCTTACTAACCTCTAGGGAATTGAGCCATTTATACTTTTTGTTATTGACAGGCCTTAGATTTGGGCGTAACATGTAGTTACTCTTTATAAAACAAAACAAAAAAACAAAAATGAAAGACATAATTAATATACAAGATATTCTTAATCAAGAAGTTTCAAGGCGCGAATTTTTACTACAAGCCGGAGCTGTTATGCTCGCTGTAGTTGGCATATCTAGTCTCATGAAAAATCTACTCAGTTTTGGACAAAAACCTGTCAATATGGGGATTGATATGGGTGGCTATGGTTCTAGTGGCTATTCGGGTGTAGATTCAAAGATTTCCAGCTTGGGCAGGTAGATAACTAATTTTGTAACGCTTCTTAATTTCAGCAAATGCACTTATTGTTATATGTGATAAATAACACTGATTTGCATCATTGACAAAATACTCTTTTTGCTGTATCTTCAGCCTATCATGAGTGATACTGATGTAAGTTTCTTGTCAAATACAGAATACCTAAATCTGCAAGCAATAGCAGGATCAAGTACGGGCAGTGCAATTTCGCGTGAGCACAAAGATATTTATCATGAAAATAGTGAAGCTCCACTAGTCTCGAGAAGACGACTCTCTAGGCGAATTCTGCTACCTCACGAGAGCGAATGGATTGACCGAGCCAATAGGAGTTACACCAGTTCAAAAAACCCAAGGCATATATCTGAGCTATTGATACCTTTTTCGGAAGAGCCAAATAAATATTTTAGGGATCCTAGTGTTATTGAGAGTGAGTATACAAATCTTAGGATTGGTGAAGTGGCTTCGTATTTGGGGGCTTTGGTAGTTGATTATCCAGCCTTGAGCGAAGAAAGGGTAACTTTAGGAAGTAGAGTTACAGTCTTTGAGGATGATGAGCGGATGATAGTTGATATTGTCGGCTTTAACAAGCTATATAAGAGTAGTATTACCAATGAAAATAGCGAAGAAGTATTGCCTATTTCTGTTGACTCACCTTTGGCCGTGGCTATTGTCGGCGAATCAATCGGTTCGACTAAATTATTAAGGTCGGGGATAAATGTCAGTATTATTGATATAGATCAAGCATCGGTTAGGCGCAATTGGTTCGAAAATATTGTAAGCCTAAGACTTATTGATTAATTTGTTTGACAAGCTAGTAATCTGCTATTCTAGTAGATATCGTACTGGAGGGTATTGCAGAGATGGTTAAAAAGACTAATTCCAAGCCAAAAGAAATTAAACCAAAAGACAAAATATTATCAAAAATCTCTATCTTTTTCTTTGATAGGCAGGTATTGACTGCTCTACTTTGGATAGTTTTGACAGTATTTGGTGCTTTGAGTTATGGCATATTCATGAAGCGCGAGGGATTCCCTAGTGTGAATATACCAGTGGCTGTTGTTAATGGGGTTTATTTTGCAAATAATCCCACCAAAGTAGACCAGGCAGTAGCAATGCCGATTACTGAGGTTATCAAAAACCAACCAGAGGTTCAGTCTGTACAATCAAGCAGTGGTGGTAATTTTTTTGCTATTTCGGTAACTTACAAAGAAGGCGTAGACGCCAAACAGGTTACGTCTCGAATAGAAAAACAAGTCAACGAATCGGGTAAACTTCCTGAAAAAGCAAATGTTCGGTATAACGTACCATATTTTGGGGCTACCGGGGGTGATATCGATAAGATAGATGTCGCCTTATCTTTTTATGCTAAATCGGCCGATGTTAGTACCAAAGAAATTACAGATAAGGCAGAAGAATTTGCCTCACAACTTAAAGCCAAGAATTTGAGTGATGTTTCGGAAGTTTTTGTCAAAAATCCCTATGAGGAGACTCAAAATCCAGCCAATGGCCAACTGATAGAGGTGCAACGTAGTTTTGATAGGTTCGGTATAAGGCAAAATGAAAATAATAATTACTTTAATTCAGTTATTGTTGGGGTGTCTGCCAAGGACAACCCAGATGTTATCAAGCTTGATGATGAAGTTAGGCAAGCTACAGGGACTATTATAGGCCAAGATACTTTCGATGGTTTTGGGGCAGAAGTTAGTGCGAGTTTTGCACCATCTATCAAAGACCAGATTTCGGAACTACAGAAGTCACTACTAGAGGGTTTGATCGCCGTTTTGATAGTCGGTTCAATTGTAATTACGATTCGAGCTTCACTAATTACCGTAATATCAATGGTGACTGTTGTGGCTATCACCATCGGCTTCCTTAATATCATTGGCTATACACTAAATGTTATTACCCTATTCTCATTAATTCTCGCGCTAGCATTGATGGTAGATGACACCATAATTATGGTCGAGGCAATTGATGCGGCCAGACACAAAAACAAAGATAGAAGAAAAGCTGTTCAAGAAGCAACACAAAAAGTTAGTCGTGCAATGCTGTCGGCTACCTTGACGGCATCTCTGAGCTTTGCTCCGTTATTATTCGTTTCAGGGATGTTAGGTATATTTATCAGAGCAGTACCGGTTACAGTAATATCGGCATTGATTATTAGTTTGGTTGTCGCTCTTATTTTTATTCCATTCTTCTCCAAATTTATCTTGTTGAACAAGAAGCAGATGGGCAAGAAGATTGATAAAAATTCATCTGCAAGTTTTGAGCATAAAATAGCCAAGTTTATTACTTGGCCGATGGTTTGGGCGAGGCATTCGACGGCGAAGCTTTTTGTTGTCGGCTCGATAGCCGTCTTTGTGGGAATCAGTTTTTTTGTAGCAGGAATATTGATTGCTAGAAATGTACCTTTTAATATTTTCCCTCCAACCAAAGATACAAACGGTTTAATGGTCAAGTTAATTATGCCTCCAAATTCTAGTATTGACGTAGCTGAATCGATTGCAGATAAGGCTAATAATATAGTAGGTGAGACTTTGGGGGATGATTTTGTACAAGCATCATATTTTGGTAGTGGTTCAGAAACATCTGCTTCACAGCGAATAGAAATAACCTCTTATACAAAACGCGAAGTAAAATCACCAGAACTAGTAGAAAAATTGCAACATGATTTACGAAAGGCGGGTCTAATGGCATCTGTCCACCAGGTTGATGTTGGACCTCCTGCTTCGGACTTCGTTGTACGGATAAATGCAAAAGATAGACCTCAGGCAATCAAGCTGGCAGAGGATATGTCGTCCTATATGAAGTCGGCCAAATTGAAGCGACCAAATGGTTCATTTGCTAAGTTTACAGACGTAAGTACTTCTGGTGATGCACAGTATTTGAGATATCAAGGTGACCCGATTATCACCGTAACAGCCTCGTTTGATGCCGATGATACCTCGGCCCTGGTTGGTTTAGCGGAAACATCGATCAGAGATCAGTTTGATGCTGATAAATTGAGTAGTTATGGTTTAGATAAAGATGCTATATCAATAGATATAGGTCAGGAATCTGAGAATCAAGACTCTTTCAAAGCATTGATGATCGCTTTTCCGGCCTTGTTGTTTGTCATGTACGTACTACTAGCTATCCAATTCAAAGGCTTCTTGCAACCATTACTCATCTATCTGGCGATACCATTTAGTATATTTGGTATAGCGCTGGGGTTAGACCTGACGGGTAATGCATTCAGCTTTTTTGCTATGCTAGGTTTCTTTGCGCTACTTGGACTATCTGTCAAAAATACAATATTATTGACAGACTATGCTAATCAAGCCCGTAGTCATGGGTTTGGCGTGGTAGACTCTGCAGTCGAGGCATTGCGTGAGAGGTTTAGGCCACTTTTTGCAACTTCTGTCACTGCAGTTGTATCGTTGATACCACTTGCGCTAACTAGTCCATTTTGGGAGGGGTTGATGGTGGTGTTAATATTTGGCCTTATCTCAAGTACTTTCTTGGTCATCACGGTTTTTCCATACTATTATCTCGGGGCTGAGTTCTTGCGTCTCAAAGTGGACACAAAAAAATTCATCGTATGGCTAATATTAACAATAATATTTGCAATCTTAGCCGGTTGGATATTTGGAATAGTATGGTCAATCTTGCTAGTGTTTGGTGCAATAATTGCATGGCCTATGCAAGTTTTTTGGATTAGACGCCTAAATAATTAGCAATAGCGGGGATTACATTAGAAGATACAAGGGTTTTTCGCTACACTAAGATTAGCTATGGAAATATTTCAAGCAATCTTTTTAGGAATTATTGAAGGGTTAACCGAATTTCTGCCAATATCTAGTACTGGTCATTTGATTGTAGCTCAGGATGCCATTGGGTTTTATGACGCATCAAAGATGTTTACGGTTGTTATCCAAATGGGCGCAGTGATGGCGATACTTTGGTTTTATAGGAAGGAGTTTACTAACCTGGCAAAGGGACTAATTACAGGTGATTCGAGGGCGCGTCGTATTTGGACGGTCTGGATAATTGCTACCATTCCTGCTGGTATTTTTGGATTGTTGTTTGATACCTTAATTGAGACTTATGCTATTACGCTCACTGTAGCAATTGCCCTCATTGTGGGCGGGGTAATAATATGGATAGTTGAAGAGTATCAAAATGTACCAAGGAATATTTCAAGCCCGAAGCTTGAAAAAATTAGTATAAAACAGGCAGTTAAGATTGGTTTTTTTCAGACTTTAGCACTAATTCCCGGTGTTTCTAGGTCTGGAGCTACGATAATTGGTGGGATGCTAGCGGGACTTGATAGAGTTACGGCTACGACTTACTCATTTTATCTGGGTCTGCCGATATTATTTTTGGCAGGAATTTATAAGCTTATTACTGGTGAGATTAATTCTGTAGTTGGTGGTTGGCCGGTGTTATTGGTTGGAATCGTATCATCGTTTATTATATCCCTGCTAGTCATAGGCTGGCTGTTAAAATACGTGTCTAGGCATGATTTTAAGCTTTTTGCTTATTATCGAATCATCTTTGGCGTACTACTTCTTGTTCTAGTTTTGACAGGCATTTTGTCTTAGAGTTGTTTTTTTGCGATAATATACCATAGGCGTTATGTATCAGCACGGGAAAAGAACAAAACAAAAGACCGGAGGAAAGACCTTTTTGCAGGCTTCTTTTGTAATTGGATTATCATTTGTGATCGTAGCGCTTGTACTCAAGAGTGATTTGGCAAACAATCAAAAGGAAAAAACTGCAGTACCCATCATCACAGAGGTTTCGGGAGCTAAAACAGATGTTGCCGATATTAGTGAGCCACTATTTAGCATGAAGTTACCTAGGGATTGGTCTCAATCCAATAGGGTGCAGTCAAACTCGGCAAATTTCTACGAGTGGCGTTCAAACAAGCAAGGCGGTAATGACAGAATGCTCCAGCTACATATAGATACTATGCCTCCAAGCTACAAGATTGTACGTATGCTACCCCTGACACCACATGGTAACAGGCTAAACGTCGGTAATATTTCAGGCAATTGTATAGAATTTGCTAGGGATGCTGGCATAGAACAACGGACGCAAGGTAATGCACCGTCATTAGCAAAATGGGAAAACGTAACATTTATGTGTGATCCGATAAATAATAATCAGACTATAGGCACGGGTGCAGTAGGTGATACAATTGGCACGGTTTTGAAAGGCAATTCAGGTGAGCACAAGTTCTTTTTTTATTATGAAGATCATAATATTAGACCTGATGATCAGATATTTATCAATGCAGTAAAAAGCTTTGAGGCAAAGTAGACACTACAGGTAGTGTATAAATGAAGTAAATAACACTATATCTAGTGTTATAAAGTTAGTATATACTATTACTTATTAACAAAAATAAGCTGGAAGTAAGGTGAAATTCCTTCGCAGTGCCGCTACGGTTATAGCCCGATACAGCATATAGAGCCTCCCGAGCAGGAGCAAGCTAATAATTCCTCGTAAGATTATTAGATACTACACCCCTGCTTAGGTATCAAACAGGGGTGTATTTGTGCAAACATTAGAAAGAGAACGTCAATACGATAAAGATATTCGTCGTTATTACGATACGGTAACTTGGCTAGCAGAAGTATTACCCGGTAGTATGCGTACTCCTGTGGAGTATATTTTTGATGGTTGCGAATTGTACGCTAACGATGGTAGTGGATTAGGTAAAATATTTCATGATTCTATCGAAAGAGCAAAGGATTTGCCTGGCTATGAATTACGTCGTCGTTATATAGAGCAACAGGAGTACTTTGACATGGTTGGGATAATGAAAGGTGATCTACCTAATACAATGGTGGTTATATCAGATTTTCCACCAGAGCTTATGCAGGCTGATAAAGATGTCGGCGGCTATAATGTATCGCGCAAACAGACAATGCTTCGTGTGATAAGCAAGACCGGTTATCATCTAAAAATGTATTCTCAAAGTCTAGATCTGAGCGATAGGAGTGCCTTAGAAAACATCTATATGTATTTGGGATTTTTTCCTGCTGGTGGTGAATTGCTTGGTCAACGCATGCATCTTGAACTAGATAATAAAAGACAACAATCTTTGATTGATGAACTAACCAATGTGTATGATAGTAGCTTAGAGGCAAGATACGGTGATAATTGGCATGCCGGTATACGTAACGCCCGGCAAGTCAATACATATGATTTTGTTTGTCAACAAAGTGATTTGATCAATGCTTATTTATCAAACACCAGTAATTTTACAGGTGGTGACAGTGAATACAACTTAGCTGCTGCCATGAGGGAACGTTTTGTAGGTGAATCTGCTAGACCAAAAATAGAATTTGGGTTTGCTAGTCCTGTAGCCAATATATTAGCATATGAAGAAATGGTTCAGGCTGGGCAAAAAGCATCTGCTCGGGGGGAGGAGTTTAGTGCTTGTGGGGTTAGCCTTTTTAGTGCTGAGATAGGTGCAGTGGGTCAGATCGAAGGGCTTGGCTATGGTAATCAGACAGATAAATTACCAGATGATAAGTTTGGTTCCAGGTATTTTAAGTGTCCAAAATTATCCTGCTCATTTATCAATGAACGCCCTAAAGACAGGCTAATACCTAGGTGCAAAAAATGTGGTGCAGACGTCAGTTGTAAATAGAATGGTTTGGTTTTTTCTAGTAAACAAGCTGAGACCTATTGTTAAGAATTTTGGCAAGGTAGTTTTACTGTAAAATACAACGAACGCCAATACCACCATCTCGCTCGCCACCTGAATACGAAGGATTTACACTAAGGGTATCAATACCTGCATCGTAGGCGCCGTTAACATTGCCTGAATAAGCAGAACTAGACCATAGTCCACCATTTACGCCTTGATCTCCAAACCCTCCCCACCAATATCCTGATAATATGCCTTTGAAGGGCCCATTATTTTGCCATTTTGCTATATTTGGCTCACTACTATTTGCGAATATACCAGTGCCTCCAAATGCGATATCTAATGTAGCAAAGTCTCCAGAAGCTCCACCCGAAGGCAAACGCCAGCCGGCTGGGCATATAGAGTAAGGGGCATTGCCGGCATTAGCAGGGTGTGACACCCTTGATTCACCAGCCGTAGCAGCACTCCAGTTATAGAGATATCCGTAATTCGTTACGCCATTGCCAGTATCGCCCGGTAGCGGACCATAAGCACCGGGGTTGTCATAATCAGCTACCCCAGAAGTTACTAATTGCGGAAGAGTGAAATTCGTCGCAATATTTGTATCGCTCGGCGTCAGTAGGGTGGTACTGCTAGTGCTCCCGAGCTTAAGATTATCAAGCATCCAGCAATTGTTGTCGGCTAGTTTGGCCACGCGATAAGACCGACTAGTCCCTCGTGGGTCGCTCAGTGTTAATAGGGCGTCTTCATTAGTGCCGTTGTAAATATCCATATGGTTCTGACAATAATCCGAGGTTAAAGATTGCATAGCAGTTGGGGCGTCGGGTATGTTATCTTTTATTTGGTAGGAGAATTTAAGACTTTTTGTTCCAGGCGTAACTGTATTATCAATAACAAAGGTTAGTATAACCTCGGTTTTATCATTAGTAGTTGGGGCTGATGTAGTCTTGAGAGATAATGGGGGATTGCCAGCCGTTAGAGTGGAATCGACAGATATATCACCACCCCTGAGACTCATTGTAATACCTTGCTCTGGTGCCGAGAGTGACGCTAGTAGGGTGTAGCCTAGCTGGTTAGTAGTACCAGTAGTAATGGAAGTTTTTGTGCTCGCTGTACCACCGCCCATAGGAACAGAAATCGAAAGGTTATTTTGGCCAGATTCTAGGACGAGAGATGGGGTGGCGAGTGTTTTTGTATGATAAAAAGTTATGATCAATGCCGATAATACTACTGGAAAGAATAAGCCAAGATGACGAGAGTTTAGCCTATAGGCACGGCGTGATGTCAGATACCAGATAAATATACCCAAGAGTACAGCAATAACGCTAAGGATAGACAATAGGCCAAGTGATATACCTGTTTTGGCTAGGCTGCCATCACCAACAAATATGTCGACAGTTTGAGTAATTGTTTGTGTTTCCATAGCAATATGTTTTTGTTATGCTTATTATTAACTACATAATATAACTAAATCCAACTCATATCAAGCCTGGCGCATTAGATAATAAATAAGGTTACCCATTCCCTGGTGGTTAGATAATAATTCGGTTACCCTATTCTCTGCTATGAAGAGAACTATGTTTAAAGATATTAT
>JAKQIK010000048.1 GCA_029557395.1 bacterium
ATATTATTAATATCGAAAGCATTTACGAAATCTGCCGCCAAAGCTGTCAGTCTCATTAAGCTTACCAACTGGTCCTTGACAGAAATCGTATGCATAGCCGGTGGATGAATCTCGAGTGTTTTTTCTCCACTCTTTATACAATCTTTATTAGTAATAATAATTTTCCCCGAATTATGGTTGATCCAGAGCATGAATTTGCTCCCTGTTTCTTCATCAGCAATTAAATAGGAGTTATAAAAAGTAGTATTTTTGATGTGATATGGCGGTCGTTTTTGGAAGTTACTATTATATTGGTTCTGAGGAGCAAGATATTTTTGGAACCGATTATTTAGTGTTGTAACGTTCCAACTCTGAGTTCTGGCTAATTGGATAGCTGATTTTAGAGCTAGGGCATCTTCGTTTTCTGGCTGGATTACCTCTGCTGTTACTTGTAATCGTTCAATAGGATGAGGAAAATCACTCCTATCGTAGATGGCTGTTTTGTTAGATGAGGCGTCCTGGATAATACCTTCTATATCATAGATACTGATTTTTGAGCCATTCCATTCTGCTGAAATGGGTCGTTCTGGTAATGGATCTCTATCTCTTTGAGTCATATCATGTATTACATTACATATTATAAAATTAGTCAAGTATATTTTGATTATTAAACTAAATAATGTACCACTTACATCAAAGATATCCCTATTTTTACTCAGCCATGTTATGGCTATCAATAATAAAATTTATTATCTAGCTTGTAGATTGTGGATACTATGCGGGCTTTAAAACAATTCACTTATTTAACACTTACATACCAATAAAAAGACTCAAGAATGTCTTGAGTCTTTTTTGGTGACCCCAAGGGGAATCGAACCCCTATTGCCGGGATGAGAACCCGATTTCCTAACCGTTAGAAGATGGGGCCAGGTCACACTATTGTATCAAAGGTACGAGGGGTTCTATTCGGAATCGACCCATTTTGATACATAATTTAATCACCTAAACTAGGCTATGAAATCATAGCATAACAGAGGTAATACGTCTACTAAAATTTTGGAATATCTAGCATTAATACTAAACAATTACAACTCGCTATAAGAATCGAAGCTGACCCACATGCACTTTTTGTCCTCCAGTGCGCTTTATAGGGAGCCGTTGGCTTGCCTATGGCGCTTGCTCACCCTATCCGGACGTAAAAAGTGCACGTGGGTCAGGAATCGAAGAGTATTATTATCAGGAAATCCTATGCTACTTTGTCTATAAATGAGGCTAATTCTTTGGGTGTGATGGTAGCTTTGACTATGTATGCATCGGCTTGGGCTTCTAGTTCTGCCCGAGTTTCGTCGTTTTGATCTAGGTTGGTTGTAATGATAACTTTGCTGTTAAATCCTGGTGATTGGCTGGGGTCTTTTAAGATTCGTAGTATTTCCATGCCGGTCATACCTGGCACCATTAGATCTAGTAGAACTATGTCGTAGGTATTTGTTTGCGCAATCTGTAACCCGTCTTGGCCATTTAGCGCGGTGGTCACTTGGTGCCCTGACTTTTTGAGTGCTCGTTCATATAGTTCGCTGATAAAAAATTCATCTTCGATACACAATATTTTTTTTGGATTTGGGCTAGCTTGATCTGACATTATTTATCTCCTATATAGTGAATGATTTTTTATCCAACCGTTTGCCTGTCTTACAATAGTATCTTGACCGTTTGCTTTGGCTTCTTCTAGATTAGCATAAGGTATGATTGTAAAGCCAAATTCACTGCCCTGGCCTTCCTTGCTCTTGACCCAGACTTGACCGCCGTGGGCCGTAACAATCGATTTGACAATATATAGCCCAAGGCCATTGCCACCTACCGTATCTTTGGATCGATGAGAACGATAGAATTTTGTGAATAAGCCACCTACTACACTAGTTGGGATACCAGGACCATCATCCTTAACAACTGTTTCTACATTGCCGTCATTAGCTAGCCTAGAACTGACTGTAATGGTGTCGCTTTGTCCACTGTATTTGATGGCGTTGTCAACTAGGTTTACGACAACTTCATACATACTGATTTTATCTATGCCCACTGTCGGTAGGTTGGGTGATATATCCAGGGTGATATGCTTTTGCCTGACTTTTGCACGTAGTTCCATGCTGTTAATAATCTCTCGAAGTACGGTGTCCCAATTATCCTCACTCAGTTGAAGATTAAATTCATTCTCATTTATTCTAGATACGTTTAAGATATTTGATACTATTGCATTTAAATTTTGAGAAGTGGCACTCATTTTGCGCATAAAGGACAAATGTTCTTCGTCGAGTTGGTCAGAAATTTCTTCTTCGAATAGCTCAATATAACCCCTGAGCATAGTTAGTGGCGTGCGAAGTTCATGTACCGCCATAGAGACATAGCTAATTGATTTTTCCTGTGATGAATAATAGTCTGTCTTTTCGGCTAAAACCAGGATAAGTTCGTTACCTACGCTATCGTTTTTACTATATTTGGCCGATATATCTAGCCTCTTTGAATTATCACCAGCGTCTAGCTTGACGTTATCCCAGTGGGTTTCGTCTGTGATTTTGTTTGCAGATGCGTCTGCCAGCCACTTGTCTAAGGTATTCTCATTATCAAATGATAGATTGAGGATTTCGTATATATTTTTTTTGACCAAATCGTCTTTTGATTGTCCACACAGAGTTGCTCCATGCGAGTTGACCAGCTTTAGCTGGCTTTCTTTATCAAATATCAATAGTCCAATTGGTAGAGAATCAAGAATCACCTTGGAAATTTCATTGTCTTTGTCTTGGTCTGTCTGGAGTTTGTTGGTGCTGGCCAAATCATAAATCTGCATAACAATTGACGAAACCATATCGTGTCCAAGATGGATATTTTCTATACTTGGTGGTGGTATTTCTGACTTCCCTGGGCTAATATGCCAGACTGCCTTCCAGATAGCATCGAGAGGTTTAATAATCGAGTTATACAAAAAGATATTAAACGTGATAAGTAGAATCAACAGTAGCAGTACAGAGCCAATAATAGCTATAGGCATATTGTCTAGCTGTTTTGCCAGCACGACAAAAAGGCTGGCCGATATAGCTGTCGGCAAGAAGGTCGTAGTTATTACTAGAATTAAAACATTCTGACGAAATTTATTGAAATGGTTCACGGTGTGAATGAGACTCTATCTGCCGACTCAATCATCGTAAACCAAGTCTGGCCTGGGTTTAGCTTGATAACATTACCAGATGTGTCTTTTAGCTCCCATTGAGCTTCACGACTTGGCTTTGTCCAGGTACCTTCTATGACTGCCCCGTCCTGAAATACATAAACCTTGCCAGACCCAATCGAATCATAAACTGTATGAACTCTATCGGGATGTGTACGTCGTCCCATGACTGGTACAACAACAACATTTGGGGCTATTTGCTGTTTTGTATCAGCGTCAACATGTGCTGCGCCTCCCTGCGCTCTGAGGTAAGTATTTGAGGTTGGATCGTAGGTAAAGTTTGCATTGTAAAGTGCCCGAGAAATATTAAGAGAAATATTTTTGGCACTAGGTGTTTGGCTAGGTTCGGCTTTTTTTCTGGGTAAACTACTGCTTACATCTGATTTGTAGCCTCGCTGGGTCATTAGGTCTAATATCTGTTGGCCGGTACTATATAGATTATGAGGGGCGTACCTGTTACTTACTCGCCTAAAGACACCACTACTATTACCGTGATCGATATCTTTGAGCCCCAAGGTTTTGATATCGGATAACGCTTCGCCCGAGCCACCAGCGTGAACTATAGCAGCATCATAAGGTCGAAACCAATTAATGTAATATGGCCTCAGACTTCTGATTGGGCCAAGGTTAGCAGGAATATTATCATGATAAATAGCATTAAATCTGGTAATACCACCCTCTGCAATAGCTTCGGATACGATATCGGCGTTAATGAGTCCTGATTGTGGTCGAGCCTCAGGGCTGTTTTCGATCTGGACAGCGTAGACAGGCCTACTATTTGTAGTGGCATCGGTTTCACGACCGCTTGTAACGCTATAAATTGGCACCGGGCCGGTTTCGATAGGTTGCTGTGGTTGTTGCTGGACGACGACGGGTGGTGTTGACGTATTTCTAAAAATAAACCAATAGATTGCAAAGCCAGCTAATGATAGCAGTGCTAATATCGTAACGACAGTTAAGATCCATTGTCTTTTTGTTTTGGGAGTGGGTATTTTGAAACTAAACTTTGTTTTTTTGCTTTGAGGTTCATAAACTGCACTACTAGCAGGTGTTGAAACCTGCTGAACTTTGTTTGGGCTATCTTCAGCTATTGGTTGTTTTGGTTTTCGGACGAACTCATCCATAATTAATTTTATTTTAACATAGTGCTTGTGTTTGATAAACAACCTTTTAACCTCACATTGTTAAAAAAACTAACCTAGTGGATAATTATCAATATGAAAAAACAACCTACTGCAAAGAATACAGCTGAGATTTTGTCAAAGAGGTACTTGAGACCAGTACATACTTTTATTAGTAAGCATTTTAGGCTCAGTGGATTATTGGGTGCATTGGTGTTTTTTTGTCTGGCGATGACGCCGTCGCTTTTACCCCGCCCCACTTTATTTATGGGGATTATTGCCGGAATAGCCACTGCTATTGGTTATGGCTTCGGTCTAATTTTTTCACTTTTTATTCGAGTATCGTTTGGTTTCTCGCTCAAACACGAATATAGAAGATGCTTATGGATATTTTTTTATATCGCCTCGCCTTTTGCTGTTATTTTAATGTCGATTTTGGGTAGTTCCTGGCAAAATCAGGTTAGGTTGTTAGTGGGCGAAACTGAGCTCAAGGGTAGTGATATTTTACAAATAGCTATAATTACAGTTGTTACTTTATTGGCTATGCTTGGAATAAGCAGATTGGTGCGATATACATACGGACTTTCAAGGCGTAGGCTTACCTTTAAATTACCAAGGTGGATAGGTGTGTCTATCAGCCTAGTACTGATTGTACTGGTGGGCGGTCTGATCCTCAAAGATGTGGCTTATGATAACTTGGTCGGACTGGCTCGTGATGTTTATTCTAAGCAAAATGAACAGATACCACTTAATGTTAATCAGCCAAATTCATCAAATCGGAGTGGTAGTCCAGACTCATTGGTGTCGTGGCCGTCAATTGGAGCTCAAGGACAACGGTTTGTAAGTGGAGGCCCAACTACTGACGAGCTCAGCCAGTGGAGTGGCAAAAAGTCTATAGAACAAATCAGGGTTTATGTGGGTGTCAATACAGCCAATACAGCACAAAGTAGAGCCGACATTGCCCTGAAGGAACTTATCCGAACCAAGGCATTTGGCAGGAAGTATCTCATTGTAGCTACGCCTACTGGGACTGGTTGGATTGAACCTCAATCGGCCGATACCATGGCTTATCTTACAAATGGCAACTCGGCAATAGTGGCTACGCAGTATTCTTATCTACCAAGCTGGATATCATTTATAGTCGACAAGGACAATGCTCGTGAGTCTGGAAAAACTCTGTACGACACAGTTTATGATTATTGGAGTGGTTTGGACAAAGAGTCCCGCCCACAATTGATAGCTTATGGCCTGAGCCTCGGGTCATTTGGGGGTCAGGCTGCTTTTAGTGGTTTGTCGGATATGCAAGCCCGGACAGAAGGAGCGTTATTTATGGGTACGCCAAACGATACTGAACCATGGCGAACTTTCACCACAAAGCGTGACTCAGCAAGCCCAGAGATATTGCCTATCTATGACGGCGGCCAGCAAGTACGTTTTGCATACAACCAAGAAACGATAATGAGCAATCAAAATCAATGGAAAAATCAGCGCATTTTGTATATGCAACATGCTAGCGATCCTGTGATTTGGTGGAGCCCTGATTTGATTGTTAGTAAGCCTGACTGGTTAAAAGAAAAAAGAGGCTCTGATGTAGTGCCAAACATGCGTTGGATTCCAGTGGTGACTTTTTTACAGGTGACTGTCGACCAATTTTTTGGTACGACTGTGCCAAATGGCCATGGGCATAACTATGCAAATACAATTGTTTACGCCCTGAATTCTATAATAAAGAACACTAATTGGTCAGATGAACAAATAGTTAGCCTGCAAGACAAGATGACAAGCTACTCCATCGATTAATAATTATCTTCTAATCTGTTATAATATTATTCATATGTTAAGCCAAGCCACAGTAGATCGAATAATTGGATCTTTGGTTCCAGATGGTTTACTGGACCTACTGGAATTAGAATCAAGCTACCCTGCCAGAAATTTGCCAGAAGGTGCTGAAGTGATGCGTGTACCGCCCAGTCCAACTGGCTTTGTTCATATTGGTACTATTTATGCCAGTCTGATAAATGAGCGCATTGCTCATCAATCGAGTGGTGTTTTTATCCTTAGGATTGAAGATACTGATAAAAAGCGTGAGGTTGAGGGTTCGGTAGAACAGATTATTAGTGCACTCAAAAAGTTTGATATCAACTACGATGAAGGCCCTGATGTTAGCGGTAGCTATGGTCCGTATTTTCAGAGTCAGCGCCAAAAAATCTACCTAGCTTATGCCATTGAATTACTCAAGAAAGGCCGTGCCTACCCTTGTTTTGCTAGCCCAGAAGAATTACAGGCACAAACAAAGAAACAGCAAGCCGAAAAAATCCGTCCGGGATATTATGGTCAATGGGCTATTTGGCGTGATAAATCAGATGAGCAGGTGAACCAAGCGCTAGACGACGGCAAACCATTTGTGCTGAGGTTTAGATCCGAAGGTTCGCATAACAACCGTATTCAGTATACCGACGTGTTCAAAGGCAAAATGGATGTGCCAGAAAATGATTTGGATGTACCCTTGATAAAGTCTGATGAATCACGTTTGCCGACTTATCACCTAGCTCATGTTGTAGATGACTATCTAATGAGGGTTACCAAGGTTTTCCGTAGTGATGAGTGGTTGCCTTCGACTGCTCTACACATTGAGCTAGCAAAAGCACTTGGGCACGAGCCATTTACTTATGGCCATTTTGCTCCGATATCGATTTTGGACAAAAATGGTGGTGGCAAGCGTAAATTATCAAAGCGAAAAGACGATGAAGCTGACGTACGCTATTGGCTTGATGCCGGGTATCCTATCGAGGCGGTCAAGGCATACTTGCTTGGCCTGGCAAATTCAAATTTCGAAGATTGGTACCGTGATAATCCCGACAAGTCTGTTGATGACTTCCCTCTTAGCTTGGACAAATTAGCTGCTAGTCGAGCTCCACTGCTAGATATGACAAAATTAGAAGATTACGCCAAAGATTATATCGCAAGATTGTCGCAAGATGAGTTTTATGATGGGATATACAGATTTGCTGGTGAAGAATTTAAGCTTGCACTCGAACAAGATATTGACTACACCAAAAAAATACTCGGCATAGAACGTGGGGGTGAAAAACCACGTAAAGACATGTCAAAATGGAGTCAAGGTTTTGATCAGTATGGATATTTCTTTGATGATTTATTTGTGAAAGATTTCAAGACGCAAGGTGCCGAGGAATTTCTGTCAGATTTGAGTAGCGATGTCATCGATACTGCTGTTACTGATTTTTTGGAAACTTATAGTGCCGATGATGAACAGTCGATATGGTTCGACAAGCTCAAAATATCGGCCGAAAAGTCAGGCTTTGCTACCGACAATAAACAGTACAAAGCTAATCAAGATAGCTTTCATGGTAATGTAGCCGATTTTGCCCGTATTCTTAGGGTCAAATTGACTGGCAAAAATCGTACCCCGGATTTGTGGACAATAATGCAGATTATGGGAGTAGATAGAGTGAGTTCTAGACTTGGCAGTAACTAAAATATAGCTCATGTACTCAAAAATTTGACAAATGTATAATAAGTGTGGTATAACACAAAGATATAGTCTCAGTGACAATTAGTTAATAAAAACTGGATTAAAGAGAGCTGGCAATTCGGATTAGCTGGTCAGAGTTTAGTTGAGAATTGCCGTTGATATCATACCAAACACCACCATTTACCCAGGTAGCATTGTTGTCACCGTATAGATAAATCGTTCTACCTTTGTCTTCGTATTTTTGGATTTGGTCACTCTTGACAGATACATAGCTTGTTAGCAGGCTGTCGCTATTCCAGGTAGTTTCTTTTTGAGTGATACTAAAATTCCTCTCTTTGTCACTGTTTGAGGCAAAGTTAATAGTTACTTGTCCTGGGTTGTACTGAATGTGGTTACTCATCGAAAAACCGGCTGGTTTGTACCCTGGTAAGCTTGCAGAGACGCCCGATCTGGTTGTTGCGTAGCGCATCGAAATATTAGGGATATTTTGGTAAGCATAAAAACCAACCAATAACATTACGGACGCAATAGCCGCACCATAACGAATAATTTTGTGCCTACGCTGATTTTTGACTTTTTTTACTTTGACATGTTGATTTGGCTGGTTGTGAGTTTGGGCTTCTCTTAGTCCTCGCTCTAGCATACTATCAACTTTGTTGGTTCGTTGTACTGGTGTGATAGTCGGCCTAGTCTGTGCAGTGGGTCTTGCTGGAGCGGGCTTGACGGGCATATGGGTGATTTTACGGTCGACTTTAGCTGATGGCTGGCTGGGATTTTGACCAATTTTTTTATTAAATTTAGCAATCAATTTGTTTTGCTGAGTGTTACCGGCTCTAACTTGTCGTTCTGCATCTTGTTTTGTTGTGAATCGGACAGCAGGCTTAATACTTGTTGCAGATGTAGTACTGGGCTGAGAGTGGGTTGATTGACTCGAAGTCTTTATGGCTGGCTTGGCTACTGGCTTTTTGACGGCCTGCCTCATCAATGTGTGGCTTCTATCAGTAGTTCGCTTATTTCGACTAGTCAAATGCGAAGACTGTCGTGAGACATCTGCTACAGCCCTTTTGGTTACCTTGGCAGATGGTTGCTCTTTGACCCGGGAAACTGATACTGGTTTTGTATCTGTTTGTATTATTTTTCCTGTTCGAGCGTTATAGCGTTTGCCATTTATCTCGATAGTCGACTGTTTTGAATTAATCAC
>JAKQIK010000057.1 GCA_029557395.1 bacterium
CGTGAATTTTTAATGATGTACAGTGCTCGTTATTTTAGTCTAGGATTGTTGCGAGATGGTTAGAGCACCTGGTGCTTAATGATTCATCTCGGAGACAAGCTCCTCGGACAGGGCAGCTGAGCTATGGACCCGTGAATTACATACAGTAATTTCTTGAACAACAGGGGTTATTATCTATTATTTGAGCACTAAAGTCAACCAAAAAATCAGATAGCTTTTTTGCTGGTCTGTTGTTTTTTAGTAGCAACAAGTCTGGCCTGATACCTCTTCTGTTCGATAGCCCTTTCTTGTTCCTTGATATTTGTGTCTATCTTGCCCTGGATATAATGAACAAGCGCACTAATTGCCCAAGCAATAAAAATATAGACTACAATTGCAAAAAGAGCCGATACATCCAGATAACCTGTTGTCCCCACGGCCTTAGAAGGAAAAATTCCTCTAAACGGTGCTAAGTAGTCTGCTGAAACATTGGCGACAAACTGCGAAAACCCAACTGACATATTAGCTGAAAAAGCCAACAAAAACACCCTGAGGGTCAATGAAACAATCCCTAATAGTACCCAAAAATATAATGCCCAAACAGCTATTTTAGATAACCGCAAATAGCCCGGTACAGTTACTTTGGTATCAATTTGTTCATTTGCCATCATATTTCCCCTATCTTATGTAGATATACTATCACACAACTAAACTTGTCAGTAGCCCAGTCAAGTAGTAATCTGTAATTAACAACATAAAAGATAGGAAAAACAATGAAACAACGTAGTCCAGTAGCCGTAATCTTATTACCATTTGTTACTTTTGGTATATATTCAATTTATTGGTTGGTTTCCACAAAAACAGAGATGACAAAACTTGGTGCAAAAATACCAACTGCTTGGCTTATTATAGTACCCTTGGCTAATATTTGGTGGTATTGGAAATATTCAGAAGGTGTCGATAGTATTACTAACAATAAAATCTCAAACGTTATAGCCTTTATACTGTTACTTCTACTTGGGTTTATTGGGCAAGCTATCATTCAAGATAGCTTCAATAATGTCTCAGCCTCAACAGTCGCAAATGGTAGCGAAAATCCTGTTAGCCCTGTCGCCCCAGTGACAGCAAATACAACCGAAGACCAGAATACGGCCCCACAAAATCCAACCAACACACCAAGTATTTAGTGCTTCTTGTGCTTTTCGTGATTTCGATTTTTGCCAGTGATTGAAATCAAAAATACTGACAATAGTAACCCTGCTCCGATGACAAATTCTTGGTATTGAACCAGCATTTTCCAGCTCTCGGTGTCAACCACCATTCTAGCAACACTATCGGGTAGTAATGGCACGCAAAATAATACCGCCAACAAACCAGCACAAATAGCTGGCAACAGATTAATAAAAAATAAATTCTTGGCAATCTGTCCTTTTAGCAAAAAAGAACACACTACCATTGGTAATAACAACAAGACAATTTTGGTAATATCAGAAGCCATACCTGCACCGCTTGTCAGCGATGAAGCAATCAGACCAGCGTTCTCGCCCGATGAACTAACCAGTACGCTACCGGCACAAATAGCCAAAAAACTAACTGCCGCATTTGTCCTAATAAAAACTAGCCCTACCGCTATAACCACAGCCACGATGAGTGGTACATAATCAATCATAAGCTCTATTATATCCGAAATACCTAGAACTCAAATTTTGTGCCTACCAGCCAGCCGGATTGTTTGGCAAATCTAGAATTTACCTCAAGGACATACTGAGCGGGTTTATCTGGGCAAAATGACTTAGGGTAACTGTCTGGTGACACATCTGACCGTATTGTTACTATCTGCTTATCTTTGTCCAGCCAAATCATATCTATAGCAAAATTCATATCTTTCATCCAAAAACAACGTTCGGTAGATGCATCCCCATATACAAACAGCATCCCAGCTCCATCACCTAGACAACTCCTACCTGACAGACCTTTGACTTGATCAGGGTGGGAGTCTGCCACCTCAACAGTCAACTCTACCTCACCACCCCTGAGTTGTTTTATCGCCAAGCCATTTTGTTGATTACAATTCTTTTGACCATTGACTGGAGTATGCACATACTGTTTGAGCACAAAAAAACTACTCAAAATCAAACCCGGTACAAATATCAATAATAATCCACGCCTAAGTTTTGGCTTTGAAGTTGGATGGCTAGGCGCCGATTCTGTCTCTGCGTGGCTGTTTTTTGGCATTCTGTTCTACGTGTTCTATTACTTTAGAAGCAATATTACGTCCTGTCACTAACTCAGGAGTTTTTAGACTGGCAGATGAATTAACTTCGAGAATCAGTGGCCCTCTATCGGAGCGCATCATATCGACTCCACAAATAGATAACCCCATGGCTTTGGCGGCTTTTTGCACAGCTTTTCGCTCTTCATCAGTTAATCTCACTGGTGATCCTTCGCCTCCCTGATGAGTATTTGACCTAAAGTCGTCGTCAAGAGACTGCCTCTTTATACTAGCTACAACTTTGCCACCTATCACCAACGATCGGATATCCTGTCCGGCCGACTCTTTGACAAATTCTTGTAACAAAATGTTAGTACCATCATCGTCCATAACATAAAACGCTTGCATGACAGATTTGGCAGCTTTTTTTGTCTCCGCTAGGACCACACCGTTCCCATGCGTGCCACGCGCCAGCTTAATAATGACAGGGTAGCCACCCATACCGTCAATTTGTTCTTCAATATCATTGATTGAGCGGGTAAATACTGTCTTTGGTATACCTACGCCAGCCCTAGACATGAGCTGTATTGCCCTCAGTTTGTCCCTAGAGCGAACTATTGCTAGCGAACTCGCAGTCGTATAAACACCCTGCATCTCAAACTGTCGCACGATAGCCGTACCATAACGAGTCATACTGCTAGCGATGCGAGGAATAATTGCGTCATAGCCCCTGAGAATATCCCCTTTATGTCTAACAACTGGATTACTTTGCTCTATTGCTGCACTACAGTTCTTGTACTTAATTACATCGACTTCATGACCACGATTCTCAGCCTCTTCTTTAAGACGTTTTGTCGAATAATTTCCTGGTCCATTGGATAAAATAGCAATCTTCATAATTTTTTTGGAGCTAAGCTCTCCCTATGTGTTTGTGCTTCACATCGACCACAAACTTTCCGCGTAATATGTTTCGCCCAACTAGCACAGGATACTTCTGAGTCGACCGATTTGCAAGTGTAAATCTGGCCCTAATTTTCTTGCCACTAATAATAACAAGCATTTTTATCATATATCTATCTTCGGCTACACCGTTTGACGGAGTTACTTGTCGCATTTCAAATTCATTACAGATGATGTCTTTACCGGTATAAAATTTGCTTTCAACATCAAAAAGCTTGAACACTAACCCATTATCTGTCTTCCGAATATTAGAGGCCCACAGAGCTGAAGTCCTGGCACCCGTGTCAATTCGGGCTGGCACGTCAAATATACTTTGCTCTGGCAAATCAATAGCTTCTACTTGTCCAATAACTTTTTTTTGCGAAAAATCATCAAGCATTGCGATATTGTAACATATTTTTGTATAAAAGTAAATGTATATTTTGTTCTACTTGACAATTTTAGTATATATATGATATACTATATAATAATGAATGACAAGTACATTTATGTTATCGGCAAGCCCAATACAAAATCTGACCTAATAGGGGTAGTCCATGCTCTAGGATACAAACTAGGTTTACTACTAGATAAAAACGTTAGCGACCAAGATACTTTGCATTTTGACAAGGTCATAAAGATAGATTTTAGTGATCTAGACAACGAAATCACAAGACTTAACCAAATCAACTTAAATGCTATTGGCCTACTTTGTACTTATGAGAATTATCTACTAGCCAAGTCAAGGATTGGCCAAGCCTTGAATCTACCTGTACTTGATACTCAGTCGACCAAACTCTGTACCGACAAATATTTGATGCGTCAAGCATTTATAAATAATAGCCCCGATATCACCCCGAATTTTGCGCTAATTGACTCACTTAAACAAGCACAAGACTTTGCTAATACTTTTGGCTATCCATTGATCATCAAACCAACAGGCCTTGTCAAAAGCCTGCTTGTATCAAAATGTAATAACTCGAATGAACTTACAGCAAACTATAATCACGCCATAGCTAATATCGATCTATTGTACAAAAAATACAATATTTTTAATCGCAAGCCTCAATTAATTATTGAGGAGTTTATAAAAGGCAAGCAATATTCTATAGCTGCGCTTGTAGACCATACTGGTACTCCGCACTTCTGCGAAGGTATTGTCGAGATAACCACTGCCCAGGACATCGGCATTGATGATACCTATCTCTATAAACGTAGTTTCCCAAGCCAATTAGAAAAAGACATCAAGGACCAATTATTTGCAGTCGCCAAACAAGGCGTAATTTCCCTAGGTATGAAATCTACTCCTGCTCACATAGAATTAATATATGGAGAAAAAGGTGCCAAAATCATCGAGATTGGCGCCCGTACAGGTGGCTATAGACCTCGTATGTATGATTATTCGTATGGTATCGACTTAACCAGGCAAGAAGTACGGATTGCCTTAGGTCAGTTACCTGAACTATCCGGATACCAAAAGTCAGCTTGTGCTGTTTATGAAATATTTCCAGAAAAAACTGGTGACTTTACTCGTCTAGTTAATGATGTCAATCCTAGCTCAGTAAAGTACCACCGCATAGTAGCTAAGCCAGGCACAACTGTTGGCCCCGCAAAAGACGGCTTCAAGGCAGTCGCAATCATCATTGTAGTAGAAAAAGATGAGAAACTTTTTCTGCAAAAATGTTCAGAAATTGAACAAATCAAGGCAGAAACTAAACAGTGAAAATAGCTCATCTACTACCGAACAGTGTACAGTATCCACTAGAAACTCATAATGGTCGTTATGAGTGGGTGCAGAACTTAGCCCAGATCCAGGCAAGCCAAGGCCACGAGGTAACAATCTACTGTAACCCAAAATCTAACCTAGATAATATCCAGATAGCTGGCATAAATGATACGGGTCCTGATAAACAAAAAAACAACTTACTAACCGTCCAGCTAGCCCTTGCAGAAAATCATGATATATACCATAGCCACTTTGATAATCTACATTACAATGTAGCCCATTTGACCGATAAGCCAATAATATACACTCAACACTGGTGGCCAACCAACGAAACTGTGCGAATTTCTCAAGAAACAAAGATTGACAATGTCTGGGCTGTACCACCCACAAAATACATGTACGAGCTAGACCAAAAGCTAGGTATCAAATCCAGCCAATATATATATCATGGCATCGATCTGACGTTGTTCTCGGTCAACCCGAACCAGATTAAAAAAAATGGTAGATTGTTGTTCGTCAGCCGTATTGCTCCGGAAAAAAATTTGGATATTGCAATCGAGGTAGCCCGAGCTACCGGCATTGGCCTAGATATCATTGGTAAAGTACCTCCAGGACATCAACAATATTGGAATGAATTGCAGGCGCATATTGATGGTCAAAAAATTATATACCACGGCCCAAAAACTCACCAAGAGTTAATCAATTATTATGCCGAAGCAACTGCCTTGATATTTCCCTCAGAAACTACTGAGCCTTTTGGACTAGTAGCTATAGAAGCTCAGGCCTGTGGTACGCCGGTAATAATGAAACGCGGAGGTTCTAGGGGCGAGCTAATCACAGACAATAAAACAGGTTTTCTCTGTGAGAATATTGATGAATTCAAGCAATCCAGTATACAAGCAGGCGGACTATCCAGCCTTGACTGTATCAAACAAGCCCAAAAATTTGATGTCTTAGATATGGCTAAAAATTATGAAAATTTATATCATTCTCTGCTTAGCCCTTGATAGTGCTTTTGCTAAAAAATTAGACAAAATCAAGTGCTATACTTCATAAATAGATTTATTAGGAAAACTCTTCCTAATAAAATCACCCACCAGGCCTTTTTTGAACGCACCCCCCGTGCTTGATATAAATACTTGTTCAGTTAAATACTGCTCAGGATTGATAGTATAGTCTGGACTGTTATGTTTATTATCCAAAAAAATCTTGACGTCCTCTACCGGCTCGCCCCCAAGATTATAGTAGTTACCATAATAAGTTCTAAATTGTAGAATCTGTTGGCCTTGCATTTTACTATAGAAATCAATAACTTTTTGTTTGCTTAGTATCATCGGTGTGTGAAGCTCATAGCTAACTGGATTATCATAACCCTGGAGCTTAAGAATCTCATAAAGTCTACACATCTTATCTATATACGTACTACCTTCTGGATAACGTTGTTTGTATAGGGTGATGACATCAGCCATCATACCCATATTCAAATTTGGCATAGTGGATAACTTTTTCATAATAAAAAAATCATCATTCATCATCAAAAAATTATCTGATACCTCAAGTGATTTGACTGTGGCAGATAGATTCATGCTCCAATTTTCACTTTTTGTCTTCATTTGAGCAACTGGAATATGCCTAATATTAGTTGCCCAAGCTGGCTTATCCCCTGCGATAAAAACTTTGTTATGCGGTAAGTTCTGGAGAGAACGAAGTGAATAACGAAGATCCTCGGAATTGTTCTCAGCATCTTCTTTAAAAATATAAACTACATCCATAATTTTTGTGTGTTGTTATTAATTACTTTTCTACCCTTATCCTTTATATGCCAGGGGTGGTATCCTATTTATTTCCAGAAGCCTTTCTTGCCACCGGTTGATTTGAACTGCTCTAGTATATCTTTTTGTGCCTTGTTGAGGTTTTGAGGAGTTTCAACAATTATAGTAACAATGTGTGCCCCACGACCGTTTCCTTTGATAAATGGAACCCCATGGCCGGATAACTTGAAATCAGTGCCACTCTGTGTGCCAGCCGGAATTTTCATTTTCACAGGACCATCTACGGTATCAACATCGATTTCAGTACCCAGGGCGGCGTCAACCATATTGACCGTCTGTTCAGACAAAATCAGCTCCCCTTCTCTAGTAAACAACTTATGGGCTTTGACTCGTAAATTGACATACAGATCACCCTTAGGCGCATTTGCCATCGCCTCACCGTGTTCACGTAGCCTAATTGTTGCTCCATCATCTATGCCTGCCGGTATTTTGAGCTTAACTTCTTGGTTTTTGGATTTAGTACCCTTGCCTTTGCAAACCGTACATAACTTTTCTGGCACCTTTCCAACACCTTTACATGTTGGACAAGTCATAGCTTGCTGAATATTACCAAAAATAGTCTTGGTAACGCTCACTACCTGCCCAGAACCTTTGCAGTCAGGGCAAATTTGCATGTCATGGCCCGGCTCTGCGGTTGTACCTTTGCAGTGTTCACAGATGTCTTCCATCACCAAATTAAGCTCAACTTCTGTACCAAAAATAGCTTGCTCAAAAGTAATAGTTACGTCTGTCTCGACATCTCGGCCACGCTTTGCCCTGGTATCTCTTTGGCTTCCTCCAAAAAAACTACCAAAAATGTCACCAAGACCAAGATCGCCAAAATCAAAGTTGATATTTTGACCTTGCGCACCACCAAAACCGCCAAATCCGCCAAACGGATCGCCACCACCAGAAGATGCACCACCTACTCCAGCATGACCAAACTGATCATAACGTTGGCGTTTTTTATCGTCCTTTAGAACCTCATAGGCTTCATTGACTTCTTTGAATTTTGTCTCGTCACCACCTTCTTTATCTGGGTGAAATTCAATAGCTTTTTTTCTAAAAGCTTTTTTTATCTCATCATCCGAAGCACCCTTTGATACTCCTAAAACTTCATAATAATCTCTTTTAGCCATTATCTACCTACCCTATCCCTTGCTATCTCGATAACTGTGTTCATTTCATTATCACTTAACAAATATTCCTTGGCCACTTGCGCAACAACACTACCCACAACTTCTGCATAAACTTCTCGGGCACATGGACTTTGGAGCCTAGTATCTGTCTCTGTATTCATAACACGCACTACTGATCCTACTCTAAAATCTTCAACCGCAAGTTCAATAGCGTCTCTCTCGTCAAAATAACTACTGATGCAGTTATTCCAAGCTTCTTGTTCGTAATCTCTTTTACTCATAAATATTCCAAAATACTAGTCTATTTTAGCACTTTAGTAGTTTGAGTGCTAATATTTTTTGATGACGTGCCTGTTTTAATTATCTGGCTTGTTGTATTTCTGAAGCTGATAGATGGCCACACCTATCACAAAAACTGCGAGCACTGCAAGAGCGGCATATCCAAGATTTCTGAGTTGATAAAGTACCGAAGCCACAGCTACATATAGGCCCCATAATGTAACAAATTTTTTGTGAATCGAAATACCTATCAACATAAAACCTACTTGTTCAAGTAGCAACCACCAGCCATATATACCTCCAGAGTGATCTGACAGTGCTTGTAATACTAATGGAATTGTAGCTGTTGCTAGAGCAAGATAAATATATTCATCAGTTTTTGTATTATCTTTATTGACATATCGCCAACCAGCAAAACCAGCCAACATAAATGCAACTACGTGGGTATAAGCTTGAATTTCTTTGACACCAAAATAACTCATTGCCCACATCATCGAAACAACAGTAAGTAAAACTGCAACCTCTCTGTAGCCTTGTGTCTCATAACGCCAGAAATGATACAAAAGTCCGCTGGCTATAGCTAATCCAATAATCATTGCAAGGCTATTATTTTCAGTCAAAAAATACATTGCCGGTGCAATAAAACTAGTCAATAACGCAGATTCAATAAAATGACTATCAATGAACTTTGCTTTTTTATCGCTAGTACGCCAAATTTTGTCTGCTACCAAATAACACAAACTAGCTAATACCGTACTTGATACTACGAATATACCTATTCTGCTGTCATGACTAAAAGGCTTAACAATGGTTAATAATATTATTTGCCACAAAATCGGCTGTAACAATAAAATTTCTGATTTTCTTTCTACGAACCAGGCTATAACAAAAATCAACAAGCTAAGTATCGTCAGTGTGACTGACCCAATTGCGCTTCCTGAATATAGTGATAAACAAAATACTGCCAAACCTGCTATCACGTAGCCTGCTACATAGGATAAACTTGCAGTCCGTGCAAACGTGGCAATTGGAATTTTTGAAGACATAAATACACGTCCATTAGCAATCAGCCGAGAAATCACTAGTCCCAACATAACAGCGATATACAGCCAAGCATAGTAGACAACACCCCAACCTTTTGGAACAAAATACCCACCTATGCCTAACGGCAAAACCAGCCAAATAATAGTACTGAGCCATCTATTAACTTCTGAGCGAAACACTAACGCAAGCACTATATTAAACACTAGTGAAACTACCATGGTTAAGTACAAAGCCAAATCATTCCAACCACGAATCATCGACAAACTCACCACAATACCGGACACAAAACTCCATTCGATGTTTTTGTCATAAACCGAAATTATGGCTGATAATAAAGCTACTAATGACAGTGTAGTAAGGCACAGAACAGGTGATAGTAACATTGAAGCTAGGGCAGTCACAACTATGTTGAGTAATAATACGTATCTAGCTGTATTTAAATGCTCGTTATTATTCTTTATGGCCGATCTGGCTACTCCTAAATAAAATATCGCATGTACTACCAAAGCAAGCAAAAGCCAAATGACTTGTAGGCCTTTTGAGAGTGGGCTCGACAATGATAATTGACCAACAATAATAGGTAGAGCGATCCAGCCAGCCCCAGCTAACACATAGCTATCTATACGCTTTTGACGCCACCAAACACCTAGAGCTTGAGTGATGGTGATACCTAAAAACGCCGACATAATAATTGGTTCATTGAGCGATAACACAATACCGACCAAACTTGATGACAACATTATAGTTGCGAAGTTGTTTGCAATCACAGAAGCTCTTGCCTTCCAAAAAATAACTGGCAAATGCAAGATAGAGGCTGACATCAAGATAATACTGGTCAGTGTCCTATCGCTACTAAATCCGTAGACAAGACTACTTATACCTATCAAAAAGCTAACTTGAGAAGCCAGAGCACTGTATTCTCTTTCGGTATCCGATAGGCTAGTCTTAAATACTAAGCCGTAATAAAATGATGCCAAGAGTAGGGTTATCCCCATCTGGCTAAAGCCATGACTAGAAAGCATAACGAGAGAAGCAAATATTGCTAAAGGTACATAAAGTTGGCCACCGGACCTTGAGACATTTCCAAAATCAGGTAATACTTTCTTCCATAGACTGATTGCCTGTAGCAATAATCCGACTGCGACCATAACCCATCCAAAATAATAAACCGGAAAATCTAGTACCGAAACAGATGACTCGAACAAAGACAGCAAAGTAAAAATAAAAACGTAGTCAAGCAAAGGATTTCGGATAGTCAATATCGCATGAGAATAAATCCCTAAGCAGAATAACGATGTTAACATCCATACAAAGCCAGGACTAGTATTATCAACGTAGCTATAAACCGCAAAACCTACTAGTGGCGCTATAACTACGCCAATCCCAATAAAAGCCAGGCCAGCTGGTTTTAGTGTTTGCTTGGTTCTATATATCCAATGCCCGACGCAGTACATAATTAATGACACTGCCAAAACTGACAAGGCCTTTATCCAACCATTTGCCCCCGAAAACGAGACAAACAAACCTACCGAAGCCACAAACAAAAATGCTCCAAAATATAATAATAACGAGATATTGTCGAGCTTAATCGAATTATCTTTTGGCTGTATTTCTTGCTTTGAAGCTTGATATTTTTCGCTAGGTGCATTGCTATCTGTGTTTATCGACTCGGATTTTACTTTGTGCTGATCCGTCGAAACCTGGGCGGTAGTTGTAGCCAATTGCGAAACCACAGCTGATTTATTACTAGCCTTATTTTTTCCAGAAGAATTATCCAGAGAGTCTAAGTATCCTGGACTGATTAGTCCTTGGTCTTCTACGTCTCTCAGCATCTTTGCAAGGAGCTCTTTTTGAGATTTAGTTTTTGCTAGCAGACTATAACCATGAATAAATCTTGCCCAACTTTTGTTACTCTCAATTATAATATTTTTTTCGAGAAAACTAGGACCCTTGCTGTCCTCGCTTGGTTTTTGAGCGATATATATTAAAAATATTATTAAACCAATGAATGCTATTATTAAGAACATAAGCCCTCTATTTGTTATCAATATAGCTTATGCTCTACCTATAAACAAGTGCAAAATAGTCTCTTATGTTTACAGAAAAAATTCGTTAGCTAAAACAGCCTACCCTCTTTAGCCTCGTCCTCAAAAAATTGTCTAAAAGCCTCTGCAATTGAAGCTACACTAGAAGAAGCATCTATTTCAGCCTGCTGACTTGGCCCTAAACAATCATAATCTTGCTTTGACATAATGATAGTGTGCTTTGTCATAACCTGGCCAACACTAAGTAGTATATCTAGAGTGTCTCTGTGTTTTATCTCATTAGCAGATATGACTATCCACTCGTCTCTATTATAATAAGTAGACCCCTGGGCATTGGCATCGGCATCGAATAACTGCCTAACCAAATA
>JAKQIK010000059.1 GCA_029557395.1 bacterium
TGAGTTTGTCCATGCAACCAGAGAGAGTGTGGGAGTAGTAATGCGCAAGTTAGAACAAGCCAAGTTGATAACCAGCAAAAACAAGTTAATCACTATTAATGATTTTAAAAAGTTTGTTGCCCAGCTAGACACCTAGCAAAAACTAATGATTATTCGTGGTGATGCTAAAAAATAGTATTTTTACCAACCGCCGCCACCACCACCGCCGCCGCCACCACCAGAAAATCCTCCACCAGATGATCCAGATGACGATGAGCTACTTGGCGCAGAGTATGATGTCGTACTAGAAAAGCTACTAACAGCAGATGCAAAAGCTGCCCCATGTAGTGGAGTGCTACCATGATACCAATCTGGTGAAGTACTTGTAGTCTCATAATACCGGCCGAGCTCTTTGTTCCATGCTTTTTCTTGACCAAAGATTATTGCATATGGCAATGTCTTTTCATACAAATTTATCATTTGTTTTGTATCGTTTGTATCTAGGCCTGGTATTTTCAGCACACCCTCGGGGCTTTGCAACATCTCGAGTCTCTCTTGCTCCGCCACTCCAATATACATCTTGAACCCGTGAAGATACCTGGCAAGATCCAGACCTTTATCACTCAAGGGCGTGATGGTGTAGGCAGATACAAATGCTACAATTGCCACAAATAATAATATCGGGTTTAGCATAGCTACCGCCGGAATCAAGACGAACCAGCCAAAAGTACTTAACTTCTTCTTCGTATTTAAATCTTTTTGCCTAAGAGCATAGTCTTTTTTTACTAATTCTTTTAACTTCTTGGCATTATCCATCATTCTATTACTAACCGAGTAATTATTTTTGAGCGTTTTTAGCTCTAGCGAATCTCCAACTTTTGGGAGGGTCCCAAATATATCGCTGAGAATTTCCTGCTCCTCGGCTAAGAGTTTTTTAACATCTTTTTTAATAACTATTTCATATTCTGCCATCCGAAAGAGCGATTTTGGCCTAGTTTCATTAATCTGAATAAAGTGTCTGACCGCAAAATCTACTAGTTGTGCAGCAAATGTGTTTTTTGCACCAAGAATAATATCAGTAGCAGTTGTTACGCTAGTATTTTTTGGTGGTAAGTATTCTGGAACAACTGTACCCATCTCCTTTGTACGAAAAGAAAGCCTATGATAACGCCAGGCGAGATAAATTAATAAAACAACACCAATCGGAATACTAACAAAAACGCCAAAAATCCATAAGGCAAAAATCTTCTCAGCAGTAGACATTTTGTACGCCGAAAAAGTACCAGCTACAAAGCCAAGCGAAAAGGTCAGATTTTCCCTAGGATATACATTATTTACTTGAACCGTAAAAACACCATCTTGTTTTTTCAGTTCACATCGAGTATTTGAATTTTGAATACCAAAATAACAAGCGTGATTACCATTCAAATTTCCTACTAACTCTTTGTCTATATTTATCTTGATATCAAGGAGTGATATAGGGGTACGCCACTGAGTACCAACAGTATCCCAGTAAAATTCATCGGCGTTTGCATCGGCAAAAAACTTTGTCACATCTCTTTGGGTATAAGAAACAATATAAGTTTTCTCACCCAACACATATGTATTAGCGTTTCCCACCCTAATAACCGTATGGTCATTGTTTTGAAGAGTAGTATATTCTAAATTTTGACCAAATTGATCGGTAATAGATTCAATATTTAGGCCAACATCATGTCCATCATAGCTGTTAGCTAAGGCACGTTCGACTCCATGATTTTGATTCGGGACTAAAAAGTTAGCTTTGATAGTTTCGGTTGTATGTAGCACAGACCGATTTTCAGTATCTTTTGCCAAATTATAGTCAATTCCAAAATAAGTTGTTTCAAAATCATCAACTCCTGCCAATACGCTACCTGGTAGAGATAGGGTAAACACAAAAACAAAGAAAATCAGTACAAAAAACTTCTTCATCTGAGTTAATTATACTTCTGGCTACTACGAAAAAACAACGTAAAGATTGTCGTTTAATTATTGACACCGATGACTGTTAGCGTATTATCTAGCCATGAGCAGAGATAAATATCACCCCAGACACGCAGAAACAGACCCAGAAGCATATTATGAGCAAGCATTTCAAGCTTATCCACGTCCTAACTTAGTTAAATGTATTAGCTATCTCATAAAGAAAATCTCAAAGCCAACAATCATATACCCCAATTCTCAAAACGAAGATGAATATTTTAGCCAAATAGCCGAACAGACCCCAATTATTACCACCTTCTCACACGGTGGCAAAAAAAATATGCATGACCCAATCTCTGCTATTGGAGCAACTGTTGGTAATCAATATCTCAAAGAGAGAATCCCCAATACGAAAACTTGGGCAGCGATACCTTATCTAACCCATCCTAAATATGGCCCAATAATAGAAAGATTGGGGGCAATACCCGTAATACGGTCTGGTGATTTTGAACGATTTGGCTTATCGTCTAATGAATCTATTACCTCTGCTTTGATAGATAGATCAGTACAACATCTGCAAACTCCTGGTAATACATTGGATATATTCCCAGCTGGCACAAAAGGTGGCACCAAACTAAGAGAAGGTGTTGGCATGGTACTAGAACAGCTTGAATTAGCCACGGTCATACCGATAGCATTGTCTTCGGACACTCAATCAACCAGTGAAATACCTAAGAATTTACGTATCGCCTTTGGCGAACCAATCTTTGCGGAGTCTGGCATGGCCAGCAAGGATTATGTAGAGCATATCGACTACAACTTAAATCTAGCTACCGTAGATTTGAAAACTTTAGAATCCTCCACTTGATAGTTGGGCTTCAAAGTCTTGTATTATCTTAAATCTACTTAATAATTTTTCATAAATATCAACATATCGAGTACCAGCTAATGATTCTCCTCCAAAGCTCCCTGCCTGACTGTCATATTCGTAAGCAGGACTTGTTAAAATTCCTAAGCTCGGGTGAGATGTTCTGAGCCCTAATTTGTTTATTGGAGCTGTTAGATCTTCGGCCATTGTTAGCCAGCTACGGCCGGCCTCATCATGAGCAAAAACATACTGCCACTGACCATCTATTGAACTAACCCGGTATTTTGTCAAGGTACCGTATTGAGATGACTCAGCTCCTTGAGTCAAAATATCAATCGTTCCAAAGTCTGGATATTTTTCTTCCATCTCAGGACTAAATACTACATCTTCAGGCCGGCAAACTGCCTTTTGCGGTCCATTGTCTACAAAAATATCTGGTTTTAGGGGATTAATTCCGGATAGACCACTCTGTTCAGAATGATTCGGACTGCCAGCAATACCAGTGATAATTTTGCTTGCTATACCCTGATCAACTGACACTGATTGGTCCTTCGACAACTCACTGAGTGTAATTTGTACCTCTAAAGGTAAGTTTAGCCCATCCTCCGTGCCTGATTTACTATGATGACCATCTTTTCCCAACCCCGGTAAATATCGCCAGGTTGACTGACTCAAACTCTGATAATAAATTCGTGGCACAACTTCCTCGCCATAACCAAGTAACGCCACCACATAATTTCTTTTGCCATAAAAATATGGTCGACTCATATACAAAGTAATATTTTCGGTCAAATCCATTCTGACTACTGGCTCTAGCCCAAGTCCAGTAAGCATGTCTTTATCTATTAGATTATCTGACAGTTCACCAGAGAAATCGACCATATCCAAAACAGCTTGAGATTCTTCTGACTCCAAATAGATTGGCTCGCCAATTTCAGCAGTCTCATACACACTCGCAAACTCCTGGCCTACCTGTTGGATAGCAAATTCTTGTTCTTGTGCCTGTTTTATTTCTGCCATCAAATCTAGTACATATTGCTTTTTGTCCTCTATTTGCTCCAGCGGCTCGTCCTGTTCAATTACTATCTGGCCATTTTGGCTGATATGGACAAAGCTATCTTCTGCTCCAGGTATGCCAACAACCAAAAACTCATCATCACCTTGATACTGAGCGATATAATATGGGTCTTCTGATTTATCTTTTTCATTGGGTGAATCAATAAGCACCGAACGATATAATGGACTATCCTCTGCCTCATCCATCGGATAGTATTCATCTGTCATCATAGAATCAACAGTGCTCAGTATGTTTTCTAACTCGTCTGGAGATAGAGTGTCAAGCTGAGCTGGATGAAATTCTTGATTTATTTTATTGTGCATTTTTTGTTTATTTGTTCTGCTTATCTACAAATTATTATACCAGACTTTTGCAAAATTTATGTCCATGTAGGTGTAAAATAAGTAATATGGATAAAATATCTGGTGGAACAATACACAAGCTACCAGCTGACTTAAGTAAGGCACTGGCAAAAAACACCGAGGCTTTGTCACTCTGGGAAGATGTTACACCTTTAGCTCGTAATGAGTTTGTTTGCTGGGTAGAAAATGCGAAACACATCGAAACACGTAAACGACGAATACGTCGCACTCAAGAAGAATTATTAGAAGGCAAACGTCGCCCTTGTTGTTGGATTGGTTGTATTCATCGTCCAGATAAGCAACTTAGCCCATCAATTAAGGCTATCCTGGATAAACAAAATAGAAATATTGCCTAACAATCTATCTATCTAAGAAAAAACAATATATCTTCAATAAAGAAAGGATAAGTAGTAATATTAATATATGGAATCAATACAATTACCTATACTCATTGTTGTACTACATTTGATTAACTTATTCTGCCTAATACTTCTGATTCGCAGTGGGATACAAATTCTTTTCGATCATCCTAAATTATATTGGACCGACCACACTACAGATGACAATCATTGGCTTCGGTTCGGCAAAAAAATAATGCCAAAAGACAAGCTTTGGACTTCTTTGGACGAAGCCGAAGACCCCGGTAAGGTTGCCCTCCCAGGTGGAACTCATAATTTAGGCGCGGGCAGACATTGGCACTTTACTATTGCAATTATTTGGATATTGACTGGGCTAATTTATCTAAGTTATATGTTTGTCTCTGGACGATGGAGAGTCATACTGCCGACAGATATCGGCGTTTTTACCCGAGCCATTGATGTAATGACGGGTTATCTTACGCTCAATATACCTGCAGAAGGCATGCATTATAACGCTCTGCAACAGCTCACATATGCTGGTGTCATCTTTTTCCTTGCACCTCTATCTATCATCACAGGCCTAGCTATGTCGCCAGCACTTGTTGCACGTTTTCCAGGATTTCTCAAGATTTTTGCTAATCGTAGACAAGCTGCGCGAAGTCTTCACTTCATTGCTATGGTACTGTTCTCCTTATTTATCCTAATCCACGTTACTATGGCTATAGGACTACACTTCTACGACGGCATAAAACGCTTTACTTTCGGAAATACTGGTGTAGATTTTGGTTATGCCCTGTCTGTGTTTTTGATGCTAATGATATTGTTGGTCGCCTTTAATATTTGGGCGTCGTTCTTCACCCTAGGAGATCAGGTAAAATTACGCAAAATCCTCACAAAATTTTATACACCGGTAGTTAGGTTTTTCTTTGGCTGGATGCGTTCAGAACAAAAGTATACAAAAAAAGATATTTCTCCTTTTTTCCGAGTCAATGGCTATCCCCCAACATCAGATGAATATAATCAACTAAAAAAGCATAACTTTAAAAACTGGAAGCTCAAAGTACATGGATTGGTCGATAATCCTTTTGATATATCTCTAGCAGAGATAAAAGATCTCCGAAAACAAGACCAAATTACAAAACATCACTGTATTCAAGGTTGGTCGGCTGTTGCCGAATGGGGCGGACTGCCAATGAGTGATATTGTTGAGATGGCCAAACCAAAGGATAACGTCAAATATGTCATATTCCATAGTTACGATATTGATGAAGATGGCCATGCATATTACAGTGGTTTACGACTTAGTGATATGTTTGACAAACAAACAATTCTCGCCTATGAGATGAACGGCAAGACATTACCGATAGAACACGGAGCACCCATCAGGCTCCGATGTGAAAAAAAGTATGGCTACAAAATGGCAAAATATATCAAATCAATAGAGTTTGTAGAAAGTTTTGCGCATATTGGCAAAGGTCGTGGCGGGCATCGCGAAGATAATGTTTTCTTTGATTGGGAAGCCTCAATATAAAACAAAATCAAACTAAAACATGAAACAAACAAAAATAAAAAATGCCTATCCCGCACTCATACTTGCAACAACTACTCTATTTATAAATTTCTGGGCCTGGTCTTTGATTAGTCCACTAGGAGCAAGGTACTCTAGCGAACTGGCGCTTGAACCTGTCCAATTGTCCTTGCTCTTGGCTGTACCTGTTATTGTTGGATCTTTGGGTAGAATAATATTAGGGATGCTAACCGACAAGTACGGTGGAAAACTTGTTTTTTCGATAGTTTGTTTTTTGACGGCAATACCAGTGCTGGGCTTGTCAATTGTGGACACCTACAATCAATTACTGCTTGTTGCTTTTTTTCTAGGGCTTGGTGGTGCAGTTTTCTCGGTCGGAATTCCGTATATTAGTGCCTGGTTCAACCCCAAACAGCGCGGACTTATGCTCGGTATCTACAGCATGGGTAATGCAGGTACAGCTATGGCTGCTTTTTTGACCCCAAGGCTAAGCGATTCTATCGGTCGTGATCAAACTTTTATACTCATAGCTGGGATGTTGGTTGTCATGGGGGTTATTTTTATTGTTGCTGGCAAAAATAGCCCAACCTGGAAACCACAAAAAGGCTCAGCCCTACTACGTATAGCTCAAGCTTCAAAGCAATATCTTACCTGGGATTTATCCGCTGTATATGTGGTAACATTTGGAGCTTTTGTAGCCTTTGGAGTCTATCTACCGGTACTACTAAAGGTGGCCTATGATCTACCCGTAACCGATGCGGCATCCAGAGCTGCTGGGTTTGTACTATTAGCTACCGTGGCACGTCCGATAGGAGGATGGCTAAGTGACAAAATTGGTGGCAAAAAGGTAATACGGATTGGCTTGATCTCTGTAGTGATTCTAGCTGGAATAGTTGCGGTACAACCAAGTCTACACCTACACACTACCGTTGCATACTTATCCTTAGCCTTTATCTTAGGTTGTTGTAATGGTGCTGTTTTTGCATTAGTTGGCAAGCTTGCAAAACCCGAGTTCATGGGTAGCGTGACTGGAATCGTCGGTGCTGTCGGAGGTCTTGGTGGATTCTTACCGCCACTAATCCTTGGGGCTACTTATCAAATGACCCGTTCATATGCTACTGCACTTATCATGCTATCTATTAGCGCTCTCATATCTTTTATCTATATCAGTCAAAGGTTTAAAGACAAAAAAACATACAATTACGTGTAAAATACGTAATATGAATAGAGTTACGGCAAAACATTTAGTGCTTGTTCGACATGGTGAAAGCGAGGGTGATGTACGTAGAGCTATGGTCAATCAGCCACAAAAAGAGTCTCTCAAAAAACACCCCAAAGACGAAGAACAAACTAACAAAGGACACCAACAATCATTAATAACTGGCCAGTGGATCTCAAAGTTTATTCTTTCTGCAAATCATTTCGACACGTTTGATTGGCAATGTACATCTCCCCTACTTAGAACGGTCCAATCCGCTAAATCACTCAATATACCTGGTAACTGGCAACAAGACAAGTGTCTGGCCGAAAGAGACAGAGGGGATATCCAGGGCATGACAAAAAAACAGCATGAGCAAGAATATCCCAATAGTTATAGCCAGATGCTACAACACCCCTTTCACTGGACTCCACCAAATGGTGAATCACTCCTCCGAGTATCCGATCGTTTCAATAAACTCGTAAACAAATTTATGCAAAGCAGTGCTAACTCGGCCATATTTATGACTCACCGTGATTTACTATGGGCTGCTCATGTTCCGTTAGACAAGATACCAGTAAATCATATAGAAGAAATTGATACCGATAACCTACACAATGCCCACGTTATGCACTACACCAACGTAAATCCCTATACAGACAAAGTCGAGTCTGAAAGCCTTGAGTGGAAGCAATCCTACACTCCATGGCTAGATGATACGCAACAAGAACCTATAGAGTGGGTTAAAATTTAGCCCTACAACCCCGTATTAGGTGCACCTATAGCCTGAGAAGCTAAACCAGCAGGGTCTACGATAATACCATTGGCTGTATTGTCTATGTCTAGTTCGGTACCATCAGTGACTTGATAGGTAGAGACTATGACTGATTGTCCACCGATTGATTGAGCTGTGAGAGAAGCATTGGTGATAGTAAAGTAGGCATTGGTATTGGGGTTATATTTTCTAAGGATTAGGTTAGTCAAACTGGTGTTAGTGTAGTGATATTGGACTATGTTAGCACTAAAGCCGGGTGTACCACAGTTGATAGTAAAGTTCATTAGACCTGCTGGGTAGG
>JAKQIK010000010.1 GCA_029557395.1 bacterium
ATGGTAGACTAACTTGTTTGATAATAGCACCCGCAGATTCTAAATCATTTATAGACTTCTGTATCACAGCTCGTACAGAATCATCTATTCCTCCGTCCATGTATTCTTTGATAACACCAACTATCTTGCCCTTTATTTCTATGTCAGGCTTTGCATAACTCTGCTGATCACGTTCTATCGTAGTGCTATCTAGCGCATCACGGCCAGCTATCACGTCTAGCACTAGGGCTGCATCTTCAACACTATTTGTAATTGGCCCCATACAGTCCAGACTACTCGCCATCGCCACTACGCCACTCCTAGAAGTTAAACCATAGGTTGGCTTTAAGCCAACAGCTCCACAGAAACTAGCCGGCAACCTAATAGATCCGCCTGTATCGGAACCAAGAGCAAACGGAGCAAGCCCCAGTACTACTGCCGCCCCGGAACCACCCGAACTACCTCCCGGTACCCTAGTTTTATCATGAGGATTAAGAGTCGTAAAAAAATCACTGTTTTCAGTGCTCGAGCCATGGGCAAAAGCATCAAGGTTGGCCTTCGCCACACAAATTGCACCCTCAGCTTCGAGCCTATCTATCACTGTCGCTTGATAAGGTGCCCGGAACCCTCTTAGCATGTTACTACCAGCAGTTGTATCGACACCAAAAGTCAAAAAATTATCTTTGGCAATAAAGGGTACGCCCGCTAGCTTGCCTACATTTTTACCATTTCTGACTTGCTCATCAATAAATTTGGCCCGCTCCCTTGCCCGTTCAGGAATTGTAGCAATTATTGCTTTATAATCCTTTGCGTCTTCAATTTTGGAAAGTGATTTCTCGACTAATTCTGCTGCCAAAGTCGTACCAGTTTGCACCTCATGTGCTAATTGCTCGATACTCTCCCAGGTCATCCAATCATCCTTTTGACTTTGATAAGATTGCCTTCGCGATCGGGTAGGTTTTTTAATAAGTCTTCTTGATTCATTTTATAATCAATAATTTCGTCAGACCTAGTAATATTTTCAGAACCTGTCACCTGATAAGTTGGGCGAAGTCCCGACACATCTACATCTTCTAAAACTTTAACGTAATCAATAAGCTTGCCTATCTCGTCAACAAATTCTTGAACCTCATCTTCATTGAGATGCAGGCGTGATAAACGTGCAAGTTTTAGAATCTCTTCCCTGGTTATTTTTGCCATTCTAAGTAGTCATTATAACACCAGAACGAACTAGTGTATAGATTTAGAATTGTCCATTCTGGTTCGTCTGATCTTGCACCTGATTGGTTGGTTGATTACTTTGGCCCACTTGTTGATATATTGGCTGTATCGGTTGTTGATAGGTGTTTGGATTTGGCTGAACTACTTGAGACTGAGGAATATTTGGCGGTTGATAAGATGCTGGTTGATTATTTGGTAAAGCCTGAGTAGGCATAACATTATTATTAACTTGAACAGGTTGTTGGTAATTGTTCATCTGCGATTGTGGCTGTTGGTAAATCTGAGCAGGCTGTGCGGGCTGGGCGTATGATTGGGGCATTTGTGTTTGAACAGGCTGAGAAAATTGTTGAGAAGGAGATGATATGGACTGAACCCCGCTAAGATTTGTTTGGGCATATGGTCCTGTCGGAGCTATTTTATTGTTTTGTCTTCTTTTTCTGAGGACAAAATAAACTACAGTTGCACAGGCACCAATAACAACAATGGGTAATACAAGAACTATAGTTTTGCCAGAAACAGGCAAATTAATCTCTGATGAGGTATCAGAAGGCGAGCCTATTAATGATGCCGAAGCCTTTGTCATTGCCTCAGCAAGATAATTATTATGATAATTTTTTGCTACTGATTCAAATTTTGTTGTTGAAACTTTGTATTTTCCCTTAGAGAATGCGCTAACGGCCTCATTCCAGTCGTCACCGATACTTGATTTTGTTTGTATTTGAATCGAGTTGGTTTTTAGTAAAGTACGAAAATCCTCCACATCCCTAGCCGTACCGTTGCCAAAACAGTTTTTGTCAGGACACGTAATATAACCATAGGTGTTTAATCCAACTTGAAATCCAAAATCATCAAATGCTGGACCGCCGCTGTTACCTTGAGCGATAGGAACATCTGTATCAATTAATTTATATCTATTTTGACTAAATATACCCTGAACCTTACCCTGTGTAACGCTAGGTACGGTAGTTTTGTTTTTTGTCTCAAGTCCACCATCAACAAATCCGGGAAATCCAATAGCAGTTAATTGACTCCCTTTTTTCAAGTCAGTAATCGAACCTAGTGCTACCGTCGGATAAGTGCCGCTTTTTATTTTTAAGATTGCAACGTCCGATGTATCAAGTTGTGAAATATCAATTTGACTATTCATATCAATATTCGGATTAAAATTTGCATCTATAAACTCTGCTTCAACAACTGAATCTGTATATTCTGGTTCAAAACCTTTGTTGGTCATGTTTATTTTCAGTGGCTGATTCGAAAGTTGTATTAGGTATTTGTTGTTTTCTGCTTTAACATCAATATCATTTTCGTCTATATAACCACCTAGTCCATATAACGCATTGGTCGCATCCTCATCTCCAGCTCTTGCAGAACTCATCAATTGACTTAGTTGATCTGCCGAGAACTTGCGCTTTTCTATCAAATATTTACCAATTTTTTCATATCTATCTAGAAGAACTTCTGTGGTTGGCGACATTGGTAGCGCCATGCTAGCAATAGATTTTGTCCCGACTTGAACAACATGCCCATTGGTAGCAATATACCCATCCCCAGAGACTATAGATCCGCTGCCGATACCTGCAATGCAGACATTATCAAGATTATATCTCGAAGACTGACCAGGGGCTTTAAGCTCAAGATCCTTGCAACTTACTGTGCCAACCCTTACTACAGCTATTTGATTTTTTGCTACTACATTAAGTATTGTTTTTTCATCAATATCAGCGATAGTATTAGCAGTTCCCTCTGGGAGCTCCTCTGCCGAAACTGTATTTGCGCCAAGGACATTCGATGGAGTGTGTTTCATCGATAACTTAGACTGGTCAACATCTAAAAATTTAAAGCTTTTAATAAAAGACTCATAGATACTAACTACACCGCCAGAATCATTCTGGATATCTGAAATATTCAAATAATATGGCCTATCATTATTAACTGCAAAATAATATATATTAATGTAGTCATGATCTACACCAAAAGTGTTGTTCTTCTGAGTATATATAATCTTAGTAAATTTAGTGTTTCCTATTTGAATTTCTTCAGGTTCTGAAGCCACTAATTTAGCGTTATTTTTTGGTTGTAGCTTTGAAGTCGTTTCATCAATAAATATTTGTAATTTTGTCTTCCCTTTATTTTCAGGCAAATTAACTCGGTTATCCAAGTAAGATTTTCTGATATTTGTCAGTACGGTTAGCTCTGGACTATAGACTTTAAATTGTTGCCCATCCTTATTATCAACTTCTTTTGGCTTTATTTTTACAAGACTATATTCTCTGGACTCTTTTAGCTCGTCGTTCTGGTATGTGGTTCCGAAAACATACCCTTCACTATTCGAGGCTGGGTCGGTAACCTGTCCACTAGCATCGAATAAGCTCGTATCATAACTAATAGAAAAACCGAGCGTAGAATTAATAGGCTGTGTTGTGTTTTTTATCCCCAGCGAATCTTTGACAAGCTGAACTTTATCTCCACTAATATTGTCGATTGATGTGGATTTTTTTTCTTGGCTACTATACATATAATATGTAACACCTAATAATCCCGTTAGTACGAAAATAGTAATAGCTACTATAATGAATTTTTCATTCTTTTTGATATTTCGTTTTACTTTTTTCTTAAAAGTTTTTTTTGCCATATAGACCTTTATACGCCTTCGTATATTTGCTTAACTCTTATGACAATAGTACCACACAAGTATTAAAATGCTAATGCTAAATATTACTTAAATTTTAGTTTTTATTTCTGCTATTAAATCTCTTAGCTCAGCAGCTTTTTCAAACTGTAAATTGGCGGACGCCAAATCCATTTGACCTGATAATTCTTTGATGAGGTGTTTGTATTCGTCCTTTGGTATTTTTTTAAGGTCAATTTTGGACTTCTTGGTATCTAGCGGTGTATCTGATCTCAACCCTTTTTCGACTGTTTTTGCGATACCAGCCGGGGTAATATTGTTATCCTCGTTATACTTTTGCTGAATAACTCGACGGCGATTCGTCTCGTCTATTGTACGTTTCATGCTACCCGTAATATTGTCAGCATACATGATTACCCGACCTTCTACATGCCTAGCCGCTCGACCAACAGTTTGGATAAGAGCTTGCTCTGATCGTAAAAAGCCTTCTTTGTCGGCATCAAGGATAGCCACCAGTGATACTTCTGGTAAATCTAAGCCTTCTCGTAACAAGTTTATACCTACCAGTACGTCATAAACCCCTAGCCTAAGGTCGCGCAGTATATCTGTTCTGTCCAAAGTATCGACGTCACTATGCAAATAAGTAACTTTGATATTAATCTCTTCAAGATACTCCGTTAGATCTTCGGCCATCCGTTTTGTTAGAGTGGTGACTAAAACACGTTGTCGCTTTTCAACAATCTGCCTAATATTATCTATTAGATTATCGATTTGGCCTTCAATAGGTTTAACTTCTATTACTGGATCTAATAATCCTGTTGGTCTAATAACCTGCTGAACTGGTGTGGGCGATCTCTCTAGCTCATATTGAGCAGGCGTAGCACTGACATAAATTACTTGATTTATATGATGTTCAAACTCAGCAAAATTTAGTGGTCTATTATCGAGTGCACTCGGCAACCTAAAGCCGTGATCAACTAACACTTCTTTTCTGGCTCTATCGCCATTATACATTCCACGGATTTGTGGAACAGTCATATGCGATTCGTCAATAAACATCAAAAAATCATCTGGATAATAATCAAGTAGTGTGGCTGGTTGCTCTCCTGGCTGTCTATTTGTTAGATAACGACTATAGTTTTCGATACCCTTAACAAAACCTGTTTCTTCGAGCATTTCAAGATCAAATTTTGTTCGTTGCTTAAGTCTCTGCGATTCCAGGAGCTTGCCTTGCTTATCAAATAGATCTGTCTGCTCGTCTAGCTCCTGTTGTATTTTGCCTAAAGCTACCTTTAGCTTGTCGTATGGTGTTACGTAGTGACTACCTGGAAAAATCTGCAAATTATCTAGCTCTGAAAGTATTTCTCCGGTCAAAGGATCGATATTTGTAATCCTATCTACTTCATCTCCAAAGAACTCTATTCGGTAAGCTGTCTCTTCACTAGCTGGAAACACATCAATAACATCACCTCTAACCCGAAATGTACTACGATGGAAATCTATATCATTGCGTTGATACTGTATATCTGTCAACTGACGCATGAATTTATCACGGACCTTGCGCTCACCCTTAGCCACCTTAATACTTAGACCCGAATAATCCTCGACCGAACCAATACCATATATACAGCTGACACTGGCTACGATAATAACATCTTGCCTTGTTAGCAAAGCATCGGTTGCTGCATGTCTAAGCCTATCTATTTCTTCATTTATCTGACTATCTTTCTCGATATACGTATCACTCCTAGCTATATAAGCCTCTGGCTGATAATAGTCAAAATAACTGACAAAATAATGAACGGCATTGTTAGGAAAAAAATTTTTGAACTCACTATATAACTGAGCAGCCAAAGTTTTGTTATGACTAAGTACAAGGGTAGGCTTTTGAATATTTTGAATAATGTTAGCCATTGTAAAAGTCTTTCCAGAACCAGTAACTCCCAGAAGTGTCTGTTCTTTTTGACCAGACCTAACACCCGCTGTAAGCAAACGAATAGCTTCGGGTTGATCACCTTGAGGCTGATAATTACTCTTGAGTATAAATATTGACATTACCTAATATTATAGCATCGTTATATATAATATCTGCTAATCGTCTGACCCACACGCACTTTTTTATGTCCGGATAGGGTGAGCAAGCGCCATAGGCGAGCCAACGGCTCCCTATAAAGCGCCCTGGAGGACAAAAAGTGCATGTGGGTCAGGCTAATCGTAATATACTGTTTTAAAAAATCTCACTGAAATTCAATGATAATCCACCAAGCTGACTCAACATCTGGCTTTCGAACACTTCATGGCCAAGATACCTAATATATAGCTCATTCCAAAGACTGGCTTGCATATGTGAAAAAATTCGATTATTAAAATCTAATCCAAAATAATAACTCATTGCTACGTCAAGTAGATTCAGACTTACCGGTTTACTAGCTCTTATTGAACTTCCAATATAGTCTAATCCACGCCAATAAGACAATTCTGGATCAATCATATAAAGCGTTTCGGATGCACGACGCCACTGAAGATCTTCTGGCTGGAGCTGCGGCTGAAATATTGATGGATGTACAGTGTTTTCTGGGCGACCATAGTGTCGTTGAATAATTCGCCAGTGAATCTTACTACCTGATAACTCACTAATATATAGTTTGTCGTCATTCAATGTCTCAACAATTAGTTTTCCGAACCCTGGCCTGACTTGTTGTAATTTAAAGAAAGCACTATAGGTTCTTATCTCATTTATATAATGCAAGATAGCAGGCAGTGTTAACAAGCAATAACCATTTTGATTTTGGTCGATTGATGGCAAGATAGAAACAAAGCCCAGCTCTTTATAGTGAGTAAAGCCGTACTTCTGATGTCGATAAACTTCCTGAGAAAGAATACTCCACCTCTCACTAGGCATGACAAATATTTCTATCTTTCTTGTTTCAAAATCCAGAGGCGAAAGTTTATTATACTGTTTATTAAACTTACTTAACCAGGCTTCACCTTCCAAAAAACGCGCAGCCCCCATGATTTCTACAAGATTTTCTCTTTTGATCATCGAGTCAACCGAGCTATAGTTCAGAATTTCCATCACTCTTTTTGGTGGATTGATTTGTAGCAACCTCTTCAGCGCACTTTTCTTTACAACCCATACGGATTTGTTTAGCTTTGATTTATCAATTACCGACTTGACAGCAATAGCTTTTTGTTCGATTTTTGACCCACTCCTGATACCTAGCCTTTGATCAAGGTGACTATCGTGTACCTTTGCACGTTCTTTTAACGCATAGTAAAGCTCTTTTCCAGTAAAGTCTTCTGGCTGTAATCCAGTTTGCTGTGCTTTAGATCTCAACAATTGAATAATTTCACTCATCAAACGTACATCAATACTAGGGTTACCAGAAGATTTCTCTAATTGATCTATGACTTTATTAAATTTCAGTTGATCCGTAGATAATAAGTTGGCTAATAAATTACTCAAGGAGCTATTTTCCCTTTTATTGTTTATGCTAATTATACTCCAACGTATTATCAAAAACTATAATATCTGGATGATTTTGTTGCTTTTTTTACTATGGTATTGAGTTAAGTTCATAAAATCATACTTTTTATGCTTTTAGTGTTATAATCATCACAAATGACAGACAAAAAACTAAAGGCCATAACACCGCTCAGAAGTGCAATACATGAGCTACTAAACCACGAAGCCGAAGAGCGAGTTGAACGCATCGAGAAAGAATTTAAAGCTGGTTTTGAGAAAGTAAATAGCTATATCAATACTGTTACAGTATTTGGATCAGCTAGGTTTTTGGATGATAATCAATACTACAAACAAGCTAGAAAACTTGGTTCTGAATTAGCAAATATAGATTTTACAGTTATCACTGGTGGCGGTGGCGGTATTATGGAAGCTGCGAACCGGGGTGCTTATGAAGCTGGTGGAAAATCTGTTGGATTCAATATAGAACTACCCCACGAACAAAATCTAAATCCATACACAACCGATTCAATGGCATTCCGTTACTTTTTTGCTCGCAAAGTTATGTTAGTCTATGCAGCCAGCGCGCTGGTTTGTTTTCCTGGAGGATTTGGTACACTCGACGAATTATTTGAAGTAATTACTTTAGTACAAACCAAAAAAATGCCTGCCGTCCCAATCATACTAATGGGTAGTGAGTTTTGGTTGCCACTAGATACTTTTTTTAGAAACTCTATGCTAGAAAAGCTTGGTACTATCAGCTATGGAGATGAAGATTTATACATGATTACCGATGATATTAAAGACGTAGTCAAGATTATCCAAGCCAATCAAGAGATAAGCTCCGTCTATACAATCCCAAAAAACTAAATTTTTGTAATTGTATTTACCGGAGCTTTAGCGAATAATAGTCAATTATATTTACTCCATTGGCTTAGGAACATACCAGTCGGGAGCTTGCTCTAGAAGCTTGAGTAAATCTCCTTCAGACAACAGTCCTTCTTGGGCGCCAGGGTGCTGAACGACATTCATAGAGTTAATAGGACCCCATGCTAGAGCTTCTTTGACTGATTTACCGCGCATAATAGCAGCCGTGAAGGTTGATGCAAAAGCATCACCTGCACCCGTACGCTCATATGGAGGAGCTGGGTCAGGATATATCGGCATGAAGAATCTACCTTCTGAGCTAGATGCAAAAGCACCATTTGGACCGTCAGTGATACAAATAACCATGTCGGCCGGACCTAACCCATGAAGTAGGTCAAACGAAGAATGAACATTATTCACGTCTTGATTACCACTAACCATAGCGGCTTCTTCCTTGTTAAGAACTAGGATATTACTATGTTTATAGATACGACTTAGCCTCTCTGTACCAGCCTTCATCTGGAAAGTACCAGGTTGAAATGCCAACTTTACACCTGGATTTTCGTCTAACCAATCAGCCATTTCGTCATGATACTCTAATGCAGACTCGGCTATAGAACTAAAATATATCCACCTCGGCACCTCTCTGCCTCGAAGATTTGGCCAAGTATACTCATAATCTTCATGATTGATAAGAATAGTACGCTCTTCTTTGTACCATAGAACGTAGTGATAGTTGGTCTTTTTCCCAGGATTTACTCTTATCCAGCGTGTATCAATATTTTTTTCATGAAGTGCTGCGATAATACCTCTACCATACTTGTCTTCGCCGACATTTGTTACAAAACCACAATTCAAGCCCAATCTAGTTAGACTAACAGCCGCATTGGCCGCATTACCGACACCTTCTACCACGATTGCCTTGTCAAAAGGTATTTTAGTGCCGTATTCCATGGCAATAACTTTTTTGCCATACTCGTCGACATAAGTCCAGGCCTTATCGTCAAATAATTTGACGAAAGCATCGGTTACTACATCACCTACGCTTAGTACATCTAGTTGTTGTTCCATTTTTTTTATTCCCACCTATTTATGCTTATGATTGTTTGTATTATGCCACAGCCTTGCCACTAGAACCAAATATTTTGATTTTTTCCTCTACTACAGCCTGTACAGCCTCGATGACCTGAGGAGTAAGTTTCATGACAGCATACTCATCTGGATTGTCCTGAAGTACTTTAACCAATGTATCACGAAAAGCTATACGCATATCAGAGTTAATATTAATCTTACTAACACCTATCCTGGCTGCCTCTTCGAAAAAATTACCAGGCGTACCACTTCCACCATGTAGGCTAATTTGACAACCAATTGCCTCACGGACACGAGTTAACAGCTCTAAATCAAGCTGTTTAGGTACAGGATAGCTACCATGTAAGTTACCAACCGCTGCCGCGAAAGTATCGATGCCGGTAGCTTCAACAAAATGCCTAGCACTCTCAGGGGTAGAAAAGGTCTTTTTTATTTCTTCGTAGTCAAAGGCTTCTTTGTGTACATTTGATGATCCGCCAAAATAATGTGGCTCACTCTCAACTAGTGCTCCGGTAAACTTGGCATACTCAACAACTTCACGAGTCTTGGCAATAATCTCACCCTCAGGAGCATCATGATTTGCCTGAGAAATATCAATATGGATAAACTCATAACCCGCATCAATGGCTTGCTTGCAAGATTCAACGCTAGGGCTATGATCTAGATTGATATACATCTCAATACCATATTCGTGGATATAGTTATCTACCATGCAACGCAAATTCTGAACTCCTAGCGCCTTTGCTTCACC
>JAKQIK010000011.1 GCA_029557395.1 bacterium
CTATATGGTGGTAGGATACTAACTCACCAACTGGAAGATCTATGCATCGAATGGATGGCCAGAGTTAACAGAAAAGAGCTATTTAAAAGCCCGATAGAATTTCTAACATATACGCTTGTTCCGTTTTAGTTGACTGTGCCCGTTAATGAAGTCAGCTGTGCCAGTTAGGTTGAACTTGATGGTCTGTGTACCGGCAGTAGCATTTGATTCTTCTATGGCAGCACGGAGTGTACAGTTGCCTGAACCATCATCACATATGTTATCCCCGACATTGCTGTCTGCGGTATCTAGCTTGCTATCGACCGTGATGCCATCTGAGAAGTTATTATCAGAGGCCTGTACTGTCGGTAAAGTTATAAAGCTCAGGGCTATAATTAACAGCCCGCTAAAAGTCGCTAGACCAAATATATAGTATTTACGATGGGATTGCACCATTTGTTTTTCCTTCCAGTTGATTTATATTTTTTAAGTCACCAAATTTCAATATCAATTATAGCATAAGTGGTATTGGGTTAGTCAATGGGCTGACCCACACGCACTTTTTGTCCTCCAGGGCGCTTTATAGGGAGCCGTTGGCTCGCCTATGGCGCTTGCTCACCCTATCCGGACATAAAAAAGTGCGTGTGGGTCAGGTCAATGGGCAATGGCATACAATAATTTTGGACATCAAATCATATAAATGGCTTGGGGGATTTATTTTATGCGATGGCTGATGAAGTGATTGACTCAAAGGGTTTGTTGGGATTTTGTAGCCAAAATACACTCGCTTTGGTAGCTACTTGTACTTGCCATAATTCTTTATCATCACTGAGCTTGGTGGTACTGATATTGCCCTGATGTGCTACTACGATATTATCTAACTCTTTGGTAACTATTATGCACCTATGTAGCTTACTAAATTCATGCAGTGCTTGAACCAGTAACATTAGCCCCATACCTAATAAAAATGGTGTTTCAAATTTGCTGGCCGTACCTAGCTTTTGTAGCTGAGATAAATTGACGACTAGCATGGTATTTTCTCTATCAAGGATACTAGTAGGTAGATGATAAAAATAATCGACAGCGTCTTTGGTGACGGTCAGTATACCGCTGTATTGCTGAGTATATTTTTCGAGTAGAATTGATGTCTCGCTGTTGCGCCCAAAATCACCTGCTAGGAGCACACCATCTGCCCATGAGCTTTGGACCAAGAATTCTCCCAGTGCTTCGGAGCCAAAGCTACCACTAGGTGTGCTTGGTCCAAAGTCGGCGTTTTCTAGTAGTTTGCCAACAGTTTTTTTGATTGCATCTGGTAGCAGGACGTGTGTTGTACCGATGCCCGATTCGTGTGCAGTCTGATAGGCCTGACCGATATTAGCAAAGCCGTGGATATTGCCACCGGCAATCAATAATTTGCCCGCTCCATGTCTTGTTTCTGGTCGGCTCCAAAGTATGTCTTTGTAGAGTGGTTTATCTGCCACCTGCTTTTGCCAATAATCCATAATAACATTATAGTATATAAGTTCCTGATATTAGTTGATCTAGGTTCAGGATATTTTCAGCTTTGTAATATAGGATAAATAAATATCATGAGAGTTTTAGTTGTCGAAGATGAGCCAAAAATTGCCAAGAGTATCAAAAGAGGCTTGGAGGCTGAGACATTTAGTGTTGATATTGTTGAAGATGGCGACAGCGGCCTAAGCTACGGACGTAGCCCGGAGTATGATGTGATTGTACTCGACTGGATGTTACCGGGTAGTATGGATGGGCAGGCCGTTTGCATGGCCTTACGTGCAGAAGGTGTAACTACACCTATCCTGATGTTGACGGCCAAAGCCGAAGTTGATAGCAAAGTCAAAGGACTGAGCAGCGGAGCTGATGATTATCTGGCCAAACCATTTGCATTTGACGAGTTAGTTGCGCGGCTGTACGCCCTCCTACGTCGGCCGCGCGACTTTCTTGGCAATACTTTCTCTGCTGGCAAGTTAGTGCTAGACCCTGTTTCTAAGGATGTTTTTTATGACAAAGATAAGATTGATATAACAGCCAAAGAGTTTGCCCTACTCGAATATCTACTGCGAAATAAAGATAAGGTAGTAAACAAAGATGAACTTATCAATCATGTTTGGAGCGACGATGATGATGTCTTGCCAAACACAGTCGAAGTTTATATAGGCTATTTGCGGAACAAAATCGACAAAAAGTATAACGCCGATATTATCCAGACCAAACGTGGTTTTGGATATATAATTCAATCATGAAATCTTTTACCGCTCGACTCATTGCGTCCTCTAGGGTTCGTTTGGCGGTTACTTATCTTGCGATTATCATGGTACTTAGTTTTGGTTTTAGTGGGTTTTTGTATGTCCAATCTGTGCAAGAGGCCAAGGGCAATCTATCGAGACAGTCAACTAGGCTAAGAGATTATCTATACTTCACTAGTCCCGAGCAAATTCAATCAATACAGGACAATCAACTTCAGGCATTTAAAAAAAGTTTAATCAAGAGATTGCTTGTATTAAATCTTGGTATGTTTGTGTTGGGTGGTTGCCTTAGTATTATTTTGGCCAAACGGTCTCTGCGACCTATGGAGCGAGCGCTAGAAGCACAAAGTCGGTTTACCTCTGATGCTGCTCATGAGCTACGAACACCGTTGACGGCGATGAAAACAGAAATTGAGGTAGCCCTTCGTAGCAAGAAACTAAGGCTTTCTGAAGCCAAGGAGACGCTTAGTAGTAGCCTTGAAGAAGTGGTAAAACTAGAACTTTTGACTTCTGCCCTTTTGCGCTTGGCTCGTGATAGCAGGAATATTGATAGAACATATTGGCAACACTACAAACTAGCAGATATTTTACAGACTGCTTATGATAGGTTGGCTGAAAAAGCTAAGCTCAGGGATATCGGTATTGAATTACCAAAGACGAAGCTGATTATATTTGGTGATCCAGATCAGCTTGTTGAACTATTTGTAACTTTGCTTGGTAATGCCATCAAGTACAGTCCAAATAAATCAAAAATTCAAATAAAGGCTCACAAAGATCATAACTCAATGGTCGTAGTAAAAGTGATTGACAATGGCATTGGGATATCTCAGATTGATTTACCTCATATTTTTGAGCGATTTTATCGAGCCGATCACTCACGCAACAAAAGCAAAGTTGATGGTTATGGCCTAGGGCTAAGCTTGGCCGAGTCGATAGTCAAGACACACAATGGCAAGATAACCGTCAAAAGTACAGTTGGTGAAGGTTCTGTATTCACTGTTTTGCTACCAAATAAATAGACTAGTAACTCTGAGCCTTTAGTAGGTATGATTCAAATTGGTTTAGCTCCTCATAGTTGCAGGCAGTTTCTCGGTAGACATAGAGGGTTCTTCCATCTTGTAATTTAACAGTGCCACTTAATTTTACAGTTTCTGTTGACTCTAGTGGTTCAAATTGGAGCATGAAACCACGGCTACAGGCTTGAGCCCCTGGCATAACGTTATTTAGTAACTCCCCTATGTTAGACGCATAAAGTGACGAAATCGCTCTAGAATATATTGATTTTGTGTTCATCTGAAGTGATTCTGGGGTTGCGAATTCACCATCTTCTTTGGGATGATATAGATAGATCACTCGGTCGAGTTCAGGTGATTCGGCTGGTAAAACTAATTTTGCTTCTGGGATATAGCGCCTATTATCTGTACCCTTTTCTGGTCTAATCATAGTGTCTTCTAATTCTTTTAGGGCACTTTTTGATAAGTTTGCAAGATTGACAGTCTGGAGCTCTGTTATATATTTCCAAACGACAAAATTAAATACAATCTGTGCACAAATCACAAAAATAATTACTAGCCCCAGCACAACTAGTAGAGCTTTTGTTAGGTTGTTGTTTTTTGGTGATTTGTTGATTGTTTTTTTTGCCATCTTTGTATTCTCGTTATTTAGTTAATATGCTAACGCTTCTTTAAAGTAATGACAAGTAAAATATCAAACAAGCGCGTAGGTTGAATTGGTAGATGGTTGGAGTTCATAGATCATGTCTTTGCGTTCGATGACGATTTTCCAGTTATTTGTACGTGCAGTTTCATACAGCATGCGGTTTGGGTTAAAGGCTATCGGGTTATCTACCGTCTTGAGTATCGGAATGTCCGTCTTGCTATCACCTATCCCATAGCTATCTGTCAGGCTGAGGTTATGTTGTTTTATCATCTCTTTTAGCGCAGATTCTTTGTTTGAGCTTGCAATATATTTATTGCCGTTAAAGCCAGTACTGTCTTCATTGCGTTGATAGACACTGCCTTTGTAATCATCAAATTGATAGTATTTGGCAATTTTTTCTATTAGTTCGTGGTGTGATCCAGAGATAGCCAACAAAAAGTAACCTTGATCCTTGAGGTTTTTTAATAAATCTCTGGTAAAAATATAGACCTGGTCCTTGTACTCATCGATAATTGAATCAATTATTTCATCGAATTCTTGAGTTGTTAGCCTGTCTAGAGCCGATTCAAATCCTTTGACTATCTCCATCTCGTAGGCGTGGTAGCTGTCGGCACTTTCGCGTTTTTTCCATCTCATCCTAGCTTCTTTGATGTGATCGTAGACACCTGGCCCAAGCTTGTTAGCCTTGGCTAATCTGTCAACAAGAATATGGTACAACTGCCAGCGTATCAAAGTACCATCAATATCAAACACCGCAAATTTCCTCATGATAGGAGTATAACACTGATTGTATTTGCGCTATATACTGATACTAATTGGGCAGTGATCGGATCCCATCTGTTCGGCGTGTATCTCGGCACTTTTTATCTGATTTTCGAGAGATTTTGAAACTAGGAAATAATCTATCCGCCAGCCGACATTTCGTTCACGACTTTTTGCAAAATGGCTCCACCAAGTGTAATGCCCGTTGCCCTGGGTAAAGATTCGGAAAGTATCGACAAATCCAGCTGTGAGCCAGTTGTCAAAACCCGTGCGCTCTTCTTCTGTAAAACCTTTTTTGCCCTTATTTGGTTTAGGATTAGCGAGGTCGTCTTCGGTATGAGCTACATTCATATCACCGCAGTAGATGACTGGCTTTGATTTTTGAAGTTCGGCACAGTAAGCGGTCATGGCACTATCCCACTGTTGCCTGAGTGGTATGCGAGTGAGGTCGTCTTTGGCATTTGGTGTATATGCAGTAACTACATAGTACTTGTCAAACTCGGCGGCTATTACCCTGCCCTCGTCGTTACTGTGTCCATACTTATCGGCAATTAGGCCATGTTCTTCAGCTAGGTGGCTGGGTATATCGTTTGTGATATTTATCGGCTCAATTTTTGAAAAAATAGCTGTGCCACTATAACCTTTTTTTGTACTTGAAGAGTTCCAATATTCCTTATACTGAGGCAAGTCAAATTCAGCTTGGCCTTGTTCGGCCTTGGTTTCTTGCAAACAAAGTATGTCGGGGTCATATTCGGCTATAAACTTTTGTAATTCACCTTTTCGGATAACTGCCCTAATGCCATTAATATTCCAACTAAATATCTTCATAAATGGTAGTATAACATAGCCATATATTGACAAATAGTCTATTTGTGTGATATAATATAATTATAGTAATGAGTATAATATTTTGTCTCTAGTTTTGGCTAATTTACTGTTACAATAATATTCAATAATGGCGTACAAAAGAGTATTATTAAAAATTTCAGGAGAGCAATTAGCTGGTCGAGAGGGTGGTATTGACCCTGAGTTTGTAGCATGGCTTGCCACAGAAATAAAAAAAGCTACTGAATCAGGTGTACAAATGGCGATAGTTGTTGGTGGCGGTAATTTCCTGCGTGGAGCGAATTTTGCTGGTCAAGGAATCGAGAGACCAACAGCCGACTATATGGGTATGCTGGCTACCGTTATGAATGGATTAGCACTGATGGATATGCTTGAACATCACGGACAACCTACCCGTGTTCAGACTAATATTCACATAAATCAAGTTGCTGAGCCATTTATACGGCGACGAGCGCTGCGGCATTTAGAAAAAAATCGTGTAGTAATTGTTGCTGGTGGGCTAGGAAAGCCATATCTAACTACCGATACGGCTGCAGCGTCTGTCGCCCTTGAGCTTGATTGCGATGTTATTCTAAAGGCCACAAAAGTTGATGGTATTTATGACAGGGACCCTGCTATTCATCCTGATGCAGTCAAGTACGATGTCTTGAGCTATCAAGAGGCTGTTAGTAACACAGATATTATGATTATGGATAAGGCTGCGATTGGCCTAGCTATGGAACAAAAAATTCCACTCATTGTCTTTGACCTTCATAGAGATGACAATATTCTGAGGGCCGTATCCGGAGAATCAATCGGCACCAGAGTCGGATAATGAGGTTGTTCGAAAAACACAAGAACAATCTAAGGCTTGCAGATGGTTGTATAGTAACCGACAAAGGTGTAACCAAGGCAAGTGTATATATACCGGAAGTTACAGGAAAATTAGTTTTTCGGTTTTTGGAGGGCTTAGATCCCTCTAGGCTGACTTGGCAAGAGCAAAAGACTGATTTACAGCCTGAGACATATCGAAAGATTGGTCTGGCGTGTATGAGCTTATCGGCGATAGCTTTGTCGGCTAAGTTTGGTGTAGATGTAGTAGATTATGCTAGCAATACACTAGAAGTAGTCAACAATCAATTAATGCAGTCTATGACTACGTTTTCTGAAACTAAGTAACGCTTAGTATGATTGATTCGCTGGGTCTGAGTCGTTGGTATGTTTTGCTGGTTTGTTTGGCGGTATCAGCAAAATGGAAGTCATAGACATCGATACCGGTGTCCGATAGTAAAGCATCATGGGTTGGTACTATGACGTCAGACTTAGTACTAGCAATAAATTCACAAGCTTCCCTAACTCTTAACCATGGCCCAGACGACGGAGTCAGGAGATATCTGACTGGCCTTGGAAATTGGGCGTAAGAATCACCCGGATATGCTACTAGATTATTTATGCATACGCCCAAGTTTTTGATAATCGGGAGGCTTTCTCTGATGAGCTCGTGTTCATCGCCATAAAATTCGAGTGAGAAAGAGCCGATATTATATATTTTTAACTTTTCTGGCTCAGTGGCTTGATTTAGTTTTGTCACAACTTCGGTAGACCCAAATATCTGGGCATTAGGATTTTGAGCTAATATTTTATCAAGTTTTTCTGAAAAAAAATGATCTGGGTGTTCATGGGTTATAACAATAGCGACTATCCGTGATAAATCACCTGGTAGGTTTGTAAATATACCGGGGTCGATTACTACCTTATCGCCATCATCATTTTCTAAAAAAACACAAGCATGTTCATATTTGGTAAGCTTCATTATTGTCTCCTTATGATTTGATTGCTCTCTTGGCATCTCGATCTTGATCGCGTTGTTTGATTGTCTGTCTTTTGTCGTATTTGCGTTTTCCTCGACCAATACCTATCTCTACTTTGATATAGCGACCATTAGTCAATAGTTTGATTGGGACGACTGTGTTGCCTTGGGTTTTTGCCTGTATAAGGCTATCGATTTCTCGCCGTTTTAGGAGTAATTTGCGATTGCGGTTCTGTACTTCTGATGGCAAGTTGGCTACGTTTGTCTTTAGGGGTGTGATTAGTGCATTGACCAGCCAGGCTTCATTATCTTTTATTTGCACAAAAGCACCCTGCAGACTTCCGTGATGTTCGCGGAGTGATCTAGTCTCTGCTCCTGTGAGTACTAAACCCGCTAGCAAAGTATCTTTGATATCATAGTCAAAGCTCGCTCTTTTATTACGAATAGTATTGGTACTTTGCTTTTTTGCCATAATAACAGTATAGCAAAATACAGTGGTTAATCAGTAAAGATGATTTGTGATTTGTGAACTAGTTGCAGTATTCGTTATTGTTGGTTGATTTTTTGGATTTCTTGTTTGGCGGTATTCCAAATTTCTGGGGTTTGACGGCTTTTCTTGAGCTGGAACCACCACTCTACTCCCCACAAATCAAATCTTTTCATCCCGGTGTCTTTGGCATATTGTATACGTTTTGATAGTTTTTCTGGGTTCATGGTTTTGTATAGTTCGTCGATAGATTCAGTACGCATAGACCGGTTCTCGGGAAGCCAGGCTTCGGTCTGCAGTTCGTGAATAAAAGTATTCCGGCTAGTTGTAAGCTCGGTGGCGCCGGCTAGAAATCCGTAAAACCAAGCTGGAATCGGATATTCAAAATACCGTTTTGTGATAGTTTTGTCCCAGACTCGTTTGTAGATTGATGCGGCTACTATATCTGCTCTAGGCTGGTTAATAGGCCAACTAACAGTGGCGTTATTGCTCCGGCTAACAATAATAGGATGGTTTGGATCTTTGGATTTTACAAAATCAAACTCCTCAACCAACCTATCACGACTATGGTCTGGGCATTGTCCAAAAACATCGAGGAAATATTCATTTTCAAGCTGGTATGATTCGAGGGCTGGGCTATCTTTGTAGCGATTGATGGTCATGTCCATATAATCAAGCAAGTCTTCTTTCCATTCTGGCTTTGACTTTATCATAGCCCACTCGGGTCCATGGCACTCGGGCCATCTTGGTTGTCGGAGTCCTATGGCTAAGCTGACCTTTCCACCAGCTTTTTCTATCATAGCCATCTGCCAATCTAATTCACTAAAATCATATTGACCCTCTTTTGGCTCGATATTTTTCCAATAACTCACGAGCCTAAAATGCTTGATGCCTAGGTCGTTTATCATTGCGTCCAGTGTTTCTTGTGGGTCGACCTGAAGGTAGCGGGCGTAGTCTGGTATAAAGGTAGCTCCGACTATTAGTGGTTCGTTTTTGTGTTTGTTTATATACCACTGTGCAATACCGTACATGCCACCAAAAAATAAAACGGCCAGCACAGTTAGACCAATCGCTAGCCGTTGCCAAAATTTATGTCTTACTGACCAAGCCGTGAAATTATACCAAAACACCTGCCAGAACCCAGCATTTGCCGGTGGCTTTTTAAAACTTGATGTATGTTTTACCTTAGGTTGTTTTGGTTTAGTCATGCTATATTAAATTCTAAAGATATGAAAAACAATAAATCGCTTACGCTAGGTATAGTTATACCAGTTTTTAATGAGCAAGACCAGATAAAAAGTTGCTTGGATTCAATCGCAAACCAGTCGGTGTTACCTGATGAGGTGATTGTAGTAGATAATAATTCATCTGATAACACTGCTACTATTGCTTCTGAATATCCTTTTGTGAAAGTTGTTCAAGAGAGGCAACAAGGCGTACTTTATGCCCGAACTGCCGGATTCAACGCCGTAAAATCGGATATCATCGGCCGTATAGACGCAGAAACACATCTCAAATCAGACTGGGTTGAGCAAGTAAAACGAATCTTCGAAGATGAATCAATATCTGCTGTCAGCGGTCCTGTAGGTTTCCATGACGCCCCATTTAGAAAGCTTGGTTTATTTGCCGACAAAAATATTCGAAAAGCTACCTGGAATATAGGTATCAAAGACGACGCGGTATTTTTGTTTGGTAGTAATATGGCAATGCGAAAAAAAGCTTGGAACAAAGTCAAGAATAAGGTTTGTGCCCGAAAAGATGTTCATGAGGATATTGATTTGGCGATTCATCTTGATCAAATTGGTGAAATAATCGCTTTTGACGAGACATTAACTGCCATGACCTCATCTAGGCGCATGCAGGATTCAACCCAAGATTTTTATCGTTATTTACAGATTTACAAAGAAACTTATGCAGTTCATGGTATTCAAAGCCCGGCGGTTGATATGACGGTTATTGTTGTACTATCAGCTAAATTTGGTGTCAATTTATTACAGCGTGCCTATGACCCAAAAACCCAGCAATTTTCTATTAAGAAATTTATCAAGGGCGGTAGCGAGTCTAGGCAGAGTCCTGTCGAGCTTTAATACGTCATTATCATTGGTTACTGGGCTGAATTGGTAGTTTTCTTGTTGCCATTTTGATTGATTTGACATGAACCCCATAAACCCAAGTTTTGTTCGCGGGCTTGTTTTTCTAGGTTTTTGAATTCATCCATCTTTTCAAATGGGAATAACACATAAGCAAACCCATAGCCTTGCCCTATTATCTCAGCATTAACTAGACGCCCATCGGGTAAATACACATATCTTAGTAATCTATTGTAACGATCGCGGTTGGTGTTGGTCGGGTCGGCCTCTAGTCTGACCGGTTGATTGCCGATAAGTGTTTTTGTAAATTCGCTCGCGGCCTTGCCGAAACATTGCACGGGTACACGTGGATCTTGTGTTTCGGGTGTATCTACGCCTATCATCCTTATTCTCTCGGTATTTCCACTCATATCTACTGTGATAGTATCGCCGTCTTCAAACGATTTGACAGAGTAAAGGCCCGGTTGGTTTTGCTGTATTGTACTTGGCGTATCTTTTTTTGTGGTATCAATTTTTTTGATGAGACCGTATCTTTGGCCAAGCCAAATAGAACCAGCCAGCACCAAACTTGTGCCTGCATAAATTAATTGCCTTTTTTGTCGTTTTGACAATAATTTACGTTTTGTCATAGCTTAACCTTTGTTGTTTAGAGATTGCGGAGGCTTGACCAAGAACGACCCCAATATACCACTGAGTAGCAAGAATCCGATAACTGCCAGGGATATATTTGTCGAAATATGTGTTCCAAACCAGCTGTAACCAAATATTTCGTTTGGTGCAATAAACATTTTGAAACCGACAAACAATAGCAAGAATCCTAATGCATAGTTGAGTAGCCAAAATTGTTCTTTGACAATATCAAACACAAAATACAATGCTCGCATACCCAATATAGCTGCAGCATTACTGGCGATTATAATGAACGGTACTCTTGAGACGGCTAATATGGCTGGTACCGAATCAACAGCAAAGACTACATCTGTAAACTCTACTACTAGTAGTGCCATAAAAAGCATGGTAGCAACATGTTTACCATTTTCGACAGTAAATAGTTTGTGTCCGTCAAGGTGCTTGCTAACAGGGATAAACATTTTTGCGATACGGAAGAATTTGCCGTTATGTGGGTCATACTCATGTTCTTCCTGCGTTCTTAGTAATTTTAGGCCACTCCATATCAAAAGCAGACCAAAGAATATTAGGATTGGTTCAAATCGTTCTATTAGTGCAACACCGGCAAACACGAAGATGATTCTCAGTACAATAGCACCAAGTACACCCAGAACAGTACACGATGTTGATATTTCTTGGGTATTCTGAAGTAAGTTAGGATCAGCGACCAGGCAAAAACATTATCTATGGACAACGATTTTTCAACTAGATAGCCACTAAAATACTGCGTTCCCGCTTCGCCGCCATAAACCTTCCAGATAACAACACCCAATAGTACGCCAAGGACAATCCAGCCAATACTTTGAGTGACGGCTTCTTTGAGGGTTGGGATTTTATCTTCTCGGTGCATGACCAAGATATCAAACAATATTAGCCCTACAAACCAAGCGCCAAGTAGTAGCCAGTGCCACCACTCTACATTAATATTGAGATGTAGAGACTGAGTTGCTTCTGCAAAGTAAGAAACAGGGCTCATGCTAGTAGTCTATTCCTTCATTGGCTAAGAACTTATCGTCGTAGTGATGTTTCATCTTTGTCATGTGTGTAGCGATATCTATTTTGTCTAGCAAATCTTCTGGGAAGTTACGTCCTGTTAGGCATATGCTAGTATCTTTTGATCGTGAGTTAATCATCTTTTGTAACTGGGCTTTTGTCAACAACTTATCAGCTACAGCATTGTTAATTTCATCGCATATTACTAAATCAAATTTACCATTTGTGGCACAATCTAGAGCTATTTGATAAGTATCGTGGGCAGCTTTTTTATGGTCGGCTTGGCTAATTGCTTCAGCAGAGATATCGCCAGCATTATAAAATCCCTTGCCACCTTTATAAAAAAACAGTTTTTTACCATAAATAGGCTTGATGTCAGTGATAAATTGGTGCTCACTGACCTGCCAATGTTTAATAAATTGTATATAGGCAACCCTCCAGCCTGCGCCGAGGGCGCGTACCATCAGACCTAGGCTAGCGGAAGTTTTGCCTTTGCCTTCGCCGGTGTAGACTATTGCTACTGACTGTTTTGTTTGGTAATCCTCGAAGGCCACTGTTTAGCTGACTAATCCGTGAGATTTTAGAGCATTATCAATTTTTGGCCTGTCAAAGCCAATAATAATATCACCGGCTATATCAATGACGGGTATACCCATTTGCCCAGATTTTTCGACAGCTTCTTCAGCTAGCTTTCTGTCGGACTCGATATCTTTGACTTCAAATTTCACGCCAAGCTTATTTAGATATTCTATGGCCGCATGACAAAACGCACACCAGCTCGCACTATATACTGTAACCATTTTTATCACCCCTTTCATCTTTGATTATACACTCAAACAAAATTTTCATTTATGCACGTATTATAACACCTTGCCTGATTTGTACGCTATCAATTAAGTGTAATGGACCTAAGAAGTCGATAGTCAAAGTTTTAAAAAGACTGTTTTAATAGTTAACAGATAGGTGTATTATTCTAAAAACTTAAACGATAAGCGAGAAAAAACATGGAAAATAGTTCTCAACCTATCCCACCCCAACAAACACCAAGTACACAGACTGAACATACTGAGGAGTCATCGCCGACGACACCGGTACCGGCACCTTCAGTTAACCAGCCAGCTGAAGCAATTACGATGCCAGATACCTGGCCAGGGGCTTTTGGTATTTATAATTTATCTAAAAGAATAGTTTTTTTTAATTTATCAACTATCCTAACCCTTGTTATTATCAGCTTTATCGCAAGTATCACTTCTTCTTATATGAAGTCATTTATGATTGTTAGGCTTGTGATGTCTATTGTTAGTTTGTTGGTGTACGTTGCTATGATCCGGGTTTTGCTTGATAGCGTTAATTCAAAAAAAGTAGATATTTCTGAGGCAATCAAGTATGCGTTGAACTTTAATCGGGCCGGTAATCTGTTCTTGCTATCAATCCTTTATTTCTTTATCGCTTTCTTTACACTATTATTATTTGTCGTTCCTTTTTTTATTGTCATGCCTAGATTAGTTTTGGCACCGTATTTATTGTTCAGAGATAATCTAAACGCCCTAGATGCCATACAGGCTAGCTGGGATATGACCAAAGGACACGCAGGCAAGGTCTGGGGTATTATTGGTGTTATAATCTTGTTTGCACTTTTGACTGTTGTCCTCGTTGGTATTTATCTATTGATAGTTTATACGGCGGCCTTTGTAATATTGATTGAGTTTTTGAGTAAGCAAAAAGCTACGTCTGATGCAACTACTCAGGCAAATTCCCCACAAGCCCCAGTACCAAGTACTCCTGACTCGGTTTCTACAGTGCAGTAACCATAACTAAATTTTATCTGAACAAAAGGTAGATTTCGACAAAAAAGTTTGTTTGGATGCTTACAGTTAATTACAGAGATAAAAAAGCTAGCAAATAATCCCTAAGCTATGTATATTTAAACTGCCTATTGACAAATATTGATATTATGTGATACAATGAGAATATAGAGTATTGCAGTAAACAATAGACTAATACCGTTAAAAACTTGTCTTAAGCATAAATAATCTGTTATAGTGCGATGCGTATGGGTAGAAAACACCGCACTAAAAGTAAGCGACGGTCTAGGTATGTAGACCCTGCTGTTGAATCTATAGATCAAATGGCTGTGATTAATGCTCGCGATATGATGTTTGGAAATCTAGTTAGTATGGGCTGGCGTCTAGCGGTCATGGTTTTATTACCTATTTTTATTGGAGTTCAGATTGATAAATGGTTGGATTCTTCGCCGTCGGTTACATTGGCGGCTTTTTTTATTGCTATTTTTGGTGCAGGCGTATTAATCTATAGAACGTATAATGAAATGAATAGTCAGTCAGAAATAGACTCAAGGATAAAGCGTATCAAAAAATCGAGAGGAAAAAATAATGTTTAGTAATCTGATAGCAGGCTTTTTTGCGACAGCCGAGTCTGAGGGGCCGGCAATTCATATAACTCCAGGTGAGATATTCCAGGTAAACGGTATTAGTATTACCAACTCTATGATCTACGGACTAATATCGTCTATTCTAATCATTGTTTTTTTGATAATTGTGGCCAGACGTATGACGGTTAAGCCAAAACGTGGGGTGATTCAATTTGTTGAGATTGGTGCTGAGTTTATTGTTAATACAATTCAGAACTCTATGGGATCACGTAAAAAAGCAATAAAGTATGCACCAATCTTTGCTACCGCTTTTTTCTTTGTTATGTTCAGCAACTGGCTTGGTCTCATACCAGGTTCGGGTGAATCACTTATGTATAATAGTCAACCGGTTATTAGGCCTTTTACTGCCGATCTCAATGCTACTTTGGCTGCCTCAACTATCATGATGATACTCGTGCAATATTTTGCAATCAAAGAGTCGGGCGTAGCAAAACATATCAGGCATTTTTTTGCTGGTAGCCTCTGGAATCCAGCAACCTATCTCTTGGGAATTTTTGAGGTATTCTCTGAGTTCACCAAGATATTTAGCTTGGCACTAAGATTATTTTTGAATGTTGCTATTGGTGAAGCTATTATCGCAATTTTTTCATACCTAGGTAGTTTTGCCGCGCCTATCACTACCCTGCCGATTTTGTTGCTCGAATTATTTATTGGAGCGCTACAGGCTTATATTTTTACAATGTTGACTATTATGTACTTATCAGCAGCGATCAAACATGATCATGATGTGGATGAGCTTGAAAGACACGAGCTGGCAAAGGCAGCGACTGCAAAGACAGCATAATAGTAAAGTTTTTAAGAGTAATATAATTTATAAAAGGAGTTAATAACTAAAATGGAACTTGATGTACTAGCAAAAGGTATAATGATGGGATTTGGCATGCTTGGGCCTGCTATCGGTATTGGTTTGATTGGTTCTTCATTCATGAACGCTGTCGGACGTAATCCAGAGGCGGCAAAGTATTTTGGACAGATATTTGTGATTATCGCTATCGTTGAGCTAATGGCTCTCCTAGTGTTTGCATCGCTATTTATAATTTAGTAAAAAAGAAGGAATTTAGATAAATAATGCTACCAATATATTTTGCATCTAGCGAGGCGGCTGAAAGTACCGGTATCCTTGGCTTTAACATCAAAGCATTTATCATTCAGATAATTACTTTTGTGTTAGTTTTTATCATACTCAAAAAATTCGCATTTAATAAAATCATTGCGATCTTAGACGAACGACATAAGGTTATTGATGAGGGTGTTCGTCACGGACAACAAATGCAAAAAGAACGTGAACGGTTTGAAAAAGATACAGCCAAGATTGCGCGTGAAGCTAGACACCAGGCTGACGAAATAATATCCGACGCTCAAAAAGAATCTAGAGATATTATTCGTGAGGCCGAAAAAGCTGCCCATGTTAAATCTGAGCGAATGTTGGCCGATGCAGAAGTTCGTATCAATGAAGAGGTCGAACAAGCTCGTCGTAAGCTCGAAAAAGACGTGGCTGAGTTAGTGTCTGATGCCACAGAGGCAGTTGTTGAAGAAAAAGTCGACAGCAAAAAAGACACTGAGCTTATCAATAAGGCTATAAAGAAAGGTCGAAAGTCTAAGTAATTATGCCAGATATTTCACGCAAACAATTGGCAGAACTAATCGGTGAGAAGACACTACATGTACGTGACACTGATAAATTAGTCAAAGAGATTGCTAGTTTTTTTGTATCATCGGACCATAGTCAGATAGATATAGACTCACTTATGCGTGATGTTATGAAGTATAGGCAAAAACATGGCTTCATCGAAGCTACAGCTGTTAGCGCGCATGAGTTGGATAAAAAAACCATTGATGAGGTGCATGATCTTTTAAGCGAGTACTTCCCTGGAGCTAAGCATATTAAGGTTAATCATCGAGTAGATACTAATCTTATTGGTGGTGTCCGGATAGACTTGCCAGCCGAAAGTTTCGATTTATCAGTTAGGTCAAAATTGAATATTTTTAAGAAATTGGTCGCAAAGGAGAGATTTTAGGTATGGCAACTTTAGGCGATGTTTCTATAGTAGAGCTATCGGCAGATATTAAGGCTGCTATTGCTGAGCTCAAGAAGCGTCCAGAAATTGAGGATACAGGAATTGTTACACGAGTAGGAGATGGAGTAATTTGGATTTATGGTTTGACATCTGTTGGCTATAACGAGATGGTTGAGCTCGAGTCTGTGGATGGTGGCGCCGTGACAGCATTTGCCTTTAACCTGGGCCAAGAAGAGATTGGTGCAGTGCTACTTGGTAATGATACCAAGGTCAAAGCTGGTGCAAAAGCCAAGCGCACTGGTAGGGTTGTAGAAATTCCGGTTGGTCCTGAGTTAGTTGGTCGGGTTGTTGATCCACTGGGTAATCCTTTGGATGGAAAAGGTGCGATAAAAGCTAAATTACGCGCACCGGCTGAGCAGATTGCACCAGGTGTTCTATCGCGTAAGGGTGTGCATGAACCACTTATGACAGGTATTATTGCAATTGATTCCATGGTGCCGATTGGTCGTGGTCAGCGTGAGCTTATTATTGGTGATAGACAGACTGGTAAAACTGCTATTGCCGTAGATACTATGATAAATCAGCACAGACAAGGGACTAGTGTAATTAACATTTACGTAGCCATTGGTCAAAAAATGAGCAAAATCGCTCGTTTGGTTGAGCGTCTAAAGCGCGAAGGCGTGATGGATCAGTCAATCGTAGTAGCAACTTCGGCGGCTGACCCAGCGCCAATGCAATACTTAGCTCCTTATGCTGGCTGTGCGATGGGTGAGTACTTCCGAGATAATGCTCAGCATGCCTTGATAATTTATGATGACTTATCCAAGCACGCTGCTGCTTATCGTCAAATGTCACTATTGCTTCGTCGTCCACCGGGACGTGAGGCCTATCCTGGTGATGTATTTTATTTGCATTCTAGGCTACTTGAGCGAGCAGCTAAACTTAGCGATAAGCTTGGTGCTGGTTCGCTGACTGCCCTACCGATTATCGAGACTCAGGCTGGTGATATTTCGGCTTATATCCCGACTAACGTAATTTCTATTACTGACGGTCAAATATTTATGGAAACAAACCTGTTCTATCAAGGTATTCGTCCGGCTGTATCGGTTGGCTTGTCTGTGTCGCGTGTCGGTGGATCAGCTCAAACTAAGGCAATCCAATCGGTTGCAAAGTCGCTTCGAGTAGACTTGGCGCAGTTTCGTGAACTAGCTAGCTTTAGCCAGTTTTCTACAGATTTAGATGCTGAGACAAAACAACGTATCGAGAGAGGACAGAGATTGACGGAGCTACTTAAACAACCTCAGTTTAGTCCGTATTCTACCTGGCAGATGTATGTCATGCTTCTATCTGCAACAAAAGGTGCTTTTGATAAGGTTTCTGTTGATAAGATCAAAATAGCTGAAGCAGCCTTGTTCCGCGAATTCAAGAACAAGCACAAGAAGTTACTCGAGGACATTGATAAGGGTCTAGTCCCTGACGATGAAGGTCAACAAACCATTATTAAATTGGCCGAACAAGTAGCTGATAGCTATAAACCGATAGAGAAAACTGATTAGAGTGGGAGAATAGGATTAGTATTATGTCCGAGACCAATAAACAATCGGAAATAGTCGGTAGAGATTTCTTCCCGCAAGGTAAGGCTGCCTACGCAATGGCTCATATCGCCTTGTTTGATATACGAGCTACGCTTATGGCCTGTGATATGAATGAATCTTCGACAGCTGGTCAAAAAAAGGTAGTCTCAGTGGTGAGAAATACCATAAACCAAATATCTGAATATGATGATCAGGGCCTATTTCATCCACCTTTAGGTTATTTTTCAGATAAAGTAAAATCTGAACTGGAGTATGCTGAACAAGATGGTGCGTATAAAGCTTCTGACGAATCAGGCTTGGTGAATTTGGATAGAGAAAAAATCGAAGAAACTTCTATGATGATTATGGCAATAGTGCGTCATGGTGGCTTATATAGTGATTCTTATTCGCGGGAGATACTTGCATAGATGGCTAGCACTCAGCAACTAAAACGCCGGATTGGTAGTGTCAAGAATACCAAGCAGATTACCAAAGCTATGGAGCTGGTGGCTGCTAGCAAGATGCGCAAGGCTACCGAAGCTGCCCATAGGGGGCGGGCTTATCGCCAGTCTGCACACAGTATGCTGGCTAGACTAAACAAAGTTACTGAGATTAATGAACATCCATTATACAAAAAACGTCCTGTTGACCAGAGACTCTATATTGTTATTACTAGCAATCGTGGGCTTGCCGGAGCGTACAATAGTAATGTCATAAAGTCATTGGCAGGCTCAATAGCTAGTGATAAAAAACAAAAAATTAAATCTAGCGTCATTGTGATTGGTAAACGAGGCGCCCAATTTTTAAACCGAGTCGAAGGTATCGATATAGTAGCTGTTTATGATGATTTTAGCGATAAACCCACGGCTAATGATATTCGCCCTATCCTTAATACTATTATTGATAAATACACAGCTAAGCTAGTTGATGAAGTTTGTATTATTTTTACAGAACACAAATCAAATATATTGCAGACTGTAGACAATTTGACTGTCCTACCAGCTAGTTACGAGACAGATCCTGATGAGTCCGAAGGTCCTTCCCTGTCTGATGTTACATTCGAGCCATCTGTCAATGATGTGCTAGAGAATGTTACCGAACGATTGTTGGAGGTTCAGATTTGGCAAGCACTTTTAGAATCAATTGCTTCTGAACAGTCAATGCGTATGCTCAGTATGAAAAATGCTACAGATAATGCTACAGAAATAATCGATGATTTAACACTCGAGTTTAATACTGCTCGACAAGCTAAAATAACTCAGGAATTAGCAGAAATAACTGGTGGAGCGGAGGCAATAAAATGAGTGATAAAGATAAACCTAGGACCTATAAGGACGCAGTGTTAGACGGAGGAGCTGGGCTAGTTGGCAGTGATATATTTCCAGAACAAGAGGAGCGGATAATTCACACTACATTACTACGTAGATTAGCAAGTCTAGGCTCAAGTGGATACATAAAAGTAATAAAGCAAGATGTTATAATAAATAGCGACGAATTGTCGGAGGTAGAATAGATGGCGACAGCAGAGAAAACAAAACAATCAGTAGGTAGTATTAGCCAGGTAGTCGGGGTGGTAATTGACGCCGATTTTCCCGAGGGCCACTTGCCTGCTATTTACAATGCACTTGAGGTAGATTTTGATGATAAAAAATTAGTTTTTGAAGTTGCACAACACCTCAGCGAATCATCAGTACGAGCAATTGCACTTGGTAGTACCGACGGTTTGGAGCGTGGTATCAAGATTACTGATACCGGCAAGCCAATCAGTGTTCCTATAGGAGAAGAAACTTTGGGACGTATGTTTGACGTCGTTGGTAACCCTATTGATGATCAGTCAGGTAGTTTTAAGAAATATGCTCCAATTCACCGTGAGCCACCAGCTTTTATCGAGCAGTCTGGTAATGTCGAGATACTTGAGACAGGTATAAAAGTTATTGACTTGATTGCACCAATTACAAAAGGTGGTAAAGTCGGTTTGTTTGGTGGAGCTGGTGTCGGCAAGACAGTACTTATTCAGGAATTAATTAGTAATATTGCTAAGTTTCACAGCGGATATTCGGTGTTTGCTGGTGTTGGTGAGCGTACCCGTGAGGGTAATGACCTTTATTATGAAATGAAAGACTCTGGTGTCCTAGAAAAGACATCGTTGGTGTTTGGTCAGATGAATGAGCCACCTGGAGCGCGTCTAAGAGTGGCATTGTCAGGATTAACTATTGCAGAAGGTTTCCGTGACCAGGGTTCTGATGTTCTGCTGTTCGTTGATAACATCTTCCGTTTTACGCAGGCTGGTGCAGAAGTGTCTGCCCTCCTCGGTCGTTTGCCGAGTGCTGTTGGTTACCAGCCAAACCTTGCAACAGAAATGGGTGCCCTGCAAGAGCGAATTACATCAACCCGAAAAGGTTCAATTACTTCAGTTCAAGCGGTTTATGTGCCGGCCGATGACTTTACCGATCCAGCACCAGCAACAACCTTTGCTCACCTGGACTCGACCATTGCATTAAACCGTGCTTTGACTGAGCTTGGACTATATCCGGCTGTTGATCCACTCGATAGTAACTCAACTATTTTAGATCCCGAAATTGTAGGTGACGAGCATTATAGTGTTGCTCGTGAAGTTCAGCGCATCCTCCAGCGTTACAAAGATTTGCAAGATATTATTGCAATCCTTGGCATGGAAGAATTGTCGGATGAAGATAAACTTACAGTAGCTAGGGCTCGTAAAATTCAACGATTTTTGACCCAGCCTTTCTTTGTTGGCGAAGTTTTTACTGGCAAACCGGGTAAATATGTACCACTGGCAGATACAATTGCTGGATTTAGAGAGATTTTGGATGGCAAACACGATGATAAGCCAGAGTCGGCGTTTTATATGAAGGGTGATATCAAAGAAGTAATTGAGGACAGCAAATCGAGTGATTAATTTTCAACTGATTTCACTAGATGGAGTTAAGTTTTCGGGCGAGGCTTACGAAATAATTTTGCCAACCATGGATGGTGAAATTGGTGTCTTGCCTGGTCATATGCCATTAATTAGTGTGGCTGAACGTGGTGTTATTTCGATACGCCGTAAGCAGAATGAGCCAGATGATATGATGGAGCATTTTGCGATTTCAGGGGGTGCTATAGAAGTCTCTAATGGTAGCCTCAATGTTTTGGTTGACGAGGCGGATGCATCAGATGATATATCCGAAGAAGAAGCTCGCGAAGCTATGGAACGTGCCCAAAAACTAAAAGCAGAGGCAAAAGATCAGGTTAGTCTACAACAAGCCCAAAATTTGATAGACAGATCTGCGGTTAGGATTCAGGTTGCTGGACTCAAGCGTCGTGGTCGTCGTGGCTAGGTATGACTTCTAGTAGATTTGGGTCAAGTAAAAATTCTACAAAATAGAATGAACGTAGCCCAAGGTCACCTGGTGCAAGCCTACCTGCTACCTTAGCTATTTTGTAATATCTTTCTGGGTTATTTTGACGAGTTTGTTGTTCTAAGTATTTAATATTTTCTTTTGGCCTCATTTGTTCTTCGAGCATATTAATATATGAAATATCAGATGCGCTGAATGTGCCAAATGGTAATGATTCTTGGTTTATCATTATTATTGCCTTACCATTTTTATAATATTTGTAAATTAAAAAAAGTATGTGATAATCATCACTGATATTTATCTGTGATGATTGATTTTAGAGAATAAAATTAGTAGAGTGTTATAGGCTTAATTAATAATGATAGAAGGTTTTTATGAGTGACAGATTATTTGAACTAAAGGAGATGGATACTATGCCAACAGAGATAACAATTACAGAGCCTGTAGGTGTAGGAGTCGGTAGCATAACAGCGCCCGAGATGACCCTACAGCAGGCCGAGCTCGAAGCTCAGGAAATTGTAGAATTTAGAAAAGAAATTGATTGGCGTAATCCTGTTGTCTGTTTTGACGGCCGTACCTTAGAAGAGGGTCAGGAAAAGTTACCTCTTGGTGCCCATATGGCGGGTGGAGCCATGACGGCTCTTGTTGCAGCCAAAGCAGTTGGATACCATCTTGAAGGTGCATCACTACTAAATTCTTTGAAAGAAAAAGGCTTAAATCTAGGTGCTCATGTTGATACAGGCAATCGAGATGCTGAATTTAGGAATGGTACAGGCTGTGGTGCTTGTGATGGCTGTGACAAAAATTGCCAAGCACTAGAAGATAATAGAACCGAAGCCAAGGGAATCGTTGAGTTTGCTATGGGCGAAGATTTTGATGAAAAGTCTTTTGATGAGCTAACGCTTTCAAATTTTTCTGATGATAAAAATACACTTCGTAATTTGGTGGGCGAAGATCTTACGGAAGTACTATTAGATGATGGCAAAGGAGTCCATGGCCACCGTGAACAAATTGCTGTATTCAATTACGACGAAAACACTACTATCGATAGGGATGAATATTTTGCGAAAACAGGAAAGCAAGCTTTTGTAATTGATATGTGGTATATAAAAAAGTTAGCCAACGAGATGGCTACCGGCGTAGATGCCGAGCAACAAGCGAAAGATTTGTACCATGCTATGACATCATTCCAGGTTGCAACATATATAGGTCTGTGTGATGGTAGCCATAGGGTTGCAGTCTTGAAATCAAATTGATGTAATTTATTATCGGCAGATTTGCATTTTAGTGACAGAACAGTTATTGTTAATGCATAAATAAATGGAGGTTTTATATCGTATGACATTGCGATCAAAAGTCGCTGTGTTGTTGGCAGAATTCTTGGGTACGGCAATTCTTGCAACCGCAGCTATTAATATTTCTCGCTCACAGATAGGCATAGCCTACTTCGTAGCGATAGGCGTGGGACTCGTTATGGGATTACTAGTCTTAGTCTTTGGCAAAGTGTCTGGTGCTCATGTGAACCCAGCTGTTACGGTTGGTTTATGGACAGTAAGAAAAATCGGCACACTAAAGGCATTGTCTTATGTTGCGGCTCAGATGCTTGGTGGTCTTGCTGCTTGGCAACTTGCTAACTTTTTCAATAGTGGTGAGATTATGAGTATCGCTCCAAAGCAGTTTGAGTGGACAGCTTTGGTAGCTGAAGCTGTTGGTGCATTCGTATTCACCTTTGCGATTGCTGCTGCTATTTACCAAGACTTAGAAATTGGCAAAAAGGCCGCTGTTATTGGTGGTGGTTTAACCGCTGGTGTGATTATTGCTTCACTTGGTTCTAGTGCGATTATTAATCCGGCCGTTGCCCTTGCAAACCAATCTTGGGCCAAGGCATATATTTTTGGTCCTATCATTGGTGGTGTAATTGGCTTTAATCTATACGTGCTATTTTTTGCACCAATCTCAGCACTAATTCCATCAAAGAAGCTAAAAGTTAGCAAGACTTCAAAAGAGGATAAGTCATCAAGCGAAGTTTCAAAAAAGACAGCTTCAACAGCTAAGGTTGTTTCAAAATCTAGCTCTGTAAAAAAAGCTCCAGCCAAGAAAACAGCAACAAAATCTACCACAAAAAAGAAGGCTACGACAAAAAAGAAGTAGTGTACCCATAGATTTTATAAAAGGCTTTTTTGAAGGAATTCTAAAAAGGCTTCGGATAATACCGAAGCTTTTTTAGTTTACATTTTTTACAGTTGGTATTAATATATTCATAAGCTTATTTAATTATGATTGCCGATATCATAAGGAGTGTTATATGCACGATACACGAACAACCGTAGGTGAACAGCTATATGTTCAACAAAATGAACCACAAGAAAACTCTCGATTTGATGTCGAGAGTTTTTATTTTGGAGAGACACCACCCAGACAAGAACTGATAGAACAGTCACAAATTGTCGATATCCACGACGTAGGTGAAGTCACGGATAGCAGAGATGGTTACATTCGAAGACTTGGATTTCGTACAGCGGCTGGTTATGCGTATGCTGCGCTAGTAGGGGTACCATACAAACAAGAGACCGAAATCCCAGTGATGTACACAACGGCTTGGTGGACAAGCACTGAGGGTCATAATGAACGTACAGCACGCAATCTTATGCGACTTGGTAACGTAGTCATGATGGTAGGTGCTGAAGGTAGCTGGCATGACGGGTGCTTATCAAAGCTCGAAGCAAAAATTACGCTTAGTGGCTCGGCCGCGGCAACATTAAACTTTACACAAGAGGTAATAGATGATTATAAGTACTTTGTGGATCCAACTCGTCGAGTGCTGATAGGAGAGTCACGTGGAGCAATGGTCGGCATGGGCATTCTCGCCCTAGATGAAGATTTTTCTCAAGATATAAAATTTGCTGATTTGACTGCCCCCTGCTTCCCTAGGAAGTTTAGACCGTCAGACGCATTATTGTTAGCATCACAAATTTACCATGAACCTGTTTCTACCGCTAAGCTAATTGGAAAGCTGACAACAAATAGGTTGCTACATTATCCAGGTACTATCGATGCCAATCCTTATTCTGTGGCTCATCAAGTTATGATTGGCCCTGCTCTTTTTAGTGGCGAGGCTGGCGACTTAGCAAGGCAGATCGACACAGACAAAATCATTCATATTACGTGTTTCCAAAATGATAAGGCGTCGATGCAGAAAGAGTGGTCAAGTATATTCGCTAATAACTCAAATGTACGAATTGTTCCGCTAGAAGGTAGTCATTTGAGTTTGGCAGACCCGCAGACGCTAGACTATATATTGGCTAGAAATAGTGCCTTTAAACAAGCGTATGAAAATAATGGAGATGAAATAAAACCTGATGATATTTACCAAGTAGCACATACTTTGGCAAGAACTGGTAATCATTAATCGATATTATCTCTTGACAAAAAATATCATAGACTTCTTTATATTATGATATAATATTGTTATATGAGTAAATTTGAGGATATAAATCAAAATTCATTATTGCACGACCCTACTGAAAACGTTGATGTAGGACAATGTGGTAGTTGCCCAAACGTAATAAAGTGTATATCAGCAATAAAAATGGAACATAGGGTATCGTATGAGACCTTAAATAATTCTGTTGACCCTAGAATAGAACAGAGTGTAGATGATATTTTTGAATCAGCAAAAGCATCAGGATTTTTGTCTATATTAGAGCATGTTAGTGAACTGGAAATTGTTGATGGGGATTCTATGTTGAGTGCTATGAGGAGTGTGGCAGTTAATCAAGCAGATGATTCTGATGAAATGATCAAAGAAGCATTACTCGATCTTGAAGTTATGACAATGGACTGCGATGGACCAATAAGGATGAGAGCCAAAAAGTCAGGTAGAGTTGTCACCGCTACAATATGTAACAGTCCGCAGGCGTATGATGGTTTATCGTCTGAAGAAGTATATGTTAGGCGTGATTATGATAGATAAACATTTTTTCATAGTTAAGCATGACGAGTTAAGCTAAGTTTAGTAATTGAATTGAGGGGTATATAATATCTCTCGCGTTGTTCATTGATGGAAATAGTATCTATACTAATACAAAGTAGGCCTATATCCTCGACATACTCGAAGATAGACGGTAGTAGCTGGTCTGAAAAAAAAGAAGATCCTGGTTCTATGATGTCTATGTATGTGTCTTCGTCTGCATGAATAAAGCTCGTAGATGTTATTTTGGCCGAATATTCGTATAAGGGTAGTATGAAATTCAAATAGTTCAAGTAATAATCAATTTCTAATTCTGTGCGGTTAGATAATCGGTCAAATATTGATATTAACTGATTAAAATCTTTTGGATCGTTGAGTACGGCCTCATCAATATAGACAGCTATTCTATCGTCTGGATCGGGTAGAATATCTGCTTCTGGTACGATAAGTTCGGGTACGTGTAATTGGCTGTTTTCGACTGGGGCAAAGGCATAAAACTCACTCCGCCCTTGCTCGAGCGCGGTTGTTGTGTTTACAGCAAGTAGACCTACCCAGTAGCCAATAATCAATTGTTCGTTTTCGGTGCGGAGCAAGGGCTCTATGTCACCCCTAGATCCTACTCTGACACCAAAATTTTTTCCAGATAACATACCACGGGGTGGAAGTCTATTATAATCTTGGTATTGTCCCCTGCTGTTTATTTCTGGAAAATAAACCTCACCAGTGACTACTACATTATTATCACCGACAATCTCGTTTAAAATTGGATCGAGATTGTGATAGACATTGGTGAAGTGACCATACTTATCTAGGTAAGATGTTATCTTCGTCTGCTCTTCAAGAGCTAAGTCACGAAAAGCGTTTAGGTCAGCCTCAATACCCATATACGAATTATACTTTTGAAAGTAGTTTATGCAAGCGTAACCGGAGAAGAGTTTGGTCTTGCCTATGCTTGCAAACGTAAGTGAAAGTTATATTATATAAATAATGTCTAAAGATATTTTACCAGAAGAGTTTTTGCGTGATGTAGAGGTAGCAAATCAAATAATTCAAGAATCATATTTGCTCGCGGCTAAGATAGCTTTACATCAGGAGCTACGGCCGGATCAAGCTATGCCGTATGAGGTTTACGAGGATGTCGAAGACCTTAACGATCAAATCGATAGAGTTTCGCATTTGGAAGTAACATTCAGTGGTATTGGGTGTATACCAGCTGAGTTACCAGATGGCGACCCTGTCAGTATTTATAGTCGCGCAGAATCTTTGCAGGGTAATCTAGAGTATATATCACTCATGGATCCAGATTATATGACTTTCGAAAGTCCTGATGATGTAGATGAATATTTAGAAGATAGCGGTGATTTGATGTACGAATTGACTGCATTAGAATCTCTCAAAAAGAACATGATAGTTCCCAGGTCAGGCATGTCTCTTTATACTGAGTTTTTGCTCTACACACTTCCTGAAGACGAAATTTCTGGAACAGCAATTCGGGCGCCTAGTATTGAGTATCACGCACTGATAGATAGCTCAACGCTAACTATAGATACAATTGATCCAGAACAAAAAACTGAAGCTTGTGAACCAGATGAAGTACCAGTTAAACTACTAGAATTTGCTAGTTTAGTGCGAAACAAACTCATGGATACTGGCTTTAGAAGGTTGCCGGCTGGTAGGCAGGCCGTAGAGTTAGATTATCTTTTGAACAAAATCAATCGAGATATAAGGATTGATAGATTTATGACGATATTTAATCCTCAGGATTTATACGTACCAGATACTAGCCATGATAATCATAGAATGTCGAGAGTTGATGTATCGGACTATCCTTATCTTTTGGGTATAAATTGTATGAGGATAGACTCGCTTGAATATCTATCTCTGACAAACGGTCTAATGCGTATAGCCAGTAATTCAAAGATGAGAGATCATAGTGTATCTTTCTGTATCGTTGGACAGATAGACGAAGTCACTAGGAAAATATTAAATTTACCAACCGACATAGTGTGGGTGCCTGTTAGACCACTAGCTAGGAGTAGACGTAAGCGTACTATGCTAGAGAAACCAACGATTTATGATGCAAGTTTTGTGCTACTAGAAGATATTTAGATTCAATTTTTTGCTATTTAGGTATCCAAATAATTTAAATAAGCAAATACATGCTAAGTTAATCATAAAATAGTTAGATTTTATTATCTATCAAATCTTGCTCAAACCGAAGAATCCCTTCAATGTCTGAAGAGTAGCCCGAAGTATCAGGCAGATCGTAATTGATTATTTTTTTGTAGACTGCACGGCTGAGTCTGGCTAGCCTATCTATCTCATTGGTTGATGGCGTGTACTCGCGGATAATATCTTTTGAATTTTCGGCTTCAAGATATTGCATTTGACAGGTGATATGCTTCTTTTCATAGAGGGGGTGGTTACTAGCAAGAAGTGCGTAGAAAATTAATTGAGTTTTATGTTTCCATAGTTTGATTTGAATAGATTTATCTTGGCTAGTGAAGCTACGGAGTGGCGCACCAGTTTTAAAATCTGTAATAAGTAGGCTATTACTGTCTTTATCTACGATAATATGATCGAGTTTGCCATCGATAATAGCTCCACCGATATCAATGCCTTGTAGTTTTTGTTCTGGCGTCCCACCCTCTGGCAGAATTACTAATTGCTCACCAAATAATCTGTCCAATAAATCTAATCCATGAGGTTTCCAGCGATCTAATTCTGCTGGTAATATGGGTTCTTTGTCTAATTCAGATATAAAATATGATTTGATATTTTCTAATTCAAAATCACCACGATTTATTAGTCTTTGGGCTAACTCAAGCGCACTATGTATAGCTGTACCAAAAGCCAAAGAAGTAGTCCGTGCGCCTGGCAGACGTAGGAGATTTCTTTCGAGGAAATAATCTGGCCCTCCCTTGGAAATATCCAAAAAGTTCATAAGAGAAGTTACATTTAACGAAAACTCATCTAAGATCGGTAAAAGCAATTGTTTGGCATCGGTCGTCTGAAGAATGGGCCATTTTATATTTGTCTCTAATACGCTAGCAGTGTCTGGTAGGTTGGCTGTGAGTATTTCTTTGATTTGCATAGCAGGATATATTAGTGGAGTTGCGACAACATCCTCGCTGGCTGAGTCTAGCCGATAGCTAGTGACGATAATATTCTGTTTTGCTCTCGTGGTTGCAACATACATTAGCCTTACGTAATCATCCATATCATCACCATAAGGTTGGAGTGGTAAATTTGCGGGGGTGTTTGAACCTTTGTTTTTTGGTCGCCACTCTTTTTCGATTGCGTCAATAATATAAACTGTATCAAATTCTAACCCTTTAGCTTTGTGTACAGTTAATAGCTGTACTGCATTATTTGAAGTAACAAATACCGATTCATCAGCTATAGTCAGATTGTTTTGAAGGTGTAAATCAATAAATTGAATAAAATTTGCCAAGCTTACGTGCTGACCTGCTGTAAACTCACTGACGGTATGACGTAGCTTTTGTACAGCAGATAGCGCCTCTATGTACTCAGTCTGCGCAGGCCTGGCATCAATAAAATATTGTCTAAACGGACTCGTGAACTTATCGTTATTACGTAGTCCAATGATGTAGTCAAGTAATATTTCTAGGCGTAGCTCCCTGCTCTGTTGGCTTAACCACATCAACCACTCTCCAATCGACTTGAGATGACTCTCGGTATGATCCAATAGACTATCTAGCCAACGAGGCTTATAACGATTGTCGATAGCTAATTGCCATAGTATTCGTGTATCTATTTGCCACATAGGATGTCCTATCACGATGGCAATGTTTTGGTTTACTATTGACTCCTCGCCGTCGTTGATAGCCTGAATAATACGACAGATTGCTATTATTTGCTGTATAGCTACATGATCTAGAATATTATTTTGTTTTTCATAATTAATTGGGATCTCATGTTTATTTAACTCCCCTGCTAACGTTTGGAGTGACTCGTGTCTGCGGGCTAATACGGCAATGCTTGTATCTTTCTTGAAGTCTTGTTTTATTTGTTTAGCGATGTCATATAACTGGTATTCCCTTGACGGGTAAGATTTATGGATAATTTGACCAGTAATTTTTGGTGGATTCTGTGCTGTGAGATTCTTTGAAATAGAAGGGTCACGTGTGACCAATCTATCTTCTGCCAGTTCTATGATTTGCTTGGAAACATCTAGTATTTGTTGGGATGACCGAAAGTTTTCTTCTAGTACTATTACCCTTGTATCTGGATATGAACGCTGAAAGCCAAGCATGTTGTTTAGCTCTGCGCCATTAAACTTATAGATAGATTGATCATCGTCACCAACGACCATCAGATTTGGTCTACCATCATCGAGGGGGTGACTAGCTATCATATGAGCTAATCTCATCTGAGCAGCATTACTATCTTGGAACTCATCAATCATTATATATTGATAACGTTCTTGAATATCACTGAGCATCGCCGGTTGGCTCTGTAATTGGGATATTACTTCGATCAGCATGTCTGAGTAGTCGTAGTAGCCACGCTTGTGAAGCTCACTACGATATTGAGTGTAAACATCTGCCAGATTTAACCACCAATTATTCGCCCTACGTTGTTTGTGCATACCCTTGACGCTTTGTTCAGACTGTATGAATCTATTACGCCATAAACCAGTGTGTTTAGTTTTGCCTGTACCTGAATCTTGTTGGATCGCACTGGCTAAATCTTCTTTTATCACTGTACTCAGAGATAGCAATGGCGCAACTAATTCATCGATATTTTGATTTGGTAATAAATCAACATCTTGACGAAGCTGATCGAGGTGTTTGTAGCTGAGTCGGGCCGGAAGTATGTCAATTAACTGATCTTCTATTAAATCGATGTATGCCAAGTTTACCTCTATGATTGCTTTTAGTTTTTCCGGAGTTAGTCCGGCTTCTTTTGTTAATTTTAGTGCTTTTTGGACACGAGAGATTGAGGTGTAGTTGCCCGCAAACTTGACAGCCAGTGGATTGTCTAATGGCAGTCTGCTTAAAATCCCCTCGATTATGTCGGTTTGTACAGCATCTGGTGCAGTTGCGAGCTTGGCACCATTCCAAAAATAATCTGGATACTCATTCATGATTTCCGCTGAAAGGCTATGAAAAGTTTTGACATTTACCTGTAGCGAGTCCGACCCAATCAAATTTTGTAGCCGGTTGCGCATATTCGTTGCAGCTTTGTTAGTAAAGGTCAAACAAAGTATGTTGCTAGAATTGGCATCTGTTTGTTTCAGGATTTGAGCAACTCTCATGCTAAGTAATTGCGTCTTGCCTGTGCCTGGACCCGCAATAACCAGTAGTGGTCCATCGATGTACTCAACAGCTTCACGCTGTTTGTCTGTGAGCTGGTCAAACACTTGTTCGTATAAGTTCATAAATATCCTTCTTGCTATATTCTATCCTGTCCGGGGCTGACAGAACAGTCTATATTACATTATGGATTCTATTCTATGCAAGTGTTTTTAGATAAATCATCTCGTTAAATAATTGCATTGGGTCACTGCTCAAGTTTATCTGTCTAAAGCAGTCCTGCGCTCGGTGATACTTTAGAATCTCTTTTTCATCAGCAGAGATACTACTGTCAAACCACAGAAATGGTGTTTTGAAATCAATAGCGTCAGTTTTGAACTCGTCCCACTGGGTTGGTTGGATACTTTCGATGATCTGTATACTATTTTTTCTTCTAAGCAGTGGTCTTATTATGTCTGGAGCTTTGTTTTGGCCATGCCAACAATAGCTACTTAGCCAATATGTTGAAAATCGCCAGCTTGCAAATACTTGGGCCAGAAAAGGTTCGGCAAATTCAGCTAGGGTATTTTCTTGCATTAGTACACCATTAATATCCAGATATATATTCATATTACCTATGACGAATCCTTGTGCTTAGAGGTGACATAATTAATGATTGAAGTGGTGTCAACAAAGCAGATATTATTAAGATAATGGATATAGTAGTGCTCTGGTCAAAGAAAAGTGAAAATGTATAAGCTAAATACCAAAAAATAATAGAGCTAACGATAGCTAATATCTGCATGTTTCGTATGTATCTCGTGGCACCAAATTTTTTGGCATGAATATAAAATTGCGACAAGAAGGCTGGGCTTTTGATGGCCTGGGCTAGGCTCATCAGCATATTTATTCCATAGGCCACAGAGAGGGTCCTCGTAAAAATCCTGCAAAATCCAATGGTACCTGCCAAAAAATTACCAACATTGATTAATGGCTCTCTAGAACCTTTGTCACTGAGTGCACCTGATAGTTTTGTAACAAGGATAGTTACCGCCATACCTGCGGCCATAATGAAGCCCACACTCTCAACACTCCCAAATAATAGATATAAAAAGATTGGCCAAATCAGTAGGGTTCTAGCTTCAAACGTACTAGCGAAGTATGCAAGAGCGTGTTTGGTTGTAAATTTGTAATTTGTCTTTTTCGGCTTAGCGTAGCGAATATCTGGTGACTTAAATAAGGGGTATATAGCTAGAACTATAAATATAGCAGAAGTTATAAGTACATAATTTATACCAAATTTCTCACCTATATATCCGCCGAGCAGAGGAGATAACGCACCAGTAATATATACCAATATGATTGATAAACCTACATTTTTGCCTAAGTTTTTTGTATCAAATACACCACAAGATATTAGATGCCTAGCATTCCAGTAGATTTCGTTGGCAAGCCCCATCATTATCATGCCAAGAGCGATACCAATCGTGGTATTTGCTTGTATTACCAAAAACCCTATGCCAACAATTCCAAGCACATAGCTCAGGGCTAGCAATAATTTTATGCCAAACCTTGTTAGGGAGTAGAAAAAAATATTTCCAAATATCCGTACAGAGTTTAGCAGGATAAAAAATAGGCATGTTTCAGTAAAACTATAGCCTAGTTTTAGAATATAAATCGGCAAAAAAATTTGCAAAAAATTAAACCCAAAAGACTGTAGACTTATGGACGTAAAAAATTCACTCTTTTTGGTCCACTTATGGTTGAGTGGCCACGATGGATGTGTAATATGCATTAGCTCTATTGTAAACAGTTTATACCTTATATCAAAACTTCCTTTTTCTACGTAGATAGCAGTGCTATACTGCATGACGTCAATGTATTACTTCAAACTACCGAAAGAACTAATTGCTCAAAAGCCAGCTAGTCCGCGCGACAGTGCGCGATTATTGGTATATAGGTTATTGGATGGTTCGATAACTGATGTAGTTTTCCGTGATCTGGATCAATATCTACCTAGTGATACTACCCTGGCTTTAAATAACAGCAAGGTAGAAAATTGCCGTTGGTTATTTGAAGGTAATATAGAAGTCTTTGTACTCGAAAAAAATGACCCAACAACTATTAGGGCGATGGTACGGCCGGGTAATAAATTTCGTAAGGATAGCAAACTACGTATAAATAGTTGGCTGACATTTGAAACTGTTGATATAGATAGCGAAGGGATTAGAACTCTTTGCTTGTCAGTTGATCATGACGACCCTCGACTGGTAGAGTTCGAACATATCCCCTTGCCTCCATATATCGCTCAGGATGATAGTCTGGCAGATGAATATCAAACGGTGTATGCAAGGCTCTTGGGCAGTCTTGCGGCGCCAACAGCTGGATTACACTTCACTGGTGAATTATTAAAAAAGATTGGTCAAAAAAATAATATAGCCGAACTTACCTTGCATGTAGGGCTGGGCACATTTGCAAAGCTAACAGATGAAAACATAAAAAGTGGTAAACTGCATGAAGAGTATTATTCTATTGACGAGCCTAACAAATCAAAACTTAAAAACGCAGATCATATAACTGCTGTCGGTACGACTTCAATCCGGACATTGGAATCAGCAGATTATAACTTGAACTTGCCAGCAGGCTTTACAGATATTTTTATTAGACCCGGTTATCAATTTAAAAAGGTTGATGCAGTTATTACTAATTTTCACTTGCCTAGCACCAGTTTATTAATGTTAGTTACCGCATTCTTGGCTGATAAGCTTCAGCTTGACGAGATTTCGGCAGAAGCTGAACTTATGCGTATCTACCAGCACGCTATCAACAACAAGTATCATTTTTATTCGTTTGGTGATGCTATGATGATTGTCTAAAATCTCATTGTACGAGCAAAGAGTTGGTAGTATTATCGTAATATTAACTAGTGGAGGCTTAACAGATGGATATATTTATTAAATTAGAAGAATATTTAGAACCATATTTTGCTAGGTTACCACAGTTATCAAAAGATACCAGGCGATTATTGGCAGACGTTTGGCCCTGGCTAACTTTGTTTGTGGGTGTCATGCAAGTGTTGTCGGCTTGGTGGTTATTCCAGTGGGCTCAAAAGATCGATATGTATACAGATGTCGTTAAGAATTTATCTACTTCCTATGGCATACCGGCTAGCAAGACGGGCGTGACATTCTTTGCTTGGGTGGCGGTAGGTATGCTATTGATAAACGGTGTAATATTACTAATTGCTTTTCCTAAATTACTCAAGAAACAATTAGGTGGTTGGAGATTACTCTTTTTGGTGGTAGTTATCAATCTGGCCTATGGTTTGGTAGCAACATTTATTGACGGTCGTGGGGGTATAGTAAACTTTTTGGGCGCTGTACTCGGTTCGGCTATTGCTACATACCTTCTATTTCAAATCAGAGAACATTATGGTGGGAAAGGGTTTAAATCTATTTCTTCAAAAAAAGTTAAGATTGACAAAGATTCGTCAAAAACCAAGCCAAGTTCTAGCGCTGATTCTGTAGCTAAGAAAGATAAAACAAAATAGTTAGACGATGATTTAGTCTATGGCATTCACTTTAGTGGCGCAGACCAAACAGTTGTCTTCCTTTATACGATCCGCCATAGTTCTATTGGAAGCTTTCCACCATGGCTCAATATCTCGATAGCCTATCCAGTCAGCACCTTTTCTGAGTAACCAGCCTAATTTGCCATAAAAATGCATTCCACCCCATACAACGATAGCCCAATTCTTTCCAACGGGTGTAATATAAATTGGTTTTTTCGGCTTGTAAGCCTTGGGGTCTTTGCCCTCCATGTATCTGACTAAATTTTTTGTTACATAGTTTGCGTCGTGTAGTGCTGTTTGAGCCATGCCGGTATATTTAGTATCAGCATTATCACCTATGACGAAAACACCAGGCCATGCTTGCATCAACTGGTCCACTTTTACGCGACCATTGTCAGACAAAATAAAGTGATTATCTTTGAAAAAGCTATTATTTGCAATGCCTGCCGTCCAAATAACTGTCTTTGTCTTTATGGGTTTGCCATCAAGTAGTAATGTGTCGGCTGATTCGGCTTGGACTGGCTTTTTGAAAACGAGTTGAACGCCAAGATGTCTAAGTCGTCGGGCTAATACCCTAGAAACACTATGAGGCATACGTGGCATTAGTCGCGGGGCTGCTTCTATAAGCATAACTTTTGGCTTTGAACGTCCACGAATGCCGTGTTGTTTACGCAAGTATTTGATGTACTCGGGCAATGCTCCGGCAATCTCAATGCCTGTTGGACCCCCACCTATGACAACGTAGCGATCTTCGCGGTGAATAGGATCCATAAGATTCTTATGGAGGTGAGTTTTGAGTATCTCTGCATCTTTTAATGATTTTATGCCAAATGAGTATTTGTCCATGCCTTTGATACCAAAGTAATTTGTTGTCGTGCCTAACGCAAAAATAATTGCGTCATAATCTATTATTTGACCACTGGCAAGCTTGAGGGTTTTTTTGCCACGATTAATTTTGATGGCTTTATCAATAATTATTTCGATTCTTTTGCCTGCAAATAGTTCGCCCAATGGAATAGTAGATACTACTTTGCTTCCACCGGAGGCCGTGTGATACATCATTGGATAATATTCAAAAAATGGCTTATCAGCCACGAGCGTAACCTTGAAATATGAATATTTTGATAACTCCAGCGCAGATTTGATACCGCCAAAACCACCACCCACGACAACTATTTCTTGTTTTTTCATATATTTATTAGATTCAGCCTAGCTCTTTGATTATTTTATTGATGATAACTACCGTTTATTATAAACATAAACGAAACTTAAGTCCAAGTCATCTTGCTTGTGTTTAATAATAGATGCTATTATGTGGTTAAGGAAAAATATGAAAAAATTTATAGAAACATTAAAAGGTGCGGGTTTTGATGGCAAAGTAGATGATTCTGCATCTACAAGGGATTTTTATAGTCATGATGCATCTCTGTTTGAAATTAAGCCGGAGATTGTCGTTCATCCAAAAGACTCTAATGATGTCAAGACTTTAGTTCGGGCTGTACTTAAAGCTAGGCCTGAAAACCCAAAACTTAGTATTACTGCTAGGAGCGCTGGTACCGATATGTCTGGCGGAGCTATCAACGAGTCTATCATTGCTGATTTTACTACCCATTTTGATAAGATTATTAATTTGAATAAGACTTCTGCGCGTGTTCAGCCTGGTGTTTATTATCGGGACTTTGAAAAAGAGTCATTAGCTGTGGACGCTCTACTACCTTCTTATCCAGCATCCAAGGATCTGTGTACAATAGGCGGTATGGTCAACAATAATTCTGGTGGTGAGAAATCGCTTGAATTTGGAAAAACTGATAATTTCGTTAAAGAATTGAAGGTAGTGCTATCAGACGGTAATGAATACACTGTAAAACCACTAAGTCGAAAAGAACTTGAAACAAAAATGAAACAAGATAACTTCGAGGGGGAGCTATACAAGAAGACTTTTGAGCTACTCGAAGATAATTATGATTTACTACAAGCTGCCAGACCGAGGGTAAGTAAAGATTCAACCGGCTACCATCTGTGGGATATTTGGAACCGTGAAACAGAAATATTTGATTTAACAAAATTATTTGTTGGTGCTCAAGGAACGCTTGGGTTAACTACCGAAACTAAGTTTGATCTTGTTAAAGCACCAAAAAACTCCGGAACTTTAGTTATATTTTTGCGTAAATTAGATAATCTTGGCAATATTATTAATGAAGTGATGAAGCATAAGCCTGCTACCTTTGAAGGTTTTGATAACTACACTCTGATGTTGAGTTTTAAGCTATTTTTCTCTTTTCACAAATTACTTGGTTGGCCTGAAACGATTAAATTGGCCTTTCAACTTATCCCTAATGCCCTAATGCTTTTTAAGGGAGTGCCAAAAATGGTACTACTTGTTGAATTTAATGGTGATACACCCGAGGAAGTGGCTCAAAAAGTTCACGATCTAAGGATGGACTTGTCTGGATATAATCATGAGTCTGTTTTTGAAGAAGATGAGAACGAGATGAAAGCTCGCAAGTTTTGGATTATGCGTCGGGCTAGTTTCAAGCTTCTAAGAGAAAAGGTCAAGGACAAACACACCGCTCCCTATATAGATGATTTGATTGTGAATCCAGAATATTTGCCTGAGTTTTTGCCAAAACTGCGTAAAATTTTAAATAAGTATAAGCTACTTGCTACTATCGCTGGGCATATGGGTGACGGGAATTTTCATGTTATCCCTTTGATGAAACTAGAAGATAAAAAAGAGCGTGCCAAGCTAGAACCAAGCATGAGAGAGGTCAACGAATTAATCTTGAAGTACGGAGGTAGCTTGAGCGGCGAGCATAATGACGGTTTGGTGCGTGGTCCATGGCTTGAAGAGATGTATGGCAAAAAAGTCGTTAAACTTTTTAAGGAAGTAAAAAATATCTATGACCCGGACAATATTTTTAACCCACATAAAAAGGCCGATGCGACTTGGGATTATTCATTTAGTCATGTTAGAGAAAGTTTCTGACCCTAAACTATACCAATCTCATCCATCGAGCTTAGTTCAGGTACGGATTGATGGATATCATTAAGCTAAATACTAGCAACAAAACAAGAGAGTACTTAAACATGAGCCTTGACCAAGCGATACTCTGGGTGTCTACTAACCCCTGAACTGCTACTATTAACCAACGTGCACAAAATACCAACATGACTACTAGATAACTAAGTGTTCCTAGTGGTGTTGCTGAGAGAGCAATAATACAAATAATGGTTAATATAGTATAGATAAATATTTGTCGAACTGTAGATTTTACACCTCTTATCACTGAGCTGACAGGCACGCCCGCGTTAGCATATTCTTTTTGCCGAAAAATCGAAATCGAATAAAATTCCGGCATTTGCCAAAAGAATATGATCAAGAAGAGTAAACTTGCCGTGATATCTAATTTTGGCACGACGGCCACATAGCCAGCCAAAATTGGAGCTGCACCACTTAGCGACCCAACAAGTGTACCGTGGACACTCAGACGTTTGCCCAGCGCACCATACAGCCAAACATAAGTAATAAACCCAAATACGCCAACACCAACAACAAAAAAATTCGTCCATAAGCTAAGTAATAAAATACCGAGTATGCCCAGAGCTACACCAAAAACAGTTGCCCCAGCAGTACTTACCTCACCGGTTATTAGTGGACGTGATTTTGTACGTTCCATTTTGGCATCAATATCTTGATCTAAGACATTGTTAATTACGCAAGCAGAGCTAATTACAAAACTTGTTCCAAGTATAGTGGCCATAAACAAAGGCCAATTGACTAAACCATTTGCTGCAAACAAAAAGCCAGCTACGGTCGTTATCAGATTGCCGTACATCACCCGCGGTTTTATTAGCTGATAATATGCTTTAATTTTTCTCTGGCTCACAACTATTAGTCTATCAGAAGATTTTATTATAACTATATCGTTTCATTATATCATAATAATGTATATTTTGTCAAGTAATTCTGACCCACACGCACTTTTTGTCCTCCAGGGCGCTTTATAGGGAGCAGTTGGCTCGCCTATGGCGCTTGCTCACCCTATCCGGACATAAAAAAGTGCGTGTGGGTCAGCAAGTTATTTACGGCGCATAATGCGTCCTTTTTATTAAAAGCTACTCTTGTTGTTTTGTTCTAGCATGTATTTATCCTGTTCGTGAGGCATCATATTGTAATTGAGGTTTTTCATTATCCATAGAGTACAAACAACCAAAATAGTCACGACTATTAGAGTAAAAATAAATGTCATTAGATTGAGTCTAGGTTTCTTTTCTTCACCTAGATGTAAGAAAAAGAAGGCCTGCACAAACAGTTGTGAAACAGCTAAACCAAGAATTACATAAACAAGTGCCCAGCTCTGAAATAGCCCATCTCGAGCAACGATATAGGCGGTTATAGTGAGTAAGATAGAAAATACAAAACCGGCAGTGTAATTAATTAAACTCGAATCTATTTTATTGGTATTTTTACTCATAGACTAGCTCCGATAAGATAAACAAAGCTAAAAATAAATATCCAAACTATATCCAAAAAATGCCAAAATATCCCAAGCATGGCAAGGCTACCAGATGTCTTGGTAGTAAGTCCGGATTTAGTGATTTTTTTAGTTAATACGGCTATCCAGGTTAAGCCAGTAATGATATGTAGTCCATGAGTCCCAACAAGTACAAAATATGCGGACAAAAACGCCGACTTGGTCCAGTTATGTCCCTCGTAAATTAGTTGGTTGAATTCGTAAATTTCCATACTTATGAAAGCTAAGCCAAGCAAGAAGGTAATCACTAGCCAATATAATAGTTGTTTCTTATTGCCGTTTTTAGCTGATAATACTGCTAATCCACAGGTAAAGCTGCTTGTTAACAGGATCATAGTTTCGGCGAGCACAAAAGGAAGGCTGAATAATTCTTTTGCGCCCGGGCCCCCGGCTGTTGCTCTATTTAGGACTGCATATGTTGCAAACAAGGTAGCAAACAATACACAGTCAGTCATAATATAAATCCAGAAACCAAAGTTATTTTTGCCTTGTGATTCCAGTTGATGTTTTGCAATTACAGTATCTGTCATAAATACAGCCCTTCTCTACCAGCCTTGGCTTCTTCACGTTTTAGTTCGAGCGGACTAATAACGTACTCATGGTCATCGTTTGTCAGGTGGGTAATCAGCGTTATTATGGCACCCACAAAGCCGATAATAGCTAGCCACCATATATGCCAAATGAGCGCAAAACTCATGACAAAACTGAAGCCTGCAATGATAATCCCTGCACCGGTATTTTTTGGCATAACAATTGGCTCAAGTTTTAGTTTTTTGGCTTTCTTTTTTGATTGTTTTTGTGCCCAGAATGAATCTATACCACTTGCTTCTGGAATAACAGCAAAGTTGTAGTGAGGTGGTGGCGACGCGGTTGCCCACTCTAGAGTACGTCCATCCCAAGGGTCACCACCAGTGGTGTCTACCAGTTGTTTTCGTCTGTAGATACTGTATGCTAGCTGTAGAATTTGGGTGGCCACACCGGATAGAATCATTAGTAGGCCAAACGCAGCAACAATAAATAACCATTGCCACCCGAGGGATGCGTCGTAGTGATCGAGCCGTCTAGTGGCACCCATTAATCCTAGTACATAGAGCGGTCCAAAGGCAGTTACAAATCCTGTTATCCATAGCCATGCAGCTAATTTTCCTAGGCCCTCGTGTAGCTTGAAACCAGTAAACTTAGGGAACCAATATGTTAGACCTGCCATGTAGCCAAAGACTACACCCCCAATAATCATATTATGAAAATGGGCTACCAAAAACAGACTATTGTGCACCTGAAAATCAATTGCCGGGACTGCCAGTAGGACTCCGGTCATACCGCCTATAGTAAATGTGGTGATAAAGCCCAGGAACCAAATCATCGGACTAGTAAAGGAAATCCTACCTCTAAACATGGTAAAGAGCCAGTTAAATACTTTAACGCCTGTTGGGATAGCGATAACCATTGTCATAATACCAAAGAAAGCATTGACGTTAGCGCCTCCACCCATGGTGAAGAAGTGGTGTAGCCAAACCAAGAAAGATAAGATGGTGATAGACATAATTGCCCAGACCATTGATTTGTAACCAAATAGTTTCTTTTTCGAGAATGTAGCTACAATTTCGGAATAAATACCAAAAGCTGGTAATACGAGTATATAAACCTCGGGGTGCCCCCAGGCCCAGATGAGGTTAATATACATCATCGGGTTACCTCCATGAGTTGATGTAAAAAAATGCATACCCATCAGCCTATCGAGTGATAGTAGCGCTAATGTTACAGTTAGGATTGGGAAAACTGCCATCACTAATGCCATGGCGCCAAGTACTGACCAAGCAAAAATCGGCATATCCATCAATTTCATGCTTGGGGCACGCATTTTGATGATAGTAACAAAGAAGTTAATGCCAGAGATTAAGCTACCTAATCCAGATAACTGTAGAGCCCAAATCCAGTAGTCTACCCCAACGCCTGGACTGTACTCAAGACCGGATAATGGTGGATAAGCTAGCCAGCCGGCTGTTGAAAATTCGCCAATTACTAGTGAGGTATTAATTAATATAAACCCAGCAACAAACAGCCAGAAACTTAATGAGTTCAAGAATGGAAAGGCTACGTCTCTGGTCCCTAGTTGCAAGGGTAGCACAAGATTTATGATGCCAAACATAAGACCCATAGCAACAAAGAAAATCATGATGGTTCCATGAGCACTAAACACTTGTTGAAATGTATCAGAGGACAAAAAGCCAGAGTTGCCCGATGCGATGGCTTGTTGAGCTCTAATCATTAAGGCATCACCTGCCCCGCGTAGGAGCATAACGATAGATAGAATAATATACATGGTACCAATTTTTTTGGGATCTTGTGAAGTTAGCCAATTTTTCCATAGCCAGCCCCATTTTTTGAAATAAGTCAATGCGATAATAATTGTACAAGCTCCACCTATCATCGTTAGAGCACCACCTATGGTGACTAATTCAGTAGGTAATGCGTCAAGACTCAATCTGCCAAACATTAGTAGCTCTCCATTTGATGATGTGATCGATTTTGGTTTGGATACATAGGCATATACTTCTCTATTATCGTATTATATAAACCTGGCTGAAATCCAGAAAAATATTCTGGTTCTTCTATAGTGCTCGGCTGAGACAACAGCTTGTATCGATCGAGACTCAGGAAATTATCTTGATATCTTGTAACATTAGCCCAGGATTCAAACTGTTCTGGACTGGAGGAATTAACAAGAAACTTCATGTCAGCGAAGCCTTCACCACTGATATTTGCAGAATAACCCTCGAAGTCTCCGTATTCATTAGCAATGATATGGAGCTTGGTGCTCATGCCGTTCATGGTGTATATTTGACCAGCAAGTTTTGGTATCCAAAAAGAATTCATTGGTGCATCAGAGGTAATCTTGAGATTTATTGGGGTATCTTTGGGAATCTTTAGGTAATTGATTGTAGCAATATTTTGTTCGGGATAAATGAATAGCCACTTCCACTGTAATGATACTACCTGCACTTCTAGAGGCCTAGTTGCCTTGTCTAGCGGTTTATAAGGATCGAGCGTGTGTGATGTGCGCCAGGTAATAATACTGAGAATTAAGATGATAACAATTGGAATTCCCCACCAGACTGCTTCTAATTGGTTGTTATGGGCCCAATCTGGGGTATATTTAGCCTTTTTACTCGCCCTATATCTAAGAGAAATAAAAATCAACAGCCCGAATACTGGAATTATTACTATCATACTGAGCCAAAAAGCGAATCTTAGAATTTCGTATTGCCGCCGGGCAATCTCGCCACTCGGTACTAGTATGGCTGGTTGCAACTTGGCTCCGTAAATTATTAATCCAGCAACAATAGATAAGGGTATTAATATAGCCAATACAGTTAGTATCTTTTTGCTCATGCTTATTCTTATAGTAGCATGTTATGCGATTAAGCTCTACTAAAAACCTGGATTTACTAGGAGACTTTACTAAATAGAGTTAGAATAAGAATAAGTATATGAAGTTAAGTAAAGCCAAAAAAATACTTATATTATTAATATCAATTAGTTTATTGTTATTTTTGATTCATTTGATACTAAATTACATTAGTATCAATATTTATAATGAAAAACATGCATTTTTATTTGAATTATCCAATCGTTTTGATTTAAATGATGAGAATAGTGTGCCACAGTGGTTCACTCAAACTATGTTTTTCTTGATTTGTTTATCTTCACTCTTGGCAGCAAGGCTGACAACAAAAAAACAAGGCTCTGGTTTCTGGTTACTGATAGCTGGACTTGGT
>JAKQIK010000071.1 GCA_029557395.1 bacterium
CTGAAACTATCTTGCAACGTGGACTTATTATCGGTACAAAACCAGACGATGCTACAACGGTTGAACCAGTTGATGTCGGCCAGCTGGATAGACTCATGGGAGTTGTAGTTAATGCCAATGATTCACCGATTACTCTAGGGGGTGGTGAAGGGCAGGTTTTTGTATCGACTGTTGGTCGCTATGATGTACTCGTTAGCAATCAGAACGGAGCTATTAAACCCGGCGATTATGTCACGGCCTCATCAGTAGCTGGTATAGGTATGTTGGCTACCTATAATGAAAGTCATATTCTTGGTAGGGCAATAGACGGTTTTGACGGTCAAAATAGTGTGATTTCTTCGGATATTATTAAGGACAGTCAAGGTGGCGAGCGTAAAGTTAATATCGGTCGCATTCAGGTCGATGTTGCTGTTTCAAAAAATCCTATTTCTAAGAGTGCAGCCGTTACACCCGAATGGTTGGGTAAACTAGGTCAAGCCATAGCCGGTAAGACGATTAGTCCTGCAAGACTCTATCTAGGTACTGGCTTGTTTTTGGTTGGAGCTATTATCTCTATTATGGTGCTATATTCTGGGGTTAGGAGTAGTATTATTTCTATCGGTCGAAACCCGTTATCGAAGAAAAGTATTTTCCGTGGACTCTTTCAGGTCATATTAACTAGCTTAATTATTTTCATTATTAGCGTGTTTGGGGTATATTTACTACTAAAGGTTTAACAAAGGTGGGGATTGTTTTATGAACGTTTGGGGGTTGGGACTAATCATCGGATCACTACTGGCTACAGCTACTGCCTTTGTTTGGGTGGCAATCAAATTAGGCTCAACACCTTCAGATAAGGATAAAAAAAGTACCCATACAGATGGGCGAGAAGCTATTGGTCAAGCTTTGGAACAGGATGTCGAAAGCGTATTTAATGATGAGTATCGTGAAGAACTTCGTAATAAGGGTAGAATGTATTTCGAGAAGATTATCGGGGAAAATGCCGCCTTTTTACAACAAGATTTGCGTCTTACTACCTCTCAGATTAATGAATTTATGAAACAAGAAATTACCAAGACACTTCAAGAGGAGTTTGCAAAATACGAGACAGCTATTGAAGAATCAAAAAAGATTGCACTGGAGTCTATTCAGAATACACAGGCTTCTTTGGATGAGGAACGACAGGCTATGAGACAGAAATTTGAAGCTGAGGCAAGTGCACAACGCGAACAGATAATAAAACGCTTCGAAACAAATATGGGTGAAATAGTAAATCACTATATTTTGGATGCAATCGGTGGTGAGATGGATATGAGTACTCAGCTACCTTATATTCTTGAGGAATTACAGTCAAACAAAGAAGTTATCATGGAGGATATCAGGAGTGGTGCTTAGGTTTAATAACAGGGGGGTTGTTGCTTGAACCAAGAAGCAAATACGCCTTTGCAAAGGCCAGTGCAAGAGCTATCGCATGCTACAGTTGAGCATGTCAATCGCCCCCATCCTGCAAATCGTACAGTTGCTGTGACTGCGGCTGACACGGCGGTAATGCGCTCGGCGGATTCTTTAATATTGCCACCGACTTTGGTGTCAAAGAGTGACTTGTCTCGGAGTCTAAGGGAGCTAAGTCAAATAGACGATTATTTTCATCAGGCATCTATTCGGGGAGCGAAAGATTTGCAGTTACCTACACTGGGTAGGGTTTTAGATAGTCTAGCCTCGTCCAATGGCTTAAATATGTTGCAGGCAGATGATCGGTCGCTACTTAAGTCATTTTTGGCTCGTCTCAAGACCCAAGCGCCCGTTGTGCATATGAGTTTTCCTGCAGAACCAAGCACCCAGTTCTCTGCCAAGATACTAGAATGGTTTAGGACGCAGGTACATCCGTATATTGTCTTAAGTATCGGTATCCAGCCTAACCTTGTGGCTGGTTGTTTACTCCGTACTACCAATAGGTCGTTTGACTTTAGCTTTCGTAGTAAATTTGAGCAAAGTAAAGAAAAGTTAGTAAAAGCTCTAGAGGTGCCAAATGTAACCCAGGTAGATGCAACTATGGTTCCTGAAGGCAATCTCACGCAGGCGCTGGAAGAAGCTGGGCAAGCTAACGAGGACGCAGAATCTACTAGGCAGACCATTGAACAGCCGTCGGATCAGGAGACTGCCTCATGAGTGCAGATGAAGGTAGTCAAGCACAGTTCAAAAAATTTATCGACCAAGGTAATCCTGTTGGTGAGGTTATTGGTGTCGATCAGTTTATTGTTATGGTTAAAGGATTACAACCAGCGAATGCTCATGCAATTGTGATGTTTGAAGATGGTAGTAAAGGGTTTATTAATCATGTGCTGGATGATCATGTATTAGTCTTGCACCTGGGTACAGAACGGGCCAAGATTGGTATGGTTGCAGTCATTCAACATGACAAGTTAATTACCAAGGTTGGTAAGGATTTTATTGGACGTGTAGTTAATGTCATGGGAGAGCCTCTGGATGGCAAAGGGCCAATCGCACCTAGTGATACATGGCCTGTATTCAATCCAGCACCACCAATATTTGAGCGAGAAGCCTTAGACTTTCAGCTTGAAACTGGTGTGATTTCGGTGGATGGATTGTTTCCTATAGTCCGTGGCCAAAGGCTAGCTATACTTGGCGATAACAAGACTGGCAAGACTGCATTAGCAACTCAGATTTCTATAAATCAAAAAAATACAGATATTATCACTATTTACGTACTAATTGGTAAGAGGCGTTCAGATATAGACGAACTATTATCAAGATTAAATGAAACGGATGCACTGAAAAATACAATTATTATTGTATCTACTCTGTTTGAATCACTAATCATGACTTATCTTGCACCCTATGTCGGTTGTGCGATGGCTGAGTATCTCTGGCAATCGTGCGATCAAGATTCGATGATTGTCTATGATGATTTGACTTCACACGCCCAAGCGTACCGAGAGGTTGCACTGTTGTCTGGAGTGAGTCCAGGCCGAGATTCATATCCGGGGGATATGTTCTATGCACACTCAAGTTTACTCGAGCGAGCAGGAAAGTTAGCCCGTAATCATAAAACTCTGACGAGTTTACCAATTGTTTTAACTCCAAATAATGATATTACGGCTTATCTACCGACTAATATTATGTCTATTACGGACGGTCAATGGATTATGGATTTGCAAGTCTTTCTTTCTGGTATTAGGCCAGCTCTGTCAACGGGACTGAGTGTGACACGTGTTGGTGGCGTGGGTCAAAACAAACGTCAACAAGGACATACCGTGGCAGCTATGAAGGCTTTGGCGACCTATCGGCAAGCCGAAGAGTTTGCGCATTTTGGTTCGGAGCTGGCCCTAAGTGCTCACAATGATCTGGCTAGGGGCAAGAGTATTTTGGAGTTGTTTAGCCAACCTCCAACCATTACTTATAGCTTTATTGAGCAACAATTAATGCTTGATATTATCCTTCACCTCGAAGATACTTCTACTCTTGATGTAAAAAAATTAAAAGCTAATGTGAAGCAATTTGCCGAGCAGGTAAAAAGTGATGATGATTTTGATAGAGTTAAGGATCAGCTACAGCAGCAGAGTATGGCATCACCCGTAACTGATTTGTCTAGTGTTGATGAAGGCATAACACAGCTGACAAGTACAGATACGGTTGAAAGTGCAGGCGATACTGACAAGGCATCCACGGAAGATACTATTAAAGTCGATGCAGATGGTCAGGTGACGACCGTCAAGCCAGATGATAAGGAAAAGGGTAGCTAAAGTATGAGGCGTCCTCAAGAAATTCAGCAAGATGTCGATACTATGGCTACGATGGTGAACTTGACCAGTGTATTTGAATCTCTGGCTAGTATGCGTATCTCACAAATAAAGAAAAAGGTAGAACAGTCTGAGAAGTTTTTTGGCGAATTGTGGAATATATATAGTCAAATTAGGTTAGATCAGACTTTTAGATTTGGTCGTGGTGATCAAACTAAGGCTGAAAAAGAACAGCTAAAAATCTTAATTACAGCCGACGGGGGCTTTAGTGGTGATATTGATCAAAGGTTGATTAGGCTAGCTTTAGAAGATTATAATAAGGATAAACACGATATAATAATAGTTGGGCATCATGGTGCTGTTCAGTTGGCTCAACAGGGTATAGACTTTAAGAAATACTACAAGCTACCCAAGCAAGATGAAGGTATTAACGTAGAACCAATTACTAGAGATGCTCGGGGCTACAATGAGGTAATGGCATATTATCAGTCGTATAAATCACTCAGTGTTCAAAATGTTAAAAAGATGAACATCGGTAGAGCCCTAGCGGACAAAGGACAGGCTTCGCTTGAACAGATTATGAATGACGAGGTAATCAATGAAGAGACTCATATATTTGAGCCTAATACCAATGAGGTTATCGAGAGGATAGAATATTTTATGACAACTATTATTATTTCACAAATTATCCTCGAGTCGAAGTTGGCTCAATATGCCAGTCGTTTCAAGGCTATGACAGCAGCCCATGAGCGAGCCGACGAGTCATTGGCTGACTTCAAGATGATGTTTAATAGATCAAAACGTGCCATTAAAGATACCCGTCTGAAGGAAATTGTAATTGGTATGCGTAAAGTCAAGTCTGCTAGAGAGGCAAAGAAAAAGGCAGCGATGTTATGAATCCGGATATAGACAATCAAGCACAAACTACTCAAGTACCTTCAACTACAGTGACGGAAGCTTCCCAGACGGCCCAACTAACGGGTTCAAAAGGCTATGTGACAACTATCTTGGATTTAGTAATTAATGTCGAGTTCGACGAGGACTTCCCAGAACTAGGGGAGATACTAATTGTTGAACAAACCGAGAAGGCTACGCCACTACTTGTAAATGATATTAAGTCAGACGGCACAGTCGTTTGTCTAAATATTATGTCCGATAGAACCATAAAAAAGGGTATGGCTGCCGTTAGAACAAATCACGGTATCGAAGTCCCAACTGGCGAAAAGATCATTGGCCGAGTTTTGGATTTTATGGGTAACCCGCTCGATGGTGGTGAACCAATAGACAAGACAGCTCCACGTAAAGATATATTTAGGGTAGAGAATAAATCTACCAAATTCGAGGCTCTCAAGCCAGAGATTATGGAAACTGGCATAAAAGTACTAGATTTTTTTACACCTTTTGTGAAGGGCCGAAAAATTGGTGTAATTGGTGGTGCTGGTGTTGGCAAAACAGTGCTTACGACTGAGATTATTCATAATGTAGCAAAAAATAGTGGCGTTTTGAGCTTTTTTGCCGGTGTAGGTGAGCGAATTCGTGAAGGTCACGAATTGTTTGAAACACTAAGAGACAGCGAGCTACTCGATAGTACTGGTATGTTTTTTGGCCAGATGAATGAAAATCCTGTGCAAAGGTCTCTTATTGCCATATCGGCCACATCTGCTCTGGAATATTTTAGAGACGAAATGAAAAAAGACGTGTTGTTCTTTGCGGATAATATGTATCGTTATGTTCAAGCAAAAAATGAGCTATCGACAATCATGGAACAAATTCCAGCAGAAGGTGGTTATGAAGCAACGATATTTTCTGATATTAAAACCTTGCAAGATAGACTTAGTAGCAATGAAAATGGTTCGATTACGTCGGTACAGACTATTTATGTGCCAGCTGATGATTTGTCCGATCCGGCAGTGCAGATGATTCAACATGAGTTAGACAGTACCCTGGTATTAAGTCGTAAAGTTGCCGAACAAGGTATTCGCCCGGCTGTCGATCTTACTAAGACAAGCTCGAGTTTGTTAACTCCAGAGATTGTTGGCCAAAAACATTATGATTTGAGCGTTCAGGTACAGAGTTTGCTCCAAAAATATGAGTCACTTAAGGGGATTATTGCGATTATTGGTGAGAACGAGTTAAGTCCAGAAGATAGAGCTGATTTCGCAAAGGCGAAAGCTTTAGTTAAGTATTTTACTCAGAGGATGTTTGTTACCGAGAAGATGCTCGGTGTACCCGGAGAATATGTCAAACGAGAAGAGATGTTGGATGGTGTTGATAGGATTGTCAAAGGTGAGTTAAAACTAGAAGATTTGGAGAAAGCAGAACCAAAAAAGAAAGATTCCCCAAAGCCAGTTGAAGCTACTGAAATCAAATCCGATGAATCGGAACCATCCACGGAGCCAACAGCTGGTGAAGTAATAAAGCCAGGCGAAAAGTAAAGGTTTTGAATGTCAAAGCATAAAAAAATAGATAAACCCGAGCTTAAGGATGGCAAAGGTAAGCCAATAATGGAGCTCAAGGTTTACTCAGCCTTTAAAAGTTATTTTGATGATATGGCCTACAGCGTTAGTGCAGTCAACCATACTGGACCATTTGATATTTTGCCAAGGCATCATAATTTTATGACACTCATTAAGTCCGGAGAGATAAAAGTTACCGCTCCGTCGGGTGATCAATCTATTGTCGTAAACCAAGGTCTGATGCATGTGAAAGCAGACAGAGTAGTAGTTTTTTTAGACACTTGATTTTTGTCTATCAGTAGTAGCCAAGTGGTTTGGACTAATTAATAACTATATAATTAAAGCGACATGTCGCTCCAGGTGGCGCAGTAGTAGCGGTAGCAATAGAGAACTGTGTGGCACTGACGTTAGTAATGTAATAAGCAATATTTGCACAGCCAGGGCCATTTGGTGTTATGACCGGATGCGGATTACTGCTATTAAACGCACCTGTAAAATTTATAGTAGCTAGAATACCTGTACCAGTACTGCCACCCGTGTTGATA
>JAKQIK010000003.1 GCA_029557395.1 bacterium
TTTTTTATTAAATTTAGCAATCAATTTGTTTTGCTGAGTGTTACCGGCTCTAACTTGTCGTTCTGCATCTTGTTTTGTTGTGAATCGGACAGCAGGCTTAATACTTGTTGCAGACGTAGTACTGGGCTGAGAGTGGGTCGATTGACTCGAAGTCTTTATAGCTGGCTTGGCTACTGGCTTTTTGACGGCCTGTCTCATCAGTGTGTGGCTTCTATCAGTGGTTCGTTTATTTCGACTAGCCAAATGCGAAGATTGTCGTGAGACATCTGCTACAGCCCGTTTAGTTACTTTGGCAGATGGTTGCTCTTTGACCCGGGAAACTGATACTGGTTTTGTATCTGTTTGTATTATTTTTCCTGTTCGAGCGTTATAGCGTTTGCCATTTATCTCGATAGTCGACTGTTTTGAATTAATCACTTATACCCCATTGATTAATGATTTTGCCCTTGCGTGTCGTCTTCCTCGCTTAAGTGTCGTGACACGAGTGCTATAGATAATCTTAACCCTTTTGATATATGTAATGCAAGTAGCATTTTATAACAAAAGACAGTCTAATTTATCACAGTAGTGGTATATAATACTTATTGAGTATTGGTGACGTAATATTGATTACAGTTACATTTAAGGTTAATAAACAATAATAAATAACAATATAGTTCAAAATGCAGATGGATTTTTTAGACCCTAGTAAGAAAAAGGCACACAAACGACGCTTGATGTTTGGCTATTTTTTGATGTCAATTGTTATCGCTCTTGGAACGCTACTAATTTTTTATCTGGCATATGGTTTTGATATTGACCGAAAAACCGGCGATCTTATTCAGAATGGTATTGTTTTTGTAGACTCGAAACCAAAAAACGCCAAAGTATTTGTCAATGATATCGAGCAACGTAATCGCACTGATACACGGCTAGTCTTGCCTGCTGGGGTTTATACAATACGTATTGAGGGCGAGAATAGGCGCCATTGGGAAAGAACAATTGATCTAAACGGAGGTGAAATCGAAAGATTAGTTTATCCATACTTACTTCCAAATACTTTAGTCACAGAAGACGTAGCTACTATGGATGTATTGCCTTCTCTAGCAACTCAGAGCCCAGATAGAAGATGGTTACTCTTGTCTGATTCAAAAAACGTATCTAAATTTTCGGTTTATGATACTGGTGATATTACAAAACAGCCAAAAACTGTAGAGATTCCGGCAAATATTTTGACGAAACCAGAGGCAGTGTCAAGCCTGAAATTTGTAGAATGGTCACGAGACAATCAAAATATTGTGTTTGAACGAATCTACGATACTGACAAAAGTGAGTTTATCGTCTTCAATCATACCGATCCGGCCAGTAGTTTTAATATCAATACTACTTTTGGTATTAAACCAAAGACAGTGTCACTAAAAAACAAACGTTATGACCAAATATATTATCTAGATAATACTTTGGGTAGACTAAGGGTGGCTGATTTCAAGAACAAAACCATTTCTGCGCCACTGCTAGAAGAAGTTATTGATTATACGACCTATGATGACATCGTGCTATTTGTGACTCAGAAGGACGTCGAGGCAGGCCGAGCTGAGTTTAGGGTTTTTGAAGGTGGTAATGTATATCCACTCAAGAATGTTGCTCAGTCGGATGTATATTCGATGGATTTATCAAAATATGACGGCAAATGGTATTACGTCGTGGCCGCTAGTGCAGATAATATGGGTTTTGTTTATCAGGAACCCCTGTCCTCTCTCAAGAGTGATACAAAAAAACCATTAACAGTCACTGCAATCATGAGATTGGACAATCCGAGGTTTGTATCTTTTTCGGCTGGAACTCAGTTCATAGGACTTCAGAGTGGCAACAAACTATTGACATTCGATCTAGAAAAAGATCATCAATACAGACTTGACTTAGCAGTCCCTGTGCCGGTAGAGCAAGAAATTAAGTGGATGGATGGACATAGGTATATTTATAGTTTTGAAGGTCAGTCGTATATTGTGGATTTTGATGGATCAAACGAAGAGACTCTGGTTACTTCCCTGTTGGATTCTGGGCCATTTTTTGACCGAGATTATGACAACGTATTTACTTTTGAAGGTTCCAAGTCTCAGCCAGACAAAAAAGCCCTGACAATTACTGTTATTGATGACAGATAAAATTTATTGAGATGATTCTGTACTGCTCTGGCTCTAATTTAGAATACCCAGTTCCATAAACGGGACCACAGTGACTGAGGGTTGCCAGCCAATTGGCTAGGCTGGGTATTGGACTTTATAGCCGTGCTGGTTCCATTGTTGGAAGGGTCGGGGCTGATTTGTTCACCCCAAACAACCAAACGATTGATAGTAGTACCTGGTGGGTCGCAGGTGATGAGCGCCATTGTACTTGTCTTGCCTGGTACGTTGTCCAAGATATCGACTCGAGAAGGTTTTACAATTTCTTTTTTGAAGATTTTATATACATACCTAACGCCGTCTTTTTCTATGTAAAAGGTGTCATCATTTTCTAGCCTGCTCAGTAGTACAAAGGCAAATTTGTACCTACCTTTGTTGAGGATATTATTACTTGAATGGCCAAATATCGCCCCATTGCCTTTTTCGCCCGGGTTAGCTGTAGTGGAATAATGGACAACTCCTCGCTCTAAGCCTGCTTGGATTTCGTGCTCTTCGACTGTTTTGACATCATACACAACTGGCAATTCTACATTTATTTTTGGGATAATTAGTTTGGGCTCTTTTCCGACGGCGCCAGTAACGCCATTTGCAATAAGTGGTGTTGAGCTGACATTACGACTGGGAGAAATAAAAGGTACGATAAACCTCTCATTGAAAAATCCAAACAACATCAAAAATACAGAGAATAGGCCTACACTTGCACCAAATAGGAGTGATTTGAAATGTTGATTAGTGGTTAATTTGTTGCGTTTTTTTACTTTTGAAGTAATTTGTTTTTTGAGATCGGCTATAGATTCTGGCCTTTTGGTTTTTGGTTTGCTATCAAAGTTACCTATTTTTGGAGTGTCGATATTCTCTATGACTGGCTGATCTATGGCTTTCTGGCTTTTTGCTTTAGAAAAGCTGGGTTTATGGCCCTGCACGCTATAGAATTCATTCCAGACCTCATGTTTTTCTTTGTCTGATAGCTTGGCGTAATAATCGTGCCATTCTGTCTGGATCTCAGCAAAGGTCTTGCCTGAGGACGCTAACTCTGTCATGAACTTTTGGTGTTTGCTACGTTCCTTAGCAGGCTCTTGTACACTCTCGATGGTTTCGGTAATAACATCAGGCTCGTTGTCATAGATGCTATCAAGTTTCTGCCTAATCAAATTAGCAGCATTGTCTTCACCACCTGGCTCATCAGGTATTTGAAAAGTGTTATTTGCTGGTGGGTCTATATTCTTCATTGTCTATTGTGGATGATACTTAGATATTATAGTATAATCTACGATGTTATCCGAATTAGATAGATTGGCCGGAGTGGCGGAATTGGTATACGCGCGCGACTCAAAATCGCGTGGAGCAATCCTTGAGGGTTCGAGTCCCTCCTCCGGCACCACACATTTATTGAACTAAATTTGACTACATAATCTATCCCTGTCTTGCATTGAACCCTAAGCGCTTCACAATCAGAAAAGTTGATATAAACTACCTGAACTAATCAATCAGAAAAGTCAGTCTAGCGTGAACTCAGAAGTCCACTGGACTTCTTCGGGGTTCGAGTCCCTCCTCCGGCACCAGGAGCAGATTATCTACATTTTATCTTCTTGCAGAATATATATATCGACGTGTTCGATATGATACGTAAGCAATAATGATGACAACTCCACTAGATATACCTGATAGACGAATATTCTGACCTGTGTTTGCTAGGCTGCTGTCTACCTTAGGGAGGGCAGAGACAGTAATAGCTTTTGTTAGGCTGAATTCACTGGTTGATCCAAATCCAGAGGTGGTACCACCGTCTATGGCTGTCGTGGTAGCAGACAGAACTTTGCCTGTAAGGTTTGTGCCAGTAGGTAGGGTTATGTTAGCTGTTTGGTTAGTGCCAGGCGAGACCGTAGCCGAGCCTAAGTAAGTTTGACCTTCGCCGTAACCGGATGGATCGGCTGTGTCATTAGCAAAGAACTCGACTCGATACTGGTTGGTTGGGCTATCTAGAGCATCCAAATCAAAACTAACAGAAAGATTCAAAAGGTTCTGATCGACATTATTAATGACAGGAAAGTTCATGTAGTTATTGGGGCCGGTGTCGGTGTCCCCAGTGTCGTTGAGGGTGGGGCCAGAGCTAACTGCAGACTGAGGCGTAAAACTTCCATCTAGCTGGATCTCAATGTGTTCAATTCCCAATCCTGGCAGGCTTAATCCATAGGAATTACCGGGCTTATTACTGTAAATATGATTATTCAAAATAGTATTTTGGTTTGCTGATAATGAGCCAAAGCCGGCTATTGTTATTTGTGCGACCAGAATTCCGGCAGCGCTGTTGCCCATAATAATATTGCCTTGATCGGTATTGCTACCACCAACCACAGTACCAGATACGGCACCAGCCAATGCTATACCGGGTCCTTGGATGTAACTATTATTGAGTAGTCCACTACTATCTACACCAATATAATTACCTTGGATACGGGTGTTTGTAACAGTACCACTGAATCCCACGAGGTATATATTATTAACAGCGTTATTATATATAATGTTACGCTCAGTAGGCGAACCCCCACCTATTGTAGTAGAGCTAGAATCACCAACAAAGATACCTTGCTGTGAATTATTAGTCACAGTATTTCCTATGACTGTAGTATCGTCTGAAGTATCAATATTAACACCATTTAGAGTGTTATCCTGGATGACATTACTGTCTATGGTAGCTTGATTGGATTGGTTAAGATATATACCTTGTTGTGAATTATTAGTCACAGTATTTCCTATGATGTCCGCGTCTATATTACTAAATGTAGCAATACCATTTTGACTGGAAGAAATATTGTTACTAACAATATCAACGTTGGTGGATATTCCAACACTTATGCCATTAGTTTGTATCGTAAATACCACATTGCCATCGACTACTACATCTGCGTTACCATTATTGACACTAACACCATCTGTCTTCCAACCAGACACTCGGTTATTCCGTATCGCTATATCAGTAGAGTCAGACAGTGTAATGCCACTACCAGAACTCAACCCCGTGATGTTGCCAAGTACGGTATTGCCATCATAGCCTAATCCAATATAGTTGCCTTCAATAGTAAGGTTTTGGACATTGTGAGGGGCAATACCGTGACCTAGGCTCTCGCCAATGACGTTTATGGCACCTGCTTGGCTACCGCCTACTATTACATCATTACAGTCGTCGATAGAGAGTACACCACTTCCGCCATTAGTGCTATTAGCAATCGGTGTTAGGCCGTCAGCACCTACACCAACATAGTTGCCCTGAATAACCCAGCCTGTACCTGGGTATCCAGCCGTACCTGTTGAGCCTGCAGTATTACCAGAAATTAAATTTCGGTCGGCAGGATTAAGGCCACCGATGAGAGCATTTTTACCAGAATTTATATCTTGCGTATGCGCATTTACTCCAACATTATTCGGTTTTGCTATTGCTCCAGTTGGATTGGTGCCGATATAGTTGCCTTGAACTTTGATGTCATCGGCTAAAAGCCGTATGGCATCCGAGCCACTGAAGTTATTAATAACTAATCCTTTTATTTCGCTGTTGTCGCTATTGTTTGTAAACTTAAATCCAGTCGAACTACCTGCTAGATTACCATCCACCTCAATAAGCAACCTTCCATTGAGTGGTTGTGGTGCAATAGCGGTGTTGGGTTGTGAGCCGGGTTGAGAGTAACTATCAATGGTTACAGTATCGGTGATGTCTGGTAGTCCGGAGGTGGGTTGAATGGTGTAACCGTTCTGACCACCGTTAATGGGTTCATTAAACTAAAACGGAACACCCAGTATACTTAAGAGCGAACAACAACTAAGTATGAAAGGATGTTCCTAATGTCTAATTTAACAAAAATACCTAGTAATAAGAAGTGCTGGCAGTACCTTAACAATATAGTATTTACGGATGAGCTGTCGTGCCCAGTTTGCAGTAGCCAATTGCAAGAGAACTATCTACGACGGTATCTATGGTGCAGAATATGCCGTAAGAAATACCGAGCAACTAGCTACAAAGGTAGTTGGCTCTACGGTATGAAGATTAGCCCCAGACAACTGTTCTGCCTACTGTGGTGCTGGCAGAAGAAAAAGAGTACCGAGGCAATAATCACTGCTGTAGGCGTCAGTTATCCTACGGTGACTCGCTGGTTAACTCGCTTTAGAGATCAGCTACCTGACACCACGCCACTCCTAGAGGGTATAGTTAAAGCAGATGAGAGCTACTTCTCTAAACTAAGGAGTAAACAAAATAAATACATCTTAACTGGTGCTGTAACTGACAACATAGGCGAAGAGCCAACCTTAGCCTTGAGGATTACAGGTGACCATCAGACTGGCAGAAAACAAGAAGTACTAGAGAGCTTCATCGAAGACACCGTAACTCCAGGTAGCCTTGTCGTAACTGACAAATGGTATGGCTACCAAGATTTACCCCTGATTGGTTACTACCACCAGAGCCATAACCACTCCAAGGGTGACTACAGTCAAACAAATCGCATAGAAGGTGTCTGGAGTGTTCTAAAGCGCCACTCTAGGAAGCTATATGGTGGTAGGATACTAACTCACCAACTGGAAGATCTATGCATCGAATGGATGGCCAGAGTTAACAGAAAAGAGCTATTTAAAAGCCCGATAGAATTTCTAACATATACGCTTGTTCCGTTTTAGTTGACTGTGCCC
>JAKQIK010000005.1 GCA_029557395.1 bacterium
GAACGGTATTACAAATATTAAACCTGTTAGTGGCAGACTAAGGAGATTAAGAGGTGTTAATAGTAGCTTAATTATTGATGATACGTACAACTCAAGCCCAGAAGCTGTCAAGGCGGGCCTTGGTATGCTATATCAACTCGAGTCACCTCAAAAGATTGCCGTACTTGGGAATATGAATGAGTTAGGCTCAATATCGGAGATAGCTCATAAAGAGATAGGTGATTTGTGTGATCCAAAACAGCTAAGTCTGGTCATTACGATAGGTCAGGATGCAAATAATTTTTTGGCTACTTCGGCCGAAGCCAATGGTTGTACAGTAAAAAAATTCGAAGACCCATATTCTATAGGTGAATTTTTACAGACCAAAATTGAGCCAAATGCAATTATTTTTGCAAAAGGGTCGCAAAACGGTGTATTTTTGGAGGAAGCAATCAAAAAAATACTTGCCGACCCAGAAGATGCCAATAAACTTGTCAGACAATCTGACTACTGGCTGAAAATAAAGGAAAAACAATTCTTAAGGACTAATAAGTGACCAGTATAACTGTATTAGGTGGTGGTAATTCGACTGAACGTGAAGTTTCCTTGAAGTCGGCAAGATCAGTTGAGTTTGCTTTAAAGAAGTCAGGTTACGTTGTTACTAGCATAGATATCACAGAAATCAGCTCTATAGATAAAATTGATCCCACGAGTATTGTTTTTCCTATTCTTCATGGTGCGAACGGTGAGGATGGGAAGATCCAATTATTACTTGAAAAAGGTGGTTATGCTTTTTTGGGTTCTGGTAGTAGATCATCAAGGAATTGCTTTAATAAGACTATTACTAAATCTATCCTTAAAAAAGAAGGTATACCAGTAGCCGAAGGAAACGAAGTGACTAAAGATGAATACTGGACGCATTACTTACGGCATAAGCCTCATGTTCTAAAGACGGATGAGGGTGGGTCGAGTATTGGTACATATATAGTAGCCAATCCAGCTAAAGTTGATAAGGAAAAAGTTGATGTTGTTTATAGATTTGGTCAAAAAGCTATAATTGAGGAGCTTATTGTTGGAGTTGAAGTTACTGTTCCTATATTAGACTTCACAGCATTGCCAGTTATAGAGATAATTCCTCCTATTAACGAGGATTTCAATTATGATAATAAATATAATGGCCGAACTAGTGAGATTTGTCCGGCGACTGGAATTAGTAAGCTTTTACAGGAAGATGCTCAAGATATTGCTGAAGCTGTGCATAAATTAATGGGTTGTAGGCATTTATCACGCGTTGATATGATAATTAAACCTGATGGTAGCATAATAGTTCTTGAGATAAATACTATCCCGGGAATGACTAATCAGAGCTTATATCCCTTAGGTGCTAAAGTGTATGGTTTAGATTTTAAGAGTTTAATGACAGAATTTGTTAATCTTGTTAAGCGTGATTACCAGCTGGTATAGAATATAACTATGGTCCAACTCTATGAAAAAATATTCTATGATAACGAAGTAATAGGTAAAAATAATGCCAGGCTAAGCGTGGCGAGTTCGGCTGTGCTGTATGGTCTGAGCGTTTACACTGTTTTTCCTGTATCAATCAATAAAGAAGGTCAAAAGGTATCGTTTAGGCTAACAGAACACTTTCAGAGATTAACTAACTCAGCCAAGATTATTGGAATTGATGATTTTGAGAAAAATTGGAATCTTGAGAAATTTATTGACGCCACAAAGAAGCTGATAGATGCCAATGATATCAACGAAGACGTATTTGTCAGGGCTACCGTACATGTAGACGCTCAAATAGCTGGTACGAGATCTAGAGGTTTGAGCACTGTGGTTAGTATGTTTGTATACAAGGCAGAATCAATACTACCAAGGAAGGGTGCTAGGCTCAAGACGAGTGTTTGGCGGCGTATCCCAGACTATGCAATTCCTTCTAGGGCAAAGGTTAACGGGGCTTATGTCAATTCGGTACTTGCCAAGCAAGATGCGATTGATAGTGGTTATGATGATTGTATTTTTTTGGACTTTAATGGACATGTTTGTGAACTTAGCGCAGCCAATATATTCATGGTCAGGCATGGTCAATTGATAACTCCCGATGCAACCCATGATCTGCTCGAGGGGATTAATCGCCAGACCATTATCCAGTTGGCCGGGGACCAAGGTATCGAGGTTGTCGAAAGATCAATTGATTTGACTGAGTTGTATATCGCTGATGAGGTTTTTGCTTGTGGCACTTCGGCATATTTGACACCGATTATTGAGATTGATGCCCGCAAAATTCATGGCCCTGGTAAGATTACTAAACAACTCGGGAGGTTACATGCTGAGGTTATTAAAGGTGATAGCTATGAATACTCTGGATTTATTACCCCTCTGTAACTAGGACTATGATTGAAGATTACGACCTCTTGTGATAAGGTGTTATAAAGATGAAAAAGTTTACTCCTTCAGAGATAGAGCAGAAGTGGCAAAAGATTTGGGACCAAAAGCAGATATACAAAGCGGACTTAAATAGCAGTAGGTCCAAGTATATTGCTATGAGTATGTTTAATTATCCTAGTGGAGCGGGCATCCATATTGGGCATGCTATGAATTACACCATTTCTGATGTTATGGCACGTTATAAAAGGCAACAGGGGTATGAAAGTTATCATCCGATTGGTTGGGACGCTTTTGGATTGCCGGCCGAAAACTATGCCATTAAAACTGGCGTATCTCCACAACAGAGTATGGCGCAGATTATTCCTAGCTACCATAAGCAATATAAGGCAATGGGGTGGAGTAACGACTGGAGTAAGGAGATTTCTACTCACGAACCTAGATACTACAAATGGACACAGTGGATATTCTCGCAAATGTACAAAAATGGTCTTGCCTATCAAGAAGCTCGTATGCAGTGGTGGTGTAGTAAATGCCAAACAGTACTGGCCAACGAGCAAATTATTGATGGTAAATGTTGGCGACACGATGGTGCTGATGACCCGATAGTCGAAAAGAAAGAAGTCAAGCAGTGGTTCTTTAAAATTACCGATTATGCTGATGAGCTACTGGAGGCGACTGACGCACTAGATTGGTCAGAAGTAGTCAAAACAGCTCAAAAAAATTGGATTGGCAAAAGCAAAGGCGCCGAAATTGAGTTTAAGTTATCCGAAGGCAGTGAAGCGATAAAGGTTTTTACGACTCGGCCAGATACATTATTTGGAGCAACCTTTTTGGTATTAGCTTCAGAACACGATTTGGTGGATAAAATCACTACTAAAGAACAAAAGGCCGAAGTCGAAAAATATGTTAAAGAATCAACCAAAAAGACAGAGGTTGAACGCCAAGCTAGCAAAGAAAAGACAGGGGTATTTACCGGGGCGTATGCTATCAATCCTATTAATAATCAAGAAATACCGATTTGGGTAGCAGATTATGTGCTGGTTGGTTACGGTACCGGTGCCATAATGGCCGTACCTGCTCACGACGAACGCGACAACGAATTTGCGATTCGATTTGGGTTAGATATTTCTAAAGTGGTTGATACAAAAATTAATGACATAACGTCAGAGGGTCTGATGATTAATTCTGGCGAGTATAACGGTATACAGTCGAGTGATGCACGAGAAAAGATTGTCGCTGATTTAGAAAAGAAAGGCTTAGCTAAAGAGAAAACGACATTTAAGATTCGCGATTGGTCGGTGAGTCGTCAGAGATACTGGGGTGCACCAATACCAATAATTAACTGCCAAAAATGCGGTCCAGTTTTAGTGCCGGACGAGCAGTTGCCAGTAGTTTTGCCGGAGCTCGATGATTACGCGCCGAGTGGTGATGGACGAAGTGCACTAGCTCGTGCTAAAGTTTGGCTAGAAATAGATTGTCCAAAATGCGGAGGCAAAGGAGAACGCGAAACCGACACCTTAGACACTTACATATGTAGTAGTTGGTACTTCTTGCGATACTTTGACCCTCAAAATACAGATAAGATCTTCGATAGTACAATCGCTAATAAATGGATGCCGATAGATTTTTATAATGGTGGTGACCATGCCACAGCGCATATGATTTATGCACGATTTATCACCAGGTTTTTTCATAAATTAGGGCTTGTTGATGACCCAGAGCCGTTTAAAAAGTTTTTGTTCAATGGCAAGATTATGGCCAGTGATGGACAAATGTTTAGTAAGTCAAAAGGCAATGGGGTTGACCCGCTTGAGATAATTAATCAAGGCTACGGTTCGGATTCTCTTAGGGTTTATCTGATGTTTGCTGCCCCACTTGATCTTTGGATTCGCTGGGATCCGCAGGGTGTGCCAGGAGCCTATCGGTTCTTGAATCGTATTTGGAACATTGCTCAAGAGTTTATTGACAACGACAAGGATAATACTGAGTCCGAGGAAGTCCTGCGTCTGATCCACCCAGTTATCAAAAAGGTTACCGAAGATCTAGAAAATCAAAAGTACAACACAGCCATAGCATCCATGATGAAGCTTACCAATGAACTCTACGAGCTCAAGGCTAAGGCCGGCTTTATTGGTAGTAACTCTTGGCTTTTTGCGTTAAAAAGCCTAATACAGTTAGTGGCTCCGTTTGCACCCCACACGGCGGATGAACTATGGAGTCAGTTTGGTTATGAATATAGTGTCAATAAAGATCATTGGCCCCAATGGCAGGATAAATATCTTGTCTCAGACACTACTACTATAGTCATCCAAGTAAATGGCAAAGTCAGAGCTAATATTCAGGTACCTACAGATAGCCCAGAGCAAGATATTTTGGATTTGGCCGTGGCCAATGAAAAGATTAATACCATAATCGGTAACAATCCTGTTAAAAAATCTATTTATATCAAGAACAAGCTCGTAAATTTGGTAGTTTAGACAGCTATAATTCCTGCAATAAATTAGCTTCACAGCCTGGATTGCTTTCTAGGTATTCGAGTGCTACCTCTCGGTTCAGGCCAATACTGCCGACTACTGGTGCTAGGTTTTCAAAATCTCGCCAATCAAATACTTTGTTTTGCTCCGGAACAGGGGTAATATTGTTGATATGTTGTATATCTCTACCATCTACAAATACTGGCTTTTGAAGTGCCAAATCAGGTAGTTTGTGATTGCGTCTAAATATCATATTAGTTCTGCTCGTTTATGCAGGCTTCATAAGCGGTCTGTTCGGCCTGATTCATAGTCTCTGGGGCTATTATTTCCCCAGATTGAGGATTGATATCGATGTCAAATTCTTGGCCTGTTCTCTCGGCAATACAGTCTTTAATAGGTTCTGTTTGCATTTGGTCTAATTTGTATAAGCCTAGACCAGACAATAAGGTAGCGATCGCTACGCCAACTACCGCCAATCGCCGAGCGCCATAGGTCCTGGCCTCATAGTCTGTGGTTTCAAATTTAGTACCGATACGTCCAAATCTAGCTAGAAAGTCTGTGTTTTCGGGCTTTCTACCCAGTCTATCTGGTGATGGATATCTTTCTATCATCTTGTCATTATATCAAATTATTACATATTTGTCAATAGTAGGGGCTTGAGTTTTTTTAGAGAATAAGCTATACTGGGTCTAAGAAATATTAATATTAGCAGATTAAGGAGCTATCCGAGGATTAGTTATGGGTAAACCAAAGAAACGAACTTCACATCGTAAAACTGGTCTCAGACGTAGTCACTTGGTTGTTGATTTGGCAAGACAGGTTAATGCAAAATCTCCAGTCAAGGCTTATACTACGGTCAGAGAATCGTCAAAAACTAAAGCAAAAGCCTAGTTTTATTGGCAGAATAAGGTATACTTGTAGAAACAAGGTACCATAAGCAGAAAGTTAACAATTATATGGCATCAAATCGGCACTTAGGCCGCATAGTTGCGCTGCAAACACTATACGAGCAGGATTTTCGTCAAGAAGTTGGCGATACTACTTTTAATTTATCAGAGGTATTGACCCGTAACATGAAACGTTACAGGGAAGATATAGACGATAAAGATTTTATTGAGAAGCTTGCCCAAGGTGTTAGTAGTAGTATTGATGATTTGGACAAGACACTCCAGCCATTGGCGCCTGAATGGCCTATTAACCAGATAGCCAGAATGGATAGAGTGGTACTGAGGATCGGTGCTTACGAATTGATGCATGACAAAGATGTACCACCCAAGGTGGTTATCAATGAGGCTGTTGAGCTTGCTAAAGCATTTGGTGGTGAAAACAGTTCAAAATTTGTTAACGGTGTACTTGGTTCGTTACTCAGGCAGATTGATAATACAGCAGACCCTAAGCCTGAAAAATAGTCCTGAAGCTTATTAGCCGAAAGAGAACATACTATGAATAGCGAGAACAAGGGTGACTCAAAGGATGAGAATAAACCCAATTTTGTAAAAAATATAATGAAACGCCCAAAACCTATCAAGGGCTTCAAGACGTTTATTAATAAAAGACGACCAGCAATTTCAGAGGTAGTCCGTGAACCGACTGCCGGTGGTATTGTTTTTCGTCGTGCTAAAGGTGGTGAGGGAATTCAGTTTTTGTTGATTCAAGATGCAAAAAATCGCTGGACTATTCCCAAAGGTCATATAGAAGAAGGCGAAGAATCAAAGCAGACAGCAGAACGTGAAATAGGCGAAGAAACAGGTTTGCAAGAGATGGATGTATTGCAATGGCTTGGAAAGATTAATTTTCGCTATCGTCGTCAGACAAGCTTGGTACTGATGACAACAGAGATATTCTTGGTTAGGGCCAAGGGCGACAGTGATAAACTCAAGCCAGAAGATTGGATGAATGATTGTAAATGGCTGGATTCTCAGGATGCACTTGATAAAATAGAGTACGAAGACATAGGTAAACTTATGTTGGTAGCATTAAATAAGATAAGAAAAGGAAAACTCTAGTTAGTTGAAAATTATGCACGATAAACAGAGATATATAGATTTTGCAAAAGAGAGTCTAGGCATAGAATTTGATAATCCAGAATTGTTTATTACAGCTTTGACGCATCGTTCTTATCTCAATGAACATCGTAATACAGTCAAAGAACATAACGAAAGACTCGAGTTTCTTGGTGATGCTGTTTTGGAGCTCATTGTTACTGAATATCTATTTAAGACTTATTCTGAACCAGAGGGGGTACTGACAAACTGGCGTAGTTCACTGGTGCGGACAGAAAGTATCAGTGCAGCCGCAACTAAGCTGGGGTATGAGCCGTATCTAAGGTTAAGTCGAGGTGAAAAGCGTGGTACGGACAGGGCTAGAGCACAGATTTTAGCAAATAGTTTTGAGGCAGTGCTTGGGGCTATTTATCTGGACAAAGGTTACGATGCAGCCAAGGCTGTGGTTGATAAGCACATACTTAGTACATTTGAGCAGATTTTAGAGACTGGTTCTTGGCTTGATCCCAAGTCGAGATTTCAAGAGTTAGCTCAGAGTGAACTTGGACATACGCCTATTTATAAAGTAATTGGTGAATCTGGTCCAGATCATGACAAGATATTTACCGTTGGAGTGTACGTTGAGGCTGAACTTTATGGCGAGGGCTCGGGGCCGAGCAAACAATCTGCTCAGCAAGCGGCTGCCGAAAAAGCTCTTACTAAATTAAACTCAGCTAAATAACTCAAGCCGGTAGACTGTTTTGGTGGTTGACAACAGAGGTGATTTTTTGTAAAATATCACGGATATATTAATTCAAACAGAAGGGAATTTATAGATGTTAGTAATACGTCTTCAGCGTACTGGCCGTAAGGGTCATGCTCAATTCCGCGTAGTCGTTCAGGATTCACGCCGGACCCCTAGTAGTGGTAAGATCGTGGCCGCTCTAGGTCATTATAATCCACATAATAAAGAAATTGTGGTAAACAAAGAAAAAGCCCAACATTATTTAGATCATGGGGCTCAACCAAGCAGTCGTGTAGCAATACTCCTCAAAAAAGAAGGTGTAAAATTACCAGCTTGGGTAAAGATAGATGGTGATAAATCACGTTCTGTACGCAATCCAGACAAGCGTCGCAGTACTGCACCAGCGCAAGAAGAACCAGAGGTAGCAGAAGATACGCCAGCCGGAGAGCCAGAGGCCGTAGAAACTACCGAAGAAACACCAGCAGAGTAAAGTTAGTAATATAAAGACCCGTAGTTGTTTTGCTACGGGTTTTGTATTTGGCAATTATTGCACAGACTAGCTATAATAGTGGTTACCTATGGCTGGACAAATTACAACTGATGAGATTATGGAAACTCTGCAAGATATGATGCAGATGACTTCCGATGGGTTTCTTCGCCTAGAAGGACGAATGGATGGTTTTGAAGGACGAATGGATCGCCTAGAAGGACGAATGGACGGCCTAGAAGGACGAATGGACGGCCTAGAAGGACGAATGGGAAGCCTAGAAGGACGAATGGGAAGCCTAGAGTCTACTGTCAGTGCTCACAC
>JAKQIK010000018.1 GCA_029557395.1 bacterium
GGGGTATAAGTATAAGCATCATTACGTGGGCCTGTTGTCTCATCTGTTGTTGGTGCTGGGTCAAGATTAGACAACGCCGCTGGATATTCATCATTATCGTTGAAATATCTTTCAAGCTTTTGTTGTAGGTTCTTAAGCTCATTCTTTCGATCTGTGTCGCGTCCACGTGCCTGTGCGCTGAATAGGTTAGGCAAAGTTAGGGCAACCAAGATACCGATAATTACGATTACAACCAAGAGCTCGATGATTGTAAAACCTTTTTGATTTGTTTTTCGCATTTTAAGTCCACTCCTTTAGAATGCATATTTTTTAATAATGACCTTAATTTATACCGCTTATGAATTAATGTCAACTACTTTATTTTACTTTAATGTTTAAACAGTGCCTTGGATAGATAATATTGGGCCAAGTACACTAAGGACAATAAAGCCAACAATACCGCCTAGCCCGACTATTAATATCGGTTCTATTATCGAGGCTAAACTGTTTGTGATTTGGTTTACTTCTTCTTCATAAAATTCAGCCACTTTATCTAGTACTTCGCCTAGCTTGCCAGTTTCTTCACCAACGGCCGTCATCTGAATAATGATTGCGGGCAGTACTTTGCTCTTGGCAAGTGCGTCAGAGATATTAGAGCCATCCTTGATACTTTTTATACTGTCACCCAAGCCTTTTTGTACGACTGTATTTGTGAGAGCCTTGCTAGTGACGTCCAATGCGTCAATTACAGTTACTCCAGCAGACAGTAGCGAGCTAAATGTCCGAGCAAATCTAGCAACATTGACTTTCATGATGATATTTCCAAAAATAGGTATTTTTAACATGAATTTGTCGAATTTGTATTTGCCAGCTGGTTTTGAAGTAAATTTTTTGAAGGCAAATATTGCCATGAAAGTAGCTATTAATATAATGTACCACTGGTGACTGATAAACTTACTCATTGCCAAGATGATTTTGGTTTGAATTGGCAATTGGCCGCCCGCTCCTTCTAGAATACTGGCTAGCTTAGGTACGACACCTACCATCAAGAACCCAACTGCGCCAATAGCAACCAAGGATACAACTAGGGGATATATCATTGCGCTTTTGAATTTGCCCCTAATCTCAGAGTCTTTTTCGACTTGATTAGCTAAACGCATCATAATTTGGTCCAGGATACCACCTGTTTCACCGGCTCTAACCATATTGACATAGACATTCGAGAAGACCTTCGGATGTTTTTCTAGAGCGTCTGATAGGGATGTGCCTGCTTCTACATCGGAGGTTATTTTTTTGAGAGCTTTTTTGAGCCCCTTCGAATCGGTTTGTTCTTCTAGTGTCGTGAGAGCTCTGAGCATCGGCACACCTGCGCTAATCATGGTGCTGAACTGTCTGGTGAAAACTACTATTGACTTGGGTTTCACTCTGTCGCCACCTGGTAAATTTATATCCATAGATTTTTTTGATTTTTTGATAGTCTGTACTGTTTGTGGTGTTAGTCCACGTTTGATCAGCGTTTGCACCGCGATATCTCTAGATTCAGCTTCAATTGAGCCCTTCTGGATTAAGCCTTTATCGTCTTTTGCTAAATATTGAAACTCGGCCATAAATTTATTATCAATTCTCGCTCGTTGCTGTTACACGTAGTATCTCTTCTATGGTAGTTTGGCCACGAAGAGCTTTTATTAATCCATCAAGTTGCATCGTTACCATGCCTTCATTGGTCGCTTGTTGGTTAATGACTTCGGACGTTGCATTGGACACGATTAATTTTTGAATGCTATCAGAATTTCTCAGGACTTCATATATTCCAATACGTCCTCGATAACCTGTTTTATTACAATTATCACAGCCATTTTCGTGGTGTTTCCAAATTCGCTTTATTGATGATTCTGATGTGCTGAGTTCATCGCTCGGCTCATTACCTTTGTTGCTTTTGCCAATTCCACCTTCGAGTGCTTTCTGCTCTAATTGGTGTATGTAGTCATAAGATAGCTTGTCGTTAATGCCAAATGTTTTCTCAGCTCTTCTTAATGTTTCTTCGTCCAGCTCCGTTGCCTCTCTGCATACCATACACAGTCGCCTAACAAGCCTTTGGCCGACCACGGCTCTAACAGTACTAGCAATCAAAAATGGCTCTATACCCATATCGAGCATTCTCGGAAGAGTGGTAGCCGCATTATTCGTATGTAGTGTAGAAAATACCAAATGGCCCGTCAGGGCAGCCTGGACACCCAAGCTGGCTGTTTCGCTATCTCTTATCTCTCCAACCATAATGACATTTGGATCTTGGCGCAGTAGTGCTCTGAGGCCGTTAGCAAAGGTCATACCTGCAATCGGATTGACCTGAGTTTGATTAGCGCCGGGTATACGATACTCGACTGGGTCTTCGACTGTAGAAATATTTACAGTCGGGCTATTTATCAGTGAAAGTACACTAAACAAACTAGTGCTTTTGCCAGAGCCTGTTGGTCCTGTAACTAATATCATGCCATGAGGTTGTGATATCGCAGAATTGATGTCCTCTAGCGATCTACCCCAGTACCCCAATTCTTCTAGGCTCAATGCTTTGCTGGATTCATTGAGTATACGCATGACAACCTTTTCACCATCTACAATTGGTAGTGTTGATACGCGTAGGGCGTATATTTGACTATTTGCAGAAATTTTAAATCGACCATCTTGTGGTGCCCTACGTTCATCTATCTTGAGGTTACTAAGGATTTTTATTCTCGACACTAGTGGTGACATAACTTTTTTAGGTAGTTTGTTAGTCTCTTTAAGTACGCCATCTATTCTGTACCTAACCGAAACGTAACTTTCTCGCGGTTCTATATGTATATCGCTAGCTCCGGCTTTGACGGCATACTCGATAACTAGGTTGACGGTTTGAGCTATCGGTGAGTCTTCGGCAACATCTTCTTCTGAAATGCTCTCGTCAATATCTTCTGCTAATTCCTCGGGGGTCATAACCTTTGTGAGCTCAGTACTTATCTCGCCTTTATATTGATCTAGGCAGGCTAAAATATTTTGCTTAGTAGCTATAGCAACCCTAATATCATCGCCCAGCTGTTTCTTGATGAAGTTAATAGCTTCAACGTCGTCTGGATTCTCTGTAGCTAACATTTTGGCGCCAGTACCATCAACCCCATAAAGGACAATTTTGTATTGATTAGCAACCCGTTCAGGAATTAATTTTATAATCTCAGTACTAATATTCTTAGGGTCTAATTCTACGAAAGGTACCTCTATTTCTTCTGCGTATAGTTTAGTTAATTCTTTTTCGGAAATAATGTTGGCTTTTATGACTAGGTCTTGGAGGGGAGACTTACTATCGCCAGACTGTTCCCGAACACCATTAATCTGCTCTTCCGAGACTTTGCCACTCTTGAGTAATAATTCTTTAACTAGGGTATCCGAAATCCTCATATTGTTAATGCTTATTATATACGAAAGAGTTCATGTGCTGAAACAGAAAATTAACTTGACGGGCATTAATCCTAGGTGTAACCTATTATGTTCATGCTTGCATATAAAGTCTGGACAGAATATAACAATAGTATAAATTAATATAACGAGAGGGTAATGACGATGGCAAAAGCACAGTCTGACAAAGCAAACAACGAAAATAACCCAAAACAAGATGGTAAAGCACAAGCCCTGGGTCTAGCAGTTGATCATATCGAGAAACAGTTTGGCAAGGGGACGATTATGCGCTTGGGTGATAATAATCATCAAAATGTTGAGACTTTTCCGACCGGCAGTGTATCACTTGACTTAGCGCTTGGCGGCGGTATTCCAAAAGGCCGTATTATTGAGATTTACGGTCCAGAAAGCTCGGGTAAAACCACCCTCACCCTTCACGCAATTGCGGAAGTTCAGAAAAAAGGCGGTGTGGCGGCATTCATTGATGCCGAACACGCACTTGATCCACAGTATGCACAAAGGATAGGTGTCAACTTAGAGAACTTATTAGTATCACAACCAGATAATGGTGAACAAGCGCTAGAAATAGTCGAATCTTTAGTTCGTAGCAATGCAGTTGACCTCATTGTAGTTGATTCTGTGGCTGCACTTGTGCCACAGGCAGAGATAGAAGGCGATATGGGCGATAGTCATATGGGGTTACAAGCTAGGTTAATGAGCCAGGCGCTCCGTAAATTAACGGCTATTATCAACAAGAGCAAGAGTACTGTTATATTTATCAATCAGTTACGTATGAAGATTGGTGTGATGTTTGGTAATCCAGAAACTACAACTGGTGGAAATGCTCTCAAGTTTTATGCTAGTTTACGTATGGATATTCGGCGTATAAGTCAAATCAAACAAGGTGACCAAGTCATCGGTAACCGCACCAGAGTAAAAGTTGTCAAAAATAAGATAGCTCCACCATTTCGTGAGGCTGAGTTTGATATTATGTACAATGAAGGTATTTCCCGCGAGGGTGATGTATTAGATCTTGCTACCAACAAAGATATAGTAGAGAAAGCTGGTTCATGGTTCAGCTACGAGGGCGAGAAAATTGGCCAAGGTCGCGAAGCATCAAAGAATTACCTAAAAGAAAATCCAAAAGTCCTAGAAAAAATCGCCAAACAAGTCGTTGATGCCAATAAGAGCTAATGATAAATGATGAGAGACTGGTAGAGTCTTTTTTGAATCGGGACAGAATTAGCTATGATTAGAAAGTCTAATATGTAGCGAAAAAGCCCCCTATCGTAGAAATATTAATCATGAAGCTGACAGCTATCAAACAACAAGTCAAGAATCCGGACAGGGTGAGCGTTTTTATTGACGGCAAGTATTCTTTTTCTCTGAGCTTGGATGAGTTATTGTCTCAGAAATTGAAGACAAACATAGAAATAGATGAACCAAGGTTAAAACAACTCAAACAAGTCTCAGCTGATGGAAAGCTGAGGCTTAGGGCCATGGAATGGGTCTTGAATAGACCCAGAAGTACTAGAGAGTTCAGAGATTATATGTTTCGCAAAAAAGCCGATCCAGACCTGGTAGATAGACTTGTAGTAGAGTTTGAGTCAAAAAAATACCTAAATGAAGCAGTCTTTGCTAAGTGGTTGATTGATTTACGACGGCGCGGAAACAAAAGTGATCGTGCAATTAAGGCTGAGCTGTCAAAAAAAGGCATTAGCTCACAGACTGCACAGTCATTTTTTGATGAAAACAACGATGAATCTGACAGGCTGGAAAAGCTAATAAACAAAAAACTAAACATAGGACGTTACAAGGCTGATCCACAAAAGCTTACTGCATATTTGTATCGACAGGGGTTTTCGTACGACAGCGTTAGGCAAGCTATCAAAAGGCACCAAACTGATTAGAAAACTGATTAAGCCGATGCTGGTATGGGTGAGATATTCCTAGACTCAATCTTGATATCTGAGTCCCGGATAATTATTTTTTTATTGGTTGTTTCAATAATTTGTGACCTATCTACGACTAGCTGACCATCGGTCAGGCTTTTGTATATTGGCCGACTAATATAGATTTTCTCGATTTTCATAGTATCTGGATCGACCGCATAATCAATTGCTTTGCCTAATTTTCGTTTATGATTAGTGACAACTTGTTTTCCAATAATCTGAAAATCTATATCTATGATTTCTTGAAGTCTTATTATGTCTTCTGGTTCGGTCATGGCATCATGATCATTGACTGCTAGTCCCTGAGGTATTAACTCTCTGACCTCTGAAAAAGGAAGTACTAATTGTTGGCCACTAAAGATATCATGACAATACCAGCCTTCTACCCTAAGTTTACTGGGGTTAATTATTGGCCGTTTGGCAGTACCGACTTTATGACCAGTACGCAGGCTCATGATGGGTATATCGGTAATATTTTGACTTAGCTTAAGCATATATTTGATTATACGACTTCTTGAGCAAAACAGCCCTTGATGTTGTAAAAAATATGAAAATGTTTTGCTCATGCTTGCATCTGTAGTCATACGAAATAAAATAACAACCAATCATGGCAAGAGGGCGAATAAATTTATCGATAATAATCCAGGTAGTCTTTTTGCTGACTATAATGATGCTGTCGACCATAAGTATTGGTATATCTATGGCCAGTGCTAGTCCTGGCGACAATGAATTAGGCTTGACTAAGGTACGAATATCTACGGCTGGCCAGTTTTTGGAGCTCAAGAATACTGGTTTGAATGCGATGGACATGAGTCGTGTACAGATAGCTTATTATAATAATTATGATTTATCCAAGGCAACCAGTAGTAAGCTAATATCATTAAGCGGTCAACTCGCTCCAAATGAATATTATATGGTTAATGATAGTGCAGTTACACTTTGCTATCAGACTACCGTGGCTTCAGCTTCATTGGGTTTTAGTACTACCTCGGGTATGCTACAGATAATTTATTTAGAACAATCAGAGGTCGGTGGCCAGTTCAGTAGTCGTGTGCTCGATAGCTTTGCTTGGTCAAAGAGCGCTGTCGCAAACAATAATAACGTAGTGCAGTTGCCTTCTTCTAAACCAAATTCTTTTTTGCAAGACAACGAAGGAACCTGGGTAGAAACTTGGCCATCGGCATCAAATCCTTGTCAGTATGAGACAGGTGTTGGTGCTGTTGATGAACAAGGCGAATCAGGAGATTATGTATTTCTTGGTAGTACGCTTCCACCTGTACGTAGAGTAGCTACCACCACTTCGAGCTCGAGTAATAAGGTAAACCGAAATATTGGCAAGATGGCTCCGGTGATCAATGAAATTCTTCCCAATCCAGCTAGTCCACAAACAGACGCCGATGATGAGTTTATCGAGCTTTACAATCCCAATGACTCAAACTTTGATTTGACTGGATTTAAGCTAGCTTTTGGCAGTAAAAATCCAAAGAAATATACTTTCTCCGAAGGTACTGTCTTATCATCAAAGCAGTTCAAGGCTTTTACGTCTGGTGAGACGAGTATCAGTTTATCAAATACTGAGGCACAGGTTTGGCTACTTGACCCAAATGACAAAGTTATCACTCAGAGTGAACCATATACAAAGGCAAAAGACGGTCAATCATGGGCACTAGATAGTGGCAAGTGGGTATGGACGAGTGTACCTACGCCTAATGAAATAAATGTTTTGTCGTCTACCGGATCAAATACAAAAGCAAAACAGGTAGCAACGGTCCTTGGTATTAGTAGCACAAAAGGTGGCGCAGGTGAGGCTGGCTCGGATTCAGCTCCACATAAATTGGCCGATAAGATGCCGGTTAATTCAGTTGTGCTTGCAGTAGTCGGGTTGACTGCGATAGGCTATGCATTGTATGAATACCGGTATGACATATCAAACAAAATCTACGAGCTCCGAAGATACTTCAAGAATAGGCGAGAAATTAGGCGCCAAGTGTAAGGGTGGCGAAATATTCTTATTATCTAGCGATTTGGGTGGTGGTAAGACAACGCTTTCCAAGGGAATAGCCAAAGGCCTAAGTAGTCAGGATGTAGTCTCTAGTCCTACATTTACCGTCAGTAATGTTTATGATGCCAAAAATGATATTAAAGTTTATCATTTTGATTTTTATCGTTTGCAAGAGGGTGGTGTTGTCGAACAAGAATTACGTGAGTTAACCGAAGACCCTAAGGTAGTTATCTTGATAGAATGGGGCGATATAATTGATGAATCGTTACCTGCTGATATGATAAGGATTAGTATAGACCGTGTATCCAGCGGAGAGGATAATCGGCAAGTGATTGTTGATATCCCGGACAAATACAAATACTTATGGGGATTATTGTGAATATACTTACTCTTAGGACGGATAATCCAAAGGCAGAGGTCGGGTTGTATAGAGATGGCCTACAGCTGGACTATATAGCCTGGGAAGCTCACCGTATGCTAGCCGAAACAATTAGCTCAAAAATCAATGAGCTTATTGAGGGTAATGATATGTCGCTAGGTGATATACAGGGGATTATATGCTACCGGGGTCCGGGTAGTTTTACTGGCCTTAGAATTGGTCTGAGTGTTGCTAATACACTAGCCTATAGCTTGTCTATACCTATTGTTGGCGTAGAGACTGAACAGGATTGGATATCTCGTGGTCTATCTTCTTTGATGTCTAATGATACAAACAATATTATTACTCCTGAATATGGTGCACCAGTGCACATTACTCAGCCAAAGAAATAAAAAAATACTACAATGATTCATCTAAAAGTGTTATCCTGGGTTTAGGATATTCGTTTTTGGGAATCCTGACACATAGTTTTAACGATTTTTATTATTTTAGACAAAATGTCTGCGATACGATATAGGCTAATGAAGTGATAGTGATTGCCTGATCTGAGCTGACTGATTGGTCATACGAAAAGGAGAGAAGTATGTTGCCAGCTATACTACTAGGCATTGTTGGTATTGGCGCTGGTTATGGTGCTAATGTTGTCATTACCAAGAAAAAACTTGGTTCAGCCGAAGATGCAGCCGAAAAAGAGCTAAAAAAAGCAAAAAAAGAAGCTGACCAGGTTCTCAAGAAGGCTAGAGACGAAGCCTCCGAGATAGCCGAAAAAGCGCGCAAAGATGAGCAACAAAGGCGTAAAGAGGTAAAAGAAATTGAATCGCGCCTAAGAGACCGAGAGGAATCACTCGACAAAAAATTAGACACCATAGATAAACGTTCAGAGGCACTCCGAAAGAGTGAGGATGAAGTTGAATCACTCAAAGAAGAAATCAGGTCCATAAGAGTAAAGCAACAAGAAAAATTAGAAAAAGTAGCTAAACTAACCAAAAAAGAAGCTACTGACAAGCTTATGCAGATGACAGAACGTGATATAAAAAATGACTTAACTGGTTTGATAACAAAGTTGCAGAACGAAGCCAAGGATCAGGCAGAGGAACAGGCTGCCCTAATTATTACTACTGCCATGGAGAGAATGGCTAGCGAGGTTACTGCTGAGCGAACTGTAACTGCAGTAAAACTCGAAGACGAAGAGATGAAGGGTAGAATTATCGGCAAAGAGGGTCGTAATATCCAGGCTCTACAGCGTGCTACTGGTGTTGATATCATGGTTGACGATACGCCGGGTATGATTATACTTAGTTCATTTGACCCGGTACGGCGTGAAGTGGCGCGGGTTGCGCTCGAGATGCTACTAAAAGACGGTCGTGTCCATCCTGGTCGCATAGAAGAGGTTGTCGAAAAAGCTCAAAAACAAGTCCAAAAAGACGTAATGCACGCAGCCGAGGACGCAGCCAGGGAAGTTGGCGTAATCGGTATTCCGAAAGAAATAATGCAGTTGCTTGGTGAGCTAAAGTATCGTACTTCTTATGGTCAAAATGTACTAAAACACTCGACCGAGATGGCTCATATCGCCGGCCTAATAGCCGATCAAATAGGCGCGGATGTCAAGACTGCCAAATACGCAGCCCTAGTACATGATCTTGGAAAAGCCTTAACTCATAAAATGGAAGGCAAGCATCACCATATCAGTGGCGAGATGCTACGTAAGTATGGTGCTCCAGAAGCTATCGCCCTTGCGGCTGAACAGCATCATGATGATGTCGAGGCTACTACTGTTGAAGCTCTCATCGTACGAGTGGTTGATGCTATTAGCGCAGCCCGACCCGGCGCTAGGAACATATCAGCCGAGAATTTTGGCGAGCGTATGCGTGATTTAGAAAATACAGCGCTTGGATTCCAGGGCGTAGACAAAGCCTACGCTATCTCTGCTGGTCGTGAGGTGCGTGTGTTTGTGAAGCCACAGAGTGTTGATGATTTGACCGCTATCAAAATGGCTCGCGATATTGCAACCAAGATCGAAAGTACAATGCAATATCCAGGAACTATCAAGGTAAACGTAATCCGCGAAACCAGAGCAATAGAATTCGCTAAATAGACGAGATAATACATGAGAGTTCTTTATATCGGTGATGTCATGGCCGAGCCAGGCATAGAAATCGTAGAGCAGGTTTTGCCTGAGCTAAGACATACAGAATCAATCGATTTGGTTATCGCTCAGGCAGAGAATGTGACCGGTGGCAAAAGCATGTCGCTGGCTGATATGAAGAGGCTCCAAGAGATAGGCATAGATTTCTTTACTGGTGGGAATCACACACCAAAACTCACTGAACTCCATCCAGCGCTAGAAGACCCAAGTCAGTCAGTGATTGGCCCAGCCAATATGACAGACTGCCCTGGGCCTGGCTACAAGTATATTGATACAAAAAAGGGTAGGGTGCTTGTAGTATCGCTCATGGGCGAAAAGGTTGGCAGTCCTATCGATATAGATAATCCACTAGGTACAATTGACAAGATACTTGCTGAAAATCAAGATGATGATAGGGTGGCAACTATTGTAAACTTCCATGGTGATTATAGTAGCGAAAAGCGTATCATCGGCTATTATTTAGATGGTAGGGTGTCTGCAGTCATCGGCGATCATTGGCATGTACCAACTGATGATGCGATGATTTTACCAAATGGTACTGCTCATGTTACCGATGTCGGCATGTGCGGCACGATTCATAGCAGCCTGGGTGTCAAATTTGATAGTGTGATTCCTCGCTGGCGTGACAATATTCAAACCAAGAACGAAATTGAACTAGACGGACCGAGACAATTTAACGCCATGCTAATAGACGTTGATAAAGACACGGGTAGAGCGAACTCGATACTCCGGATCCAAAAAATCCTAGATTGACCTAAACCAATCACTACTAAGCACCTAAATTTGAGTCAAGGGTAATTTTTGTCAAAATCAGAAACTATTTCGAAGGCGTACTTTTGGTACGACGTAGAAATATCTTGGTTTTGGCGATAATTACCACTTCAAAATAGGTGCGTGTTATAACTCACCCTTGCCACGAAAACCAAATCCAGCTATTAGTATACTGGCTATCATATTTATAGAGACAACAGCCACCAAAGAAAGCTCGCTATCGATTGCCAACAGAGCCGCGCTACCAAGCCAAATAATACCGATTACACCAGCCGTATAAGGATATTTTATGAATAAAATAAATTCTTTAAGCATTATTTTCTCCTTCTAATTCTAATTGTACATCTTTGCTCTTGGATTGACTACGTATAGTCTCGGCCAATTGACTAAAAAGCATTGGATCTCTGTCTGCCACCCTTTCTAGCCAATTACTAATATTTTCGATAGCCGTAGAGATATCCATCGATTCACTGTTGTCGATAGCAACTTCTGGAAATTCTTCGCGTATGTGTTTGATGGCTTTGTCTAGAGTCTCTGGCATAACTTTTTGGTATAATCCTAGACTACTTAGCATTGATGTGTAAGTTTGGATAGCACGTAGCATGTCAGAGGCCTCTAGCTTGACCACTAGCCCAAATCGGTTACCTTTGTTGACTAGTTTGTTTATGGCTATTATTACACTGGCGTCATCATTACTTTTGCCAAGTGTGATAATATCTGTACCAGTTGCCTCATAAAAAACTTTTCCGGCTACTTTGCTAACTTCGTTTACGTAATCCCTATCTCCACCTTTATCTAAATAATCACCAATAGTTCGCAGAGACCTATACAAATCATTCACAAAAAATCTTAGGCCGTGTTCGAACATATCGATAGCCGATTGCGAACCTTCTAACATACCGTTATAACTTTCTAATAATCCATACATACCATGCATATCAGTGGGTGGTTTTGCACTAATGCCGAAATCAATTAATCCAATTCGGTTATTTTTCATGACTCGTAGATTGCCAGGATGTGGGTCTCCTTGAATCTTGCTCATTTCAAATATCCCAATCAATGATTCGTAACCATATTCTCGTAGTAGGAATGTCAAATCACTACCTGTAGTATCGTGCGCATATTGAACAGGATCGACACCGTCTTCATGCATTTTTACGATATGGGCCATAGAAACGCCATCTACGTAATCTTGAACAATGATGTTGTCGGTACAAAGCTCGAGATATGTTTTTGGCACAAATATAGTAGGGTGATTTTTGTATCTTTGATACATTTCTGTCGCAAACCCTGCTTCTTGTTTATAGTCCGTCTCGCGCAGTGTGGCCTGGGCAAATTCTTTGAAGGCGGTGTCTATGTCTACCGCCATATTCTTATTCATTTTGATAAAAAAAGTCTTATAAAACCTAGATAGTAGCTTCAGATCATGCTTGAGTAGTTCGCGCACCATAGGTCGGAGAACCTTTACGATGACAGTTTCCCCAGATCTTAATCTTGCATAATAAACCTGGCCAAAACTACCAGCCGCAAAGGGTTCTGGCTGAATGAGTGCAATGTTAGAAAGTCTATCTTTGCCGAGTTCTGTTTGGAGCAGCTGGCCAATATCAAGTGGCTCATGATCTAGGTTTTCAAAAATATTGAGTTTTTCGGGGTTATGCCATTTTTTCATTATTGTTGAGCGTAGTAATACGCCCTGCAAGAATTTGACGTACACACCACCAAGCGACATGAACTCTTCACAGATTAAATTGTACATTTGTTCGTCTTGTTTACGCCTGTAAAGTAGGTATGATTTTGTAATTAATCTGGCAAGCCTTTTTGTCCTTGATCGTTTTATGCTGGCTATAGCCTTGTCATAAGGAGTTTTTGCCATCAGAAACTCCTATTTTTTGGCAAATCCAATAAGAAAAAGGATTACCGTGCTAACCATAACTACAAAATAGAGCTGAAATATCTCAGAGGAATTTTCGCGCGTTAGAGCCATCAATATTACTGCCACCCAAATAAACAAAATAGTGAAGAATATTGATAAGTACTTCATCGTATCCAAATTTTATCATATTTTCATGTTTTTCGCTATACATACATGCGTATTACTTCTTTCTCACTACTGAGTTAATTTAGATCTATACAAACAAATTACTTGACTAATAATAAAACATTATATATCCTCATACATAAGCATTAACATCAAAAACACAGGGAGAAATACATAATATGGACAAGTCTATATCCCAAACCATAAACCTGGTAGTAGGTAGTGGTGGTCTTGCTAAAACAGGCTCTACCGGCATGATTGCTCAAATCATAGCCGGTATTTGCTTAATACTCCTAAGTATACTATTTATCTATCTTACCCGTCACAGAGGGCTATATAGACTATACAGACATCATCCCTCTACACTTAACCATAAACTAGGTCATAAGCTCAGCCACAAGCTAGACCATCGTTTCTTGGTACTATTACTACCATTACTACTAGCCACTGTATTTACAGTAGCCCTGTCCAGAGTCTCGGCAGACCCTACCTTAGCCTTGTCTGCTGGTCAAGACAATCTGACCGTATCAATACCAACAGGCAATAATACCGTTACCACTAATACTACTATCTCTGCTAGTACTGCTAATACCACTGGCTATACTCTTACTGCATCATTAGCTCAACCCGAACCAGGCATAGAGATTAGTCTCAGCGGTGGATCGGTCGCCAGCCCGACGCCGTTAGGTGTCGGCCAGGCTCCGCTAGTCCTGCAGACTACTTCTGTTGCCTCTGGCCCAGACACCATAAACATCACCATATATCTCAAGATAGATTCTTCTGTCAAGCCAGGCAAAAAGAACCTACGCTTGGTGTATGAAGCTCATGACAATACATCAACTTCCCAAGTCCTATCCATGCAAACCTTCACAAGACAGCAATGCAACAACCTAACAACCTACACAGGCTCTAACCCAGAAGCCATCATAACCCTAAACGACCCAAGAGGATCAGGCACAGACTACCAAATAGCCAAACTAGCTGACAACAACTGTTGGATGCTAAACAACCTCAGACTAGGCTCCATATCAAGTACCCTAACCCTAACCCCAACCGACACTAACATAAGCCAAAACTTCACATTACCACAACTAAGAAATGACTCACATAGCATAGATAACAGCACTGACCCAGGCAATGACTACGACACTCCATATACCTATGGACCAATCCCAGGAGACACAGCTGACAAATCGTCTACAGACTACGGCTATCTCTACAACTGGAGTGCTGTTACAGCCGGTGAAACACGAACCAGCCATGATGAAACTGCTGGTGATGCCCCATATTCCATCTGTCCCGCTAACTGGCGACTACCAAAAGGTGGCCATGACACCAACACGGGCAACCCGTCACCAACTAACGAGTTTAATGAACTCAGTGCTAAAATGGCTGGTTTCACTAATGGTCAAGATGTAACCTACCTAAATAACTATTGGGATTACTACCAAGCCTGGCAATACAATGGACCATTTAAGAGCACTTTCTCCGGCGGCTGGATCGAGGGCTTCGATGGCCAGGGTGACGTCGGCGTTCTGTGGTCCGCTTCGGCTATTCCTGATGATGCCGTTTTCGCCTTCTTTGCGGTCTTCAATGCTGATGAAGTTTATCCAGCGAACGGCGTCGATCGTGCCGCTGGGGTGGGTGTGCGCTGTCTCTTGCAGTAGCCTTTAGGCTACTGTCTAGCTACCCCACAAAGCAAGGCATGGCGGACTGACCTGACCAGGTCAGTCCCCGCCGCGTCGACTGGGGTAGCTAGAAATAAACTTTTTGTGAATTGAATAGTAAAAGATATAAACAATGTTAACAACCGTAGTTTAACAATGATGCAAAAAGATACTAGACACCGAACAAAATTAGATAGGATAGGCTGGCTAACAAAAGAGCTAAGCAGAGCATATGATTTGGCAAAATTAGGAAAGACAAACAAGACCGAAGTTGTTGCTTTTTCCAAGATTGCCAAGCAAGAGATGGTCAACTTGGCACACGAGATACACGACAGGACCTATTCGCCACGACCATCGACGGCTTTTATAGTCAACAAACCAATCCAGCGCGAGATATTTGCCGCCAATTTTCGTGATCGTATAGTACATCACTTTTTGTTTAATCAAGTTAACCCCTGGTGGAACACACGCTTTATAGAGGATAGCTACAGTTGTCGAGTTGGAAAAGGTACTCTTTATGGCATACGTCGACTAGATCATCATATTCGCTCCGAAAGTCGTAATTACACCCAACCTGCTTATATATTAAAATTAGATATCCTGGGCTATTTTATGAGCTTGAATCGTAGTCTTATTTACCAAAGGGCTTTATGGGGAATAGATAGGCAATTTGATGGCAAAGGTTATGTATATCAAGTATGTAAGTTTTTATGGAAGATAATTTTGTTTAACGATCCACTAAAAGATGTTAGGTTTAACTGTCCACGCAGTGCCTGGAAGGGTTTGCCATCCAGTAAAAGTCTATTTCATCAGCCAAAGGGTAAAGGCATTGCCATTGGTAACTTAACCTCCCAATTAATTAGCAATATTTACCTTGACCAACTGGATAGATACGTCACGCTTGAGCTTGGTTTCAAGCATTACGGGCGTTATGTTGATGATTTTTATATTGTCCACAGTAGCAAGGAACAGTTAATGGAAGCTACCGCCAATATTAAGCATTATTTGTCTACAGAGCTTGAATTAACCCTACACCCCAAGAAGTTATTTTTGCAAAGCTATGAAAAAGGAGTTCCGTTCTTGGGAACAGTTGTGTATCCGCATAGGATACAACCAGGTAAAAGACTAAAAACAAACTTAATTCGTGCTTTATCTCAAAAAGATTGTCCGCGAGCGACTGATGCGTCATATCGAGGATTAGTTAAGCATTATAAGCATAACAAGCTTTTGACATCATTAAATAGCTACTTTCTTTCGTAAATCGAGTATACTAACATAGTGCTAGGTAATAAGTTGGCTAGATGTTTTAGGTAGCCATATAGGGGTCTAATGTCTAATCTATTTTTACTAAATAAGCATAATTCAAGAGACGATACTCACTGGTGAAAACTAGTTCTTGCTAGGGGAGCGCTACCTAACCTCTCCTATCTTTGGTAAGCTAAAGGTCGTATAATGAGCAGTATTGTTTTGCGTACGCCTCATCTGTTTTTTCTCCGGCAACTGGAACGAGGGCTTCGATGACCAGGGTGACAACGGCAATCTGTGGTCCGCTTCGGCTTTTCCTGATGATGCCGATAACGCCTTCTTTGCGAACTTCAATGCTGATGAAGTTAATCCAGCGAACAACAACGATCGTGCCGCTGGGGTGGGTGTGCGCTGACTCTTGTATGCTATGACTCGGTATTGTACGTTTCGCAAGATTAGTTGAGTAGCATAGGAGTCCGTGCCAGTTATGCCCATTGTTAACCCTACTATTTATTGTTATAATAACCTAGTAATTTTGACGGGGTGTGGCGCAGTTGGCTAGCGCGCGCGGTTTGGGACCGCGAGGTCGGAGGTTCAAGTCCTCTCACCCCGACCAAGAGATATTTTTGCTACATCCACCATCAAATCGTATGGTGGATTTAGCTTTATAACAGATACAGCGTCATCACCAGCTCGCAGGTTCAACACTAATTCCTGATATACAGTATCTTCCTCAATCAAATCGGTAGTTGTTAGTAGTGTTTCCAGATACGACCTGACTAGTTCAATAAACTGCTGGCGTGTTGGTAGTCCTTGATTTAGCTTTTCTACCTCTGTTTCAAGCGTATTTACATTAGAAGTAGAAACATTTATCAGGTTCTGGTGAAACTCTAATTTACCCTTATGGTGTTTGTTGTAGTCGGCTAGGCTAATAAGTTGCAGGTTCTGGTACTTGGCATACAGGGTTTCTTGCTTTTTCAGCTCACTCTTAGCGTCTGACAGCTTGCGTTTGGCTATTTCCTTGTCAACTACCAACTTTTGTTCTAGCCGTCCTATATACATCTTGTAGGCTTTTTCACTCTGTTTGGTGCAGTGGCGTAGTGTCCATTCAATATGTGACACAACATATTTTGCCCTGATACTTTTAGACAGCTTTTTACCGTACTTTTTTACTGCTTCTGTTTCGTTATGGCGTATACATTCCTTATTGCGACAATAGAAACTAAGCATATAGTGACCAGCGTTCTTGCCCTTAGTCAGCTTGGTGCGTTGGAATATCATAATCTTGTCACAGTAGTCACAGATTACCTTTTCACGCAGTAAGCCAAAGTCTAACCGCTTAGCACTGGTTGAGCGACCACAAACTGCTCATTAAAGTTGTCGGCTGTATTACGGCTAAGTGCAATAAACTCATCAGGTGTAAAGAGGGGTAGGAAGTTATATAGCTCATTTAGGTTAGCAATGTTGTCACCGTACTTATACATACCAAAGTAAAAAGGGTCGTTGAATGCTAATCCAACAGTTTTCTTGTCCATTTTCGCTAGCTTATAATCGTCGTCTTGGTGCTTGCGGTAGCTGAAATGTGAGTTGTTTAGATAGTCAGCAACCTCTTGATTAGCCTTGCCCTCATATAGCCTCATAATGACCGCTTGACGTAGTAACTGCCAGTGTACACCATCTGGCATAAAACGCCCGTTGTTGGTGTCGGCATAGTAGCCTTTTTTGACCTGTCCAACATACTTACCGTCTTTGATTGAGCCTGTAATACCTCTGGCTACATCAACGGCTAATTTGTCTGAATACTGCTTAGAGGTAGCGAATAGTATGCCTAGTAGCATTTTGCCATTAGGTGTGTTATCAAACTGGTAGGTTTTGAAATGCAAATCTTGTATCTGTTCTAAGTCAATCATCTCAATGATGTCACTAGCCTCTTTCATATTGCGTGACAGTCGGTCAGGTGACCACGCTAGCAAGCCGTGATATTTGCCAGTCTTGAAGCCTAGCAGTATGTCGTCAAAGATTGGACGGTTACCAGATTTTTTAGCAGAGGCACTTTCCTTGTAAATATCTTCTTTCCGTACAGCGATTTTGAGTTGGTCAGCAAGGGTAAGGCACTCTGTTTCTTGGTCTTCTAATGACCTAACTTGCTTTGCCTCGTCATCTGTGGACTTGCGTAGATAGATAATATAACGGCGTTTTTCTTTGGGTAAAATGTGTGTACTGCCCTCAATGGTTTTGGCATAGTAATTAGTCAGGTCGTCAATACTTCGCTTGCTTTCAGGCAAGTTGAATACATCAGGGTTATCTTCGAGGCTTTCGGCTACTAATTGCTCGGCTTTTTGTTGTTGTGCAGTAGTCAAAGGTACTCGTACAATCTTTTTACCTTTGCGTGTTTCTCTTTTTGGGTTAGCCATAGGGTAGCTACATAACTAGTTTTATGGATTTTTCTTGGGTATTGATTTTGATTTTACCACCGTTAGGCAAAAGTATTTGTGGGTCGCTATGCCCAAAATCTAGGTTTTGAATAATTGGTATGTTTGCATTGTATTGCCTGATTGAGCCAACTATCTCGTCCCTTTGTTCTTTGCGGTACTTTGCTTTTTGTTCAGCAGTATTTGGCTTATCAAACTCCCACGCTTTTGGACGACCGACTATGACGGCTTTTATCTTGTCAAACCAACCTCTTTCACCAAACCCACGAAGTAAGTATGCAGGTATCCAAGTCTCTGGTATATCTTCCGCTGTTTCAATAAATAACACTACGCCGTCTAAGTCGTCATCTTTTGGCAGGTATCTGCCAACGGTAGATTGAAAAATAAGTGACTCAACACAGCCACCCCAAAGAATACCCTCAACTTCGCCCTCACCGTCCCAATACAAGCCGTCATTCTTTTCCATTGTTCTAGGTAGTTCAAGATTTGATTTATCAGACCAGTCTAGACCAATATCATTGTATTGTTCACTGGCTTTTACTTCGTACTCATCACCTACAAATAGGGCGTTTTTTATTGACGCTACTGTCATAGAGAACATCTCAACATTCATTCCAAAATTAGTCATAATTGCACCGCCGTAGTAGCTTGGTATGCCTAAATTCCACAAGAAGTTATGCAGGTGGGTGTTATCACTGTAACCCAAGAAAGGTTTGGGGTTATCAATAAATACTTGGGGTTCAAGGTATTTGATTAGCTGTATCTGGTCTTCGCCACCGATAGAAGTAAAGACTGCTTTGTTACTAGGGTCAGCAAAGGCGTCCATAACATCTCTGGCTCGGTCTTTGAGGGGTGCACCCATAATTCTAGTGGTTGGGTACTCTTTTGGAACAAGCCCAAATACATCTCGCAAGCGTTCAAGCCCAAGCTCAAAGGGGTGGGGGAATATTTGTGGTAAACCATTTGACGGTGATATTACGGCAACTCGGTCACCAGTGTTCAATTTTTGTAGTTTTACGAATTGTTTCATAACTATATTTTACTCTTTTGAGAGGTAAAATTATAGGCAACCTGACCCACATGCACTTTTTGTCCTCCAGGGCGCTTTATAGGGAGCCGTTGGCTTGCCTATGGCGCTTGCTCACCCTATCCGGACGTAAAAAGTGCATGTGGGTCAGATAGGCAACTTTTGGTCAAATCTTCCACTTAGTCATTTCACCAAGTCCAAACATAGGTAATTCATTATCACCGTGTAGTTCAAGCTCGGTTTCGTCCTGCCTCAGTGTATCGCTCAATTTTATAACCATAGTTATAAGTTTATCGGTAGACATTTCTGACAGGTTACGCTTATCAAGTTCCGCTTTTGCACGGCTCAGCACCTCGCCAAACACAGCAATCCTATGTCGTTTGGTCATTGCATACCGTTCTTGTAACTCGTCTATGTAAAGCGTCCTTTGGTTATGTATATCTTTTGAAGTCTGGTCATCTTTTGACCACTCCATGAGGGTTGGTTTATTAATACCTAGGTAGTTTTTTGATCGATTGTTTTAGTTTTTATTATCTCGGGTATAATGAACTTATGCTAAATGCTCTTATCGCTGCGGTTGTTATTGCCGTAATATTGGCTTTATCTGAAGTTTTTTGGAAAAAGGCACATATCAAAGATGAACTTGCTAGGAAATTCGTACATATTACCTGCGGTGTATTTATAGCTTTTTTACCGTTCTGGGTTGATTATAAGTGGATAATGCTACTGGCGGTTGGTTTTGTAGTGGGCAATGCAATAAATAGGTATGTCGATGTATTTCATGCTATTCATTCGGTCCGTCGCAAGAGCTGGGGGGATGTTTTGTTCGGGGTTGGAGTGTTTGCTCTAGCGCTGTTTCAGCCAGATCCATGGATTTTTGCAATCTGTATGCTACAAGTCAGCTTGGCCGACGGCCTAGCTGCTTTGGTGGGTGTTACTTATGGTGATAAGCACGGTAAATATTACCTATTTTCGCAACCGAAGTCTGTTATTGGTAGTTTAACTTTTTTCCTAACATCTATAGTTATTTTGGTTGCTGGTTTGATTGCCGATAGCTATTTTGTCATGCCAGCACAACTATGGCCGCTGTTTATTATGTTGCCCCTTGCTCTTGTTTGTGTAGAGAATATAGCTGTTTTTGGGTTAGATAATTTGGCCTTGCCACTTGTCACTCTGTTTGTTCTGAGCTTATTCTAAATTGCTTATAACTTAAAGGACAATTAATCAAAAAACACCCTAGAGAAGGGTGTAATCACTAATATTGTATGGGGTGCCTAAAGGGACTTGAACCCTCGATCTTCGGAACCACAACCCGACGCTTTAACCAACTAAGCTATAGGCACCATGGATAACAGGGGTTATTTTAGCATAAATCATGATAAAGTGCTAATAATTGTGGAGGACATTTTTTTTCCCGCAGCAGTTGTAGTATATAATGGACCTAATGAAGGGTATTTTGGATAATATGAGCTCGAAAAAATTAAAAGGCCAAAAACTAGAGCAGGTATTGCCATATATTATGATAGTGGGTGGTGCTATAGGGCTCATCGCTTCTTTGCTACTGACACACGACAAGATAAAAGTTCTACAAAACCCTGGCTACAATCCACTATGTAACATTAATCCGATACTGAGCTGTGGGTCGGTCATGAAGACAGAACAGGCGAGTCTTTTTGGTATGCCAAACACAATATTTGGAATTATAGCGTTTACAGCTTTGATTTCTTTTGGTTTTATTATGGCGAGTGGGGCGATATTCAAACGTTGGCTATGGCAGGTGGCCCAAGTTTTTGCAACTGTTGGCGTGTTGTTCATGCATTATCTTTTTTTCCAAGGGGTATTTCGAATAAATGCTATTTGTCCGTGGTGTTTTGTCACTTGGATGGTAGTAATTCCAATATTCTGGTATGTGACATTATACAATCTGCGTACTGGTAACATTAAGATCGGCAACAGGGACTTTAACAAGTTTGTCCAAAAAAACCACGGTAATATTTTGATAGGTTGGTACGCAATTATATTTTTGATACTCATTACACGTTTTTGGTATTACTGGAGTACACTGCTGTAAGTTCGGTCTGTGTCAATTTGAGTTTGGGTACCAATAAAAATACCTCAAGTAGCTTGAGGTATTTTTATTGGTACCCCGGGAGGGAATCGAACCCCCGACCTGTGGGATAGAAGCCCATTGCTCTAATCCGCTGAGCTACCGGGGCGAGTACCATTGTTATTTTGTTAAAGGGGTTCGATTCTGAACCGACCTACCTTCGGCAGGCCCGTCGCCACATCTTTGAAAACAAGTTTTCAAGAGTGGACTCCCTTGCAAAGTGCCACTGGCACTTTTCACCCCGACCTGTGGGATAGAAGCCCATTGCTCTAATCCGCTGAGCTACCGGGGCATACCAAAGTTTCAATGTTTTGGTGCGGGTGGAGGGAATCTAACCCTCGTCGCCTGCTTGGAAGGCAGGAATAATAAACGTTATACCACACCCGCATAACAACAGAGGTTATTATAGCACTATTTTATACAAAGTAAAACAGGCTACGAATATTTTTGTAGCCTGCTTACCAGTTAGCTTAGTAGGTTTGTTTTTAGGAGTTTTCTTTTGTAGCTAAGAATCCAATCATACTAGTAACACCAATGATAGATAGTGCAATCAACAGTATGTTGAGTGACTGAGTGCCAGTGTTTGTTAGTTTAGTTGGAGTTACTGTATTGCTACCAAGGACAGCTCCACCTTCTTCTGGCGTCTTGTAGTTACCAAAGTTTACATCGATTACCTTTGTGCAGTAGTCTAGTTCGAATTGGTAGCATTTTTCTGCTGGGAATGTCTGTGTCCAGCCTGCTTGTTGGGTCTCACATACTGTGTAGGTTCCGGGTAATAGATCCTTGAAGGTGTAGGCACCATTTGCATCTGTTAGAACGGTAGCAACTTGAACACTGTCGCCATCTTCACAGTCGTCTTCTCTAGATATTTTTTTCAAAACAGACCTTTCGGCTATGTAATCAGAACCTCTTTCGTCACAAGTATTTTTCTTTAGGGTTATTTCCCATTTTTCAATGCCAGGCTCTTGAGCTTTGTTCCATTTGCCATTGTTATCAAGATCATTAAATTTATATCCAGATATTGAGGCATGCCTTTTGTTAACAAATACACACCTATAGACTTGCCCTAGTTCGGCTTCGAATGTCATTGATTCTAAAGGATACCAACCTTCACCAGTATCAACTTTACAAACTGTTTCTTGATCTGTAGACCAACCCTCAGTGGAGGCCTCGCTTACTGTGTATTCTCCAGCTTGTAGGTCGGTTAAATTCTTATCTTGACCGTGACTAAGGCTAAAGTTATTGCTGTAATCTCCAGGACCACTCACGTTGAAGTCAAAGGCTACCTCGTAGTCTGGTTCATCTTGAGTCACAATGTATTTAGCAACAGAAATCTTCGGAGCGATATCATTATTTGTTATTTCACAAGTTACTGTCACTCCATTTGGTATATCTAAGTTAGAACAGTTGTTGTATGTCGTAGCATACTCATTCGTTTCATTTTCGTAAACGTTGTATTTACCGTTGGCAACTAATACTTCTTTCACACCATCTTTTTCAAAACTATAGCTTCCTTCATGCCCGCTAATATTAAAGCTGAAATCTTCGGCTGACATAGTACCACCATTGTCGTTGATAACAGTCTTTTTGACTATTAGCTTGCCTGGTTGATCGTTATTTGTAATGGTGCATTCATAG
>JAKQIK010000034.1 GCA_029557395.1 bacterium
GGCCTCACTGATATGGGCCGGGGCTTTCTGGTCATCATTGCTAATCTGTTACAATAGAAGCGGATATGACAAAAAAGACAGACAAGATTTTTACTGAGTATAGCTTTCCAAAAGATTTTTTGTGGGGAGCTAGTACATCAGGGCATCAGGTAGAGGGTGGTAATTTTGATCAATGGACTGTTTATGAATTAGACAATGCAAGTGAACTGGCTCAAACCGCTCCAGATAGATTGAGATGGATGCCTGATTGGATGGAGTTTAAGGATCAGGCAGAAACTCCAGAGAACTACGTGGCAGGTAAGGGTGTAGATCACTATAGGCGCTATGGGGAAGATTTTAGGATATTAAAAAAGCTTAATTTGAATTCTTTTAGATTTGGAATCGAGTGGAGTAGGGTGGAGCCAGATCAGGGAGTCTGGGACAAAAAAGAATTTGACCACTATCACAACTATATTGCTGAGCTGAAGAAGCTAGGTATAGAGCCAATAATAAATCTTTGGCACTGGACACAGCCAGTTTGGTTTGAGGAAATGGGGGGCTTTAGTCGGTCTAGTAATATCGAGTGTTTTGTACGTTTTGCACGGAAGATAGCCGAAGAGTTTGGTGATGACATTACCTACGTTTTGACGATAAACGAACCAAATGTATATAGTACTCTGAGCTATGTTGCGGGTGAGTGGCCACCTCAGCAAAAAAACCCCATCAAGTTTGGTCTGACGTATTACAATTTAGCCAAGGCTCACAATCGAGCTTACGAAGCTATGAAGTCAGTCAAGCCCCATTTATTAGTTGGCCCAGCAACGCAGTATGGAAATGCATTGCCAAAGCGCCCTGGCCACTGGCTAGATACTAGGGTTGCTAAGTTTGCGAATTATTTTTGGAATTGGTGGTGGACAGACAGAATCAGAAAACACGTAGATTTTATCGGCTTCAATTATTACTTTACCGATTATTGGCAGGGATTTAAGCGAGATAATCCATCTAATCCACACAATGATTTGGGTTGGTATATGGAGCCAGCGGGTATCTCGGATGTACTAGTCAATGCATGGATGAGGTATCGTAAACCAATTATGGTAACTGAGAATGGTGTTGCAGATGCCAATGATAAATATCGACAATGGTGGCTAGAAGAGACAATGCATGCGCTGATGGTAGCTCGAAAGGCCGGTGTAAATCTGATAGGCTATATGCATTGGAGCCTCCTTGACAACTTTGAGTGGAAGTATGGCTGGTGGCCGAAATTTGGACTAATAAAAGTCGACCGTGAACGCGATATGAAACGAATCGTGCGACCAAGCGCAATCTGGTGGTCGAAATTCCTAAAAAATATCAAACATAGCTAGGGGTTGTAAATTATACCTATCATATATTGTTATCTAGCAGTAATATCTTTAATGCAATGAATGATAATACAGATCCAAATATTGTAGTCATCGGTGGAGGAACTGGTAGTTTCACGGTTTTATCAGGTCTCAAAAAATACACAAGGAACATCACTGCCTTGGTTAATATGCTAGATGACGGTGGATCTACGGGAATTTTGAGGGATGAGCTTGGTGTATTGCCACCTGGTGATGTCCGTCAGTGCCTGGTGGCGCTCAGTGACTCTTCTCGTCTGAGAGAGCTGTTTAATTATCGGTTTTCAGAGGGATCATTTCGTGGACATAGTTTCGGGAATATTTTTTTAAGTACTGTTGAGCGAATGACCTCAAGTTTTGAAGAAGCTGTATCTGTTGCTAGTAATGTATTGAATATACAGGGCAGGGTTTTACCTATAACGACAGATAATTCCAAGCTAACTCTAAAACGGTCTGATGGTACCATCATCAAAAACCAGTATGAGATAGGACATTTAGATTTCGAGGGTCAAATGCGACCAAATATTGCATTGGATCCAATAGCGTACATTACTCCAAAGGGCCTAGCTTCAATAATGCAAGCAGACCTAGTAGTAATAGCACCGGGAAATTTATACGGAAGCCTAGCACCCGCGTTGGTCGTAGAAGGCGTAGGAGATGCTTTAGCTAGTACTAGAGCAAAAATTGCCTATGTCTGTAATCTAGTTACGAAGCCACGTCAAACTGATGGATTTATGGTACATAACTATGCGAATGAGATAGAGCGCTTTGCCGGACATCGAGTATTGGACTATGTAATCTTTAATACTGATGAGCCAGCAAAGAACTTAGCTAATAAATACATGCGCGAGGGCGAAAAAATAGTAGAGTTTGACTTAGAGGTACTAGAACAGGCGACTTATAAAGCCATAGGCTTACCACTTATCGCTAAAACACCAGGGAAATACAACACTTCTGATGCATTAGCTAGTGAGCGAAGTCTAATTAGGCACGATTATTCCATACTCGCCAAAGAGTTGGTTGGACTTATTTGACTTATTAAGATTTTGGCCGATGTTTGAACTGATATTTGAAAAAAGATAAATAACTATCTTTTCTACATGTAGCGTAGTCAAAAACAGTGAAGACGCTACATGTAGTGTACTTTTCCACATGCCATAACGTTCTGTGGATAACTATAGAAATATAAGCAAAATAGCCAAAAAAAGACTTGCAAGTGGGTAATAGTGGGTAGTATGCTCTTGTTAGTGGGTAAACGTGGGTAGCCAAAATCGCTACCAACAAACACACAAAAATAAAAACCACTATCAATTAATAAATCAAAGGGACCAAGGTGGATTATTTCGAAAGAAAGCTTGATGACAAGAGAAGGCTGACTATACCAGCTGAATTACGCCACGAGTTTGCTAGCGGAGTAGTCATAACCCGAGGTTTTCAGGATTATCTGCATCTCTACCCGAAAGCGGTATGGGACGAAGACGTCGAACCAGAACTAAAAGGATCAATCCTTGACGAAAAGGTTGCCGACCTCAATGTCCAATTCCGGATGGGCCGGGTTGAGTCTGTTATTGATGACAAGCAGGGAAGACTGACTTTTGAGCAACACCATTTAGATTATGCGAATATCGCAAAAGATTTGGTGGCCGTGCGAGCAGGACGCTACTGGAGAATTCAGGCAAAGCCTTGAATTAAAATCAATCCAGCAGGCATGAACATTAACAATCTGGGCAACAAAAGCAGTAAATAGACTACTAGCAATAGTCTTTGGCAAAACCGACTCGAGGTTAGCGAATCGGCAGTCAGCAAGTGGCACCATCTTGGGGCACCACTTAAAAAACCCTTGTACCTTATTTTAAAAACACCTCCCAAAACTCCACCTCACACTAATATAAGTTTTCTTAAAATAAGATTACTTACACTAGTATGTAGATTAAGAAGTAGAAGTTTGTGACGATAGCAATATCGGATCTCGTAAAACTTTTACTAAAAGGAAAATCTACAAACAACAAAAACAAAAACAATCAAAAAAACAAAAAGCTGACTGCTGGTTCGGTGACCTTGCAAAAACAAAAATTTATCTGTTAAAACTTCTGGAACTTCTGGAAATTTTGATAGACAAGGCAAAAATTATTCCTTAAAAAAGAATAATTTTTACAAAAGGAAAAACAGTCAAAACAACTGAATTTCCAAAAAAGCAGGAAAAACATGACCAAAAACAAAAACACTAAAACAAGCCAAATTCATATTCCAGTAATGAGCGATAAAGTGCTCGAAACTTTGAATCCGAAAAGAGGAGAAGCATATCTAGACTTAACGGCTGGATATGGCGGGCATGCAAATCAGGTACTGGAACGCACCTTAGAGCTGAAAAAAGCCGTTTTGGTAGATCGCGACCAAATGGCAATTGATCAGCTAGCAGAAAAATTCCAAGGTAGTGGTATCCGGATAATCCACAAAGATTTTCTGAATGCAGCCAAGGAACTCCTACAAGAAAAACGTACGTTTGATATAGTGTTGGCAGATTTGGGCGTGTCGTCGCCACATTTAAATACAGCGAGTCGGGGGTTTAGTTTTCGCTATGATGCACCGTTAGACATGCGTATGGATCAGCGACAGGAACTAACTGCGGATTATGTAGTCAATACATACAAGCAGAAGGAACTTGAAGCAATATTACGTGAGTATGGCGAGGAGCCAAAAGCTCGGCAGATAGCCAGTTTATTGGTTGAAAATCGACCAATATACACCACCACCAAACTTGCTGAGATTGTTGCCCAGGCTTGGCCGGGGTACAGTAGGGTTCACCCAGCTACTAGGACGTTCCAAGCGTTACGAATAGCAGTAAATGATGAACTTCGTCTGGTAAAAGAGACGTTGCCAATTATGGTGAAACTACTGGCCCCGGGAGGGCGATTGGCTATAATAACTTTCCATAGTCTGGAGGATCGAATCGTCAAACGTTACTTTTCCGGAGTAGCAGGCGACCGTTATGATACTGATATCAGATTACTGACAAAAAAACCAATCATACCCAGCCAAAATGAATTAGTTTTAAATCCGCGGTCTCGAAGCGCTAAGTTGAGAGCCGTAGCAAAAATAAAAAACAAAAAGAAAGGGGATGCTTAACATGCCTATACAGGTCAAAAGCAACTCCAGGACATACAGGATTAAAGTAAGAGTACTTTAAGAATGTTAAGTCTCGTCTTTGTCTTCAGGGCGCCAAAAAGGCGCTCTGAACAGAGATAGGAGTAGCTAGTTTGATTTGTATAGTAGGGTAAACCTGAAACAAAAATAAAAAGCATTCGAAATTGCCTATGACATATTCAAGCTCTTTGGCTATGAGTCGACAGCGCTATGCTAAGCGCAACCAAAATACAACTATTTTCAAGAAGGAAAGAAAAGGTTTTGGTCCTATTAGCAATACCATTATACTAATAGTATTAACTTGTTTACTCGGGTTATTATATTTAACTCAAGTGACCAGGACAAATGCATTCGGTTATAAAATAGATGCACTAAGAAGTGAATCAGAAACTCTGCAAGTAGAACATGATGAGTTAGAGGTTGCGTCTGCTAGACTCCAATCATTGGAACGAGCCAAGAGTAGCTCAGTTGCAAATAATATGGTGTCAGTTGCATCTTCTGATATAGTACAAAATTAACATTAGGATATTGCAATAAATTGCCAGCAGTAACAATAAGAGGTAATGGTCCGCCCAGGTCTCCAAGGCGGAGCGTAGAAACCTATGATGACATTAATAGGTCAAGAATTATTCTTGGCTTTCTGTTGCTGATTTGTTCAATCTTTATTATCAGGGCGTTTTATCTCCAAATAATTAGGCATGATCACTATTCTAAAGTGGCCTTAAACTATCAGCTTAAAGAGTATCAAATACCGGCTGAACGAGGTGTGATTCGAGCTAGAAATGGCAGTAGCACCACACCCTTAGTTTTAAATGAGACAAAGTATACATTGTTTGCCGATCCTATATATATCAAAGATGCTTCAAGTGATGCCAAAGCCATCAGTCAAATTATAGGCAAGGATGCCAGTGAGATTGAACAGCTATTAAAAACCCCCAAGACTAGATATGTCGTATTATCCAAGAAGCTAAGCCGTGATCAACACGAAGCGATAAGTAAACTTGATATTAAAGGAGTTGGTACCAGAGAAGAGACCTATAGGACGTATCCGCAGGGTGAGCTGGCTTCACAGGTGTTGGGATTTGTGAATGATGATGGTAAAGGCCAGTACGGAGTCGAGGAGTTTATGAACGATACCCTGAGTGGCAAGGCAGGTGAACTAAAAGCCATTACTGACGCAAAAGGTGTGCCGTTAGTTTCAAACCCGGACAATGTCATTAAAGAGCCAGAAGCAGGTCGGGCGGTTACATTATCGATAGATATGGGTATTCAAAAACGCGTCGAGGAGATACTAAAAAGTGGCCTAGATAGAGCCAAGAGCCAAAAAGGTAGCCTAATGGTGATGGATCCAAACACCGGCAAGGTGGTAGCTATGGCAAGTTGGCCAACCTATAATCCAGATAATATTTCAGCGGTCAATGATATTTCGGCACTAAATAATAACAATACAAGTGGTGCTATTGAAGTCGGGTCTATTATGAAAGTTCTCACCACATCTACGGCACTAGATCAAGGCGTCGTATCCGCCAATACGGCTTTTTATGATGCAGGCTTTGTCGAAGTCGGAGATAGTAAAATTACAGATACTCATAACAGTGAAGGCACACAGACCGTAGAAAGCTTGCTGGTTGAGTCATTGAATACTGGAGCGGTATGGTTATTGAGGCAGATAGGTAAGGGTGGTATCAATGAAAGAGCCAGATTTACTTGGTATAACTACATGACAGAAAAGTTTAAGCTTGGTAGTGTAACTGGCATAGAGCAAGCTGGTGAGGCTTCTGGTTTAATACCAAAGCCAGAGGACAAAGGACAAGGAATCGATGTTATATATGCTAACACTAGCTTTGGTCAAGGTATGATGGCTACGCCTGTACAGATGGGTGCTGCGTTTAGTAGCGTCTTAAATGGTGGCAAATACTACAAGCCTTCAATTATTGATTCGATACGTGATGAAAAAGGTAATGATATTAAACATGATCCTGTAGTAGTTAGTGAAAAAATTGTTGGAAATAGCGTGACTCAGGACATTATAAATCTGACACAAAAAGTTGCTACTAAGAATATTCCTGGGATAGCTCGAGAGGGATATATGATTGGTGGAAAAACGGGTACAGCTGAGATAGCCAAACCGGAAGGAGGCTATTACAAGGATAGATTTAATGGTACCTACATGGGATTTGTTGGGGGTGATAAGCCAGAGTATGTCATTGTAGTTAGTGCTATAGAACCAAAAATACCCGGTTATGCTGGCTCACAAGCGGCCGCACCTATTTTCCGCGATACGGTCAATATGTTACTGGACAATGTAGGCGTAAACCCCAAGAGTCACTAGGGTTTAAACAGATAGCAAATAGTAGTACAATGATAAAAGATAGATAATTACAAAAATATGGACTCAACACTAAACATAGTAATTCAACAACAGACGCTTCTGAGAATTGTATTGTTGAGTTTTGCTGGTTTTGTAATTAGTATGTTGCTAACCCCTATATATACGACATTGGCATACAAGTATAAATGGTGGAAGAGGGCCAGGGCAGACGCT
>JAKQIK010000041.1 GCA_029557395.1 bacterium
AGAAATTGGCTCTTTTATTGGATTTATTGAGTCCAAAAATGCAAAGTATATAATGTTGGTACAGCTCATCGCTCCTCACTCAGAGCACCCAAGCACTGAAGCGATGGATACCTGGCTATCTTTAGTCAAACAGCTTAATGATCGAGGCTTAATACAAACTCCTAAATAATAATGTTCACATCTTATACAAATCATGACTATCAGTCAGTGAGCTGAAATCTAAGTATTAAAAACCAAAACTCATTGGACTAATTGTTCTAGAGTTTTCAAAAAATTTATTATATCATTTTCAGTGGTTTGGCGTCCCAGGGTTAATCTGACACTACTCCTTGCATCTCGGTCTGGTATACCCATAGCTTTTAGCACATGTGAAGGCTCATCTGACGATGCACTACAGGCCGAACCAGTGGCCACCATAAAACCACACTCATCTAGTTCCATAAGAAGCCTCTCGTTATCATAACCAGCTACTGTAAAATGTATGTTATTTGCAAGACGGTGTGCTGATCCATTGATAGTTAATCCATCAATCCGGAGTAGCCTATCTATCATATTATCTCGCAAAGCTATCAAACGATTTGACTCTGTATCACGCTGTTCGGCAGCTTCGTTTAGGGCAGTAGCAAAACCAATGGCACTAGCAATATTTTCAGTCCCACTACGGAAGCCCCTTTCCTGACCACCACCTAAAATCTGAGGCTTTAGCTCAACCCCTGTTCTAACAAATAAAATACCTGATTGTTTTGGTCCATATATTTTGCCCCCGTTAAGAGTCATCAAATCAACACCTAGAGTGTTTACTAAAAGTGATAGGTAATTAGTAGCCTGACAGGCATCAGTATGAAAATATAACGGTAATGGGTCGATGCTTTTTCTCTCAGCCTCTACTAGTCTAGTATCACGAATATTTTTTATGATCTTTGCTATTTCCTTTATTGGCTGAATCGATCCGACTTCGTTGTTAGCATACATAACACTGACAAGGACTGTGTCGTCATTTATTTTTGCTTGCAAATCCTGCAAGTCGACTTGGGCATCTTGGGCGACATTAGCAATACGACAGTCATATTGTTCTGCGGGCTGTAGCACTGCGTCATGTTCAATTGCCGATACTACCAAATTCTTGCCAGGAAATTTCTGCATTATTCCATTTATCGCCAAGTTATCTGATTCAGTACCACCAGCAACAAATAGTACCTCGGAAGATTTACAGCCAAGCTGGTTTGCTACTTCTGCCCTTGCTTCAGTCAGACTGCTTTTGGCGCTTTGGGCATCCAAATATAACGCCGAGGGATTATAAAAATTACTCTCAAAAAAAGGTTGCATAGCCTTTAGCACCTGCGTGCTTATTGGCGTAGCAGCCGCATAGTCTAGATAAACTTTGTTCATAACACTTATTTTAGGCTATATAAACTGAGCGTAAAGTTCATTTCTGATACGCTTATTGTAGTTAATGACTGCACTACGAAAATTGAGGGCTTCTCTTTCGGTTATTGGCTGATAGTTTTGGCCATCCTGTGCTTTGAGAATACCATTTGGTCGTACATCATACCTAGTGGTGCGGATTTTGCGTTGCCCACTGTTATCAATCCATTCTTCGTGCCAAATCCAAGTATGCTCGTCTAGACAAAAGAATTCACGCCTTACACCTTCTGGTATCGGCCCGAATAACTCACCACCAATTTTGGCCTCACGTCTAATCAATGAACGGTATAGCTCTGCTTCACGTTCTTCGTGGCGCTGACTCGCATTACCAGTAATTATTTTTTTAAGAAGCGACATTGCTGTCTCCATAAACTTCATCCAGGCTTCTATTGGCTTCTTCTATCATCCTTTTGCGATCACCATCTATCAGTTCTCCTTCTACCGAAGCCTGGTTAGGTATTGGATACTGATGATTGATATTACTAGAATTTTCTACTTTTGGAGCTTTTTCTATACTAACAGCGTTTGTAATTGGTGCTACAGGCTGAACGTATCTTGGCCGATCTGTAGCACGTTCGTTAAGTGCCCTTCTGTATGTTCCCTCTGTAGCCATCAAGACTTGCCTGATAGAAAAATCGACCACATTAATACGCCTGCCTACAGACGGCGGCGTCATAAATCGATTCACCTCTGGTGATTGTGGTATATATCCGTTCATAAACTAAATAAATTGATTGCGTTTGCCGTGGTCGTACTAGCTATCTCCTCTAGGCTCTCGCCTCTAAGTGTAGCTAGGAACTCTGCTGTAGTTCTAACATATTTAGGCTCTCCAATTTTACCACGAAAAGGAACAGGAGTCAAGAAGGGTGCATCAGTTTCAAGGAGTAATTTATCTAAAGGTACGAATTTCGCTGCATCAAGTTGGTTTTGACGCTTCGTAAAGGTCATAATTCCGTTTAGACCAACATACAGCCCCCTAGATAGTATTTGCTCTAGATCACGTATATCAGAGCTAAAACTATGAATAACCCCTCTAATCGGCTTATTTTGGCTCGAATATTCATCAAATATTGGCCAAAAATCTTCAAAAGCATCACGAACATGAAAAATGACAGGCAGATTATGCTCGGTTGCAATATCTAGCTGGAATCTCAGTAGTTTTTTCTGTTCTTTTCGGGGAGAATTATTATAGTAATAATCAAGCCCAGTCTCACCGACAGCTACAACTCTTGGCTTACTGGCCAAATCACGGAACTGTTGCAAGGCGTGATGATCATGAGAATATTTAGAGGCTTCATGAGGATGAAGCCCAATACTTGCCCAAATATTTTTATTACGGCCCGCAAATTTGACAGCCAGCTGACTATCGGGTAGAGCGCAACCGACCACCAAAAGTCTATTTACACCAACCAACTTAGCCGACTCAATAACCTCTAAAGGGTCTAACTCATAATCAGGAAACTGGATATGACAATGTGTATCAACAAACTCTAAAACTTGTCCCATAGTATTAACATTATACATCCTGTGGATCTAGCCGGTGACTGGTTTTCCAGCTCGTATGTCTGGAGCTTTGGGTACTTTTGGATTTTCTACGCGAGGAAAAAGTATATTCGGCTTACGTAGTACACCTTCACTAAAAGTAGCCTTAATGAGCTGAGCCGTATCTGGCATAAATGGCAAAAGTAAATCCGCAATCTCGACCAAATTACTAGCCATGTAAGCTAGTACACTGCCTAGGTGTTCTGTATCACCTTGTTTAGCTATCTGCCAGGGCTTTTGTTCTTCAATATACTGATTTAGGCCACGAATCTGATCCCAGACTTCATCTAGCGCTTTATCAAATCGACAATCTTTGATTGCCTGATGATATACAGCAGCGTCATGTGACGAAGGTGGTAGCGCACCAATAAGTCCCTGCTGATATTTCTCAATCATAACAACCGTACGCTGAATGGCATTTCCTAGTTCATTTGCTAGCTCACCATGATAGGCTTGATCCATTAGTTCCCAGGAAAAATCACCATCGTTGTAACTCGGTATCCTGCGCAAAAAATAATACCTAAAAGCATCAACTCCATAAATATCGATGATTTCGGCAGGAGCAATAACGTTTCCATCACTTTTGCTCATTTTGGCACCACCAATATTAACAAAACCATGAATATATAGATTTTTTTGCAAAGGTAAACCTAGCGCCAACAAAATACCCGGCCAAATAGCCGCATGAAAACGCGAAATATCCTTGCCAACAATTTGATACTTAGCAGGCCAATATTTTTTGAAATCCTCATGCTCAGGATAACCGAGTACAGTGATGTAATTCATTAGTGCTTCAAACCAGACATACATTACTTGATCTGGATCACCTGGTACACCTATACCCCAATCAAGCTTTGTTTTTGGCCTGGAAATACTAATATCTTCAAGCCCTTCGCGGAGTAGCGATAGAATCTCGTTGCGTTTAGTAGCAGGAAAAATCTTTAGCTCATCACCCTCGATTGCTTCAAGTATCCTGGCCGTATACTTACTAAGTTTAAAAAAATAATTCTCTTCTTCAACACGCTGATATGCCTTTGGGTGACTTGGGTCGGTACGCTCCTGCTCTACCTGGCCCTCTGGCACAAATTCTTCTTGCCGAACATCATACCAACCTACATATTTGCTTTTGTAAATATCTGCTGATAAATTTTTCCAGATTATCTGAGCTCGTTGTTCATGCCCTTTATCTGTGGTACGAATAAAGCGATCACTAGTTACATTTAACTTACTCATGAGATCACGAAATCGCTGTGAATTTTGGTCAGCTAACTCTTTTGGTGTAATACCAAGCTTGAGGGCTGTTTCTGCGACCTTACTACCGTGCTCATCACTACCCGTACTATAAACAACGTCCATATCTAGCAACCTAGCATAACGCGCCAGTACATCAGCCTGAATAAATTCCATGGCATGACCAAGGTGTGGCTCACCATTTACATAGGGAATCGACGTAGTTATATAAAACGGTTCTTTCATATTTTTTCCTTGGTTAGTATCTTTAGATTTAACAGTATAGAAATTTAGAAGTTCAAAAACAGCCCATGGGGCATCATCCTACGCATACTGTGTTTTAACCTATTATTCATAGCTATATAGTACCACTTATTTTAGGTTATTCACATCATTTACTGCTTAGACTGCTTCGTCAAGCATATCAAAGTCGTTAACAAATTTAACAAATATAGCATTTGTCCAGCCAAACCCAGTTTGTGACGGATACACACCTTCAACTGGAGGTTTTTTGGTATTTACAACATTATATTTTTCAAGAAAAACACCATGACGATTAAACCAATCAAGATTTGTTTTTACCCATTCTGTAGCTATACGCTTGGCATCATCCGCGTAGCCATAGTTCAGCAAGCCCTCTACTACAAAATAATGTAGTGGCGCCCAGCCGTTTGGATAAGCCCACTGAGCTTTGAGTGAGCCAAATAATACACTTGTGTCAATTAATGGCTTCGCTGTAGTGGTTAAGCCACCCTTTTTCTCAAACTTTGATAAATTTTCAACCATTTTTTTGGCTTGCTCAGGACTAGCAAGCTTTGCCCACATTGCAAAATACCCAGCCAATGACCAATTATCACCTAACAGGTTTCGCTGAAAATTATAGTCAAAATAAAAACCACGAATCTTTCCCCACATTAGTTCATTAATAACTTGCTTTCGTCCCTCAGCACGTCTATACCATTTCTTAGCAGATTTTATATCTCCTAATATCTCATCAGCTCTAGCAAAATCAATCTCGTATTTATAAAGCAAAGAGTTGAGATCAATCGGCAAAAAATCCAGGCACTTACGTTCAAAACGAGGCGTCATATCCCAGCCACTCTCTGCCTCCGCAAGGTCATGGAGAACGTTAATATCATAATAACGACTCAGGCCTTTATGAACATTATGCCATTTTGGATGAGCTTGATTCATCCAAACCGTTTCGTATTCGTCTCTTGCAACAGCTATTTTTTGCTCTAGCCATTGGTCTGATTTACCGTAGGTGTCATAAACATGAAAAATAAAGCTAGTTAAAACTGGTGGTTGAGACCTGCCAGTAAAATACATCCTAGAAGCATTTGGTACCAATCCAAATCTACGAAACATAAATAACAAATTCTCTAGCATGCCTTCAACTAAAACTTGATATTTCTTGTCAGTTAGGCCGAGCGCAGTAAAATAACTGTCCCAATAATACTGTTCCTCGAACTGAAAAACGGCTTTTAGGTCAGATGCTGGCACAATGTATGGATAGGGTAAACCAACTAATGTCCCATCGTCTTCGTTATGATGTCGTTCTAACTTGGACCAATAATTTTCAATATAACCGACCGCCTTTACTAGATCGCGACGATTCATTGCCTCGTTTTGTCCAGTTAATACTTTTTTTAGTCTAGAGATAACCATTACAGATAAACTTTACCAGAAAAAACTTTCTATCAAAATGCCTAGTTGGAATCTTACTATTGACATAATGCAGTAAATTTAATAAAAAGTAAGTATTAATACGATAAACTTAGAGGCACTAGAGTGAAAATACTAACATTCTACAACCAAATAGCTCAGATCGTAAAACCTTATGACCCAGATACTATGCCCGCCGTACCCGCACCCAGTAGTAAGGCTGACTCTTTGATGCCAATCTTAATAGCAGTTGGTTTAGGTATAATGATTTTTATCGTTATTACTGTATTCTTGATCAAAAAACGACGCTAAACATCATAGTTTGTTGATAAATGCCACAAATGGCAGTAACTACACTTGTAAGGTTTTACTTCTGCACCATTTTGATACTGTGCGGTAGTAGCTGTGGCCTGTGCTTCTTTTTTGGTGTCAAAAGCTAGTTTGTCAGCACATGGCAAAACATCTTCAAATTCAGACTTATCTTCATCCATAAATATATTTTATAACTAATTTGCAACAAAACAAAAAGACCTTTAACAAAGGTCAACGATGTCATGGTGGAGCTGGCGGGTATGATCCCGCGTCCATTCGGTTACTCGTTGGCCGTCTACAAGCTTAGTTTGTTTGAAGTTGCTTCTTTAGAAAATAATGATAAAAACAAACAAAAACATTATTCTCTGCAATTCTAAATCTTAGTGAATCTTGCGAATTACAAAACCCCAGCAATCAGATAAATATAAGACCATTTCATCATATCTGATGTCTGAATCATGGTCGTAGCTACAATTAAGCTGCTACTGGCGCAAAAGCTAATGCACGTGTGTTTAGTACGCGATCAACCATTGCAGTAAGTGAATCTTTTGCATCTATTCAGATGTGCCTATAACGCTGACAAGCGACTTGCTGAATCCAACTTGTAAATGTCCAAATGTCGAGCATTACAGCCCCCTATTTGTTGTGATGTGTAGGTGGTGGTCAGCACACAACAAGCCTCAATCAAGAGGATAATAACATTATAGCATAAACATTACCCGAATGCAAATAAAACGATGGTAACCACTCACTAACCGTGGCATGCTAAACTGTAGTTAGCAACTAAACGTAAAACTAAATAAACTACAAACAATCGTGAACAAACTGACAGAGCAGCAAATACAACAGAAGCTAGCCGAAGGTCGTAATTACAAACGGCT
>JAKQIK010000052.1 GCA_029557395.1 bacterium
GCCTACGAGCTCTGAGCTAACATGATTTTTGAAAGCTGGGTCGGTGTATTCTAGTGGATTAAAGCCTATTGGAAAATCGGTATCAGCAGGATTGAAATAAACTACGTCATCTATCCTTCTCTCAGGGATAAAATCCAGCATATTTTGAGCATAGTCACCATGCGGATCAATAATACAAAAACCTTGATTATAGTAAATATCTGAAAGAGTAAGTAGTTCTAGCAAACCACTCTTCCCTACGCCAGTTTGACCAATAATATAAGCGTGTCGACCACGATCCGAGCGATATGAGCCAAATACAGTATTGGTACCACGAAAATTAGTTACTCCAAACAAGCTAATGTCTTTTTCTTGTCCAGACGTAAGAACTGGTATGTTGGCTGGTGGCTCGGCCGTTTTTGTAGTTGCCCAAACAATATTGGGAGTTTCCACCGAAGTATGTGGAAGGTGAAATAGACTAGCTAGTTCTTCGATATTGAGGATATAACCACTATCGATAAAAAACCTGGTCTGGTACTCTATCAGCTTGTCGGAACTAAAGCTATTGCCTTTTGACTGAAAGCCATTGAGATTGGTAGTGTTGAACTGCTTAAAGGCTCCTTGGATGGCCTGCATCCTAAGTCTTGCCAAGTTTTCTTTGGGCCCCGCATAAACTATGCGTATTTTGACTTGATAACCTAGCTTGGTCCCCTTCTCTTCTATGGCTCTAATTCGGGATCTATCACGTTCTGATAGCTCGGCAGTGGCTTTTTCGACGGGTTCTGGTGGTTTGTTGAGGGCTTCGAATACCTGACCGATATAGGTACCGGTATTACCACCAAATAAACTACCGCCACCACTTTCGATGCGACTGATCATCTTGGATCCGCGTTTATGCCAGTCGTCAGGTATTGGCCTAGCTACTATCTGTATCCAAGCTTCCTCGCCTGGCTCGTCGAGCTTTGCAAGAGTAGCTGTAATAGCGGCTAATGGGTCAACCTCAAAGCTCGGAAAAGTTTTGATAGGAATAGTTTCGTTATCTGTTAGGACTAGTTCGCTAGACATGACAATTTCATGACCCAGGTCACGTTTTGAATAATCTTCAGTTTGCTCATAGATTTGAACCGATGGATATTGGGCGTAAATTTGACCTTCGACAAAAGCTTGCAGATGCTTAGGTGTCCAGATATAGAATTTGATACGCTGATCGATAGCGGCTATCTCGAGTGATATGTGGTCCTGCAGGCCACCAGAGGTTTTGAGCTCTTTTTTGTTTCTTAGTATACCGTGTAAGCTTGCTAGCATTTGCTCAGCAGCAAGCTCTTTTTTGTCATTTGTACGGGGAATCTCTAAAAGCAGTAGAACATCATCTACTTCATGTTTTGATTTATTTCGATTAAAAATCATTAATTTACCCTAGTTCCCATAACAAATACTAAGCCATAAGCTCCTAGGGATTAATTATAACACTCTGTTTATTTTTCAGATAGTTCGTAAGTAGCTTTAGCTACACGCTTAAACTGTGGTTTGCCTTGAAGATTGAGTAAGATGGTAGTTTCTTTGACTTGACGTTTCTTGAGAACTCGTTTGACGATTTCATCTCTGTGTAGAGGTTCGTTAGATTTGGATAAAATATCAGTTATTATGTCAGCTACTGTTCCTTTTTTGTAACCCCACTCCTTGAGGGCATAAATACCGCGGCCTATTAGGACAAATCTATCATCTTTGATGAGTTCATTATGGATAGCCTGGGTGGTTACATCACGGCGCTTGAAGCTAGATTTCTTGATAGAACTTGCGATGTCATTAAAATGTAGTGGTTTGCCATTTTCGTATAAAATAACATAAATTTTATCACGGATGTTTTTTGGATTGACCATTGGCCATCGTACTAGTCCCCAGCGACCATTGAGGGTAGCTATTTGCTTGCTGATACTGGCGAGGGCTCTAGCATGAGCGACGCTTTTGTCACCAAGCTCTTCTGCAACTTTGTCTATACCACATGGTTCACCGATTTTTTTGATAACAGCTACAGTTTTGTCGACTTGTTTTTTGAATCCAGTTGCATCGGGGTGTTCTGACTTGATTGCGACCGCTAAGAAATAAAAATCATTTTCGTCTAGTACTGTCAGCTTTGGTGATAACATTGCTAGGAAAGATACCTGAGCTTGGTCAATTTTGGTATTAGTAGCAGTTAGCTTGGCTGAGAGGTCGCTAACTCTACTGGCCATACCCATGCTATGTAAGTTCTGGACATAAACTTCTTGGAGTTTTAATAATTCTGCAAATTCACCTTTTTCAGCGCTTTGCTTCAATCTGGTTACAACGACTTTTTCGAGTTGGCGGACTCTTTCTCTGGTGATGCCAAGTAGCTCACCAATCTGTTCCAAGGTTTCTTTACGGTCATATAGACCAAAACGACGAGAAACTATCTCTTGCTCACGTTCACGCTCTATGCTCTTTAGTACATCAGCTACAACAGAACTAATGTTAGGAGTGGTTTTTTGGGCTGATTTATCGGCCATTCGTCAAATCTCTCTTTCCTTCATGTAACACTTGTAAGTAACAACAATATAATATTATTGTAACAGTTAAATTTTTAATTGTCAAACAAATTATATTAGAATTTTTGTATAAACCTATTGTAGCAGTAAATAGCAAAATATGCACATTATGTTTATGGTAAATTACTATAACATTTTTTTGATAACAGTGTACAAACAGTGGATAATTGTAGTAAATTTTGTTTTTTTATTGATAAATATCTTTTTTCTATTTCAACCCAACGACCTACTTCTTTAGATAAAAGACGAAATTTCTTCCATTTTGTTTCGGCAAAACGGAAGCCAAAAGCCGACAGGCAAATAAAAATAAACAAACTAGCAATTAGTCAATTGTCCAATCAGTTTCTGCGGAACTCGTTAGGCCAAATGAGCCACTGGCTCATAATGTCCTAACTTCAAACAGTCCTCGAAAACACGACTGGATAATTGACTAATTGCTAATCTGTATTTTTATAGCCTGAACCACAGTTAAGCCACAGCTAAAGCGGCGGCGATTAATCGATTTAGATATGGGCAGACTTAATGATTACAATAGGTCGAGGTCTTTGGGTTGTGGTTTTTCTCTGAAGTCTTGTTCGGGGTGTCGTTCTAGGTGACTTAGGATAGCAGACGTCATGATGCCATAGACTTCTTCTGGTCCTAGTGGGGTGTATTCATTTTTGCGGAGCTTTTCGTATATGCTCAAGGATTCTCTATCGGCCTTATCTAACCGGCCAGATTTGCCATATAACTGCATAACTCCTGCTCTGAGTGCAGAAAATAAAAAATGTCTTTCGGGTAGATCTTGCTCTTTTAGATTTTCTATCCCAGGAATATTTTCATACCCTAGGGTATATTCAGAGCTAAAGAGATAACTACCGGGTATAAAATGGTCTGCAACACCCATTTTTAACAGATCAAATCCAGGCTGCTCACTATTCACGATTAGGTTGGTTAGGATAAGCCTACTGGGGCTAAGTGGCAGTGCATAACGGGCTACTTGGCTATCAGGGAGAATAATCTTTTGGTCTCTATCTCCTGCACTGCCTACTATTTCGACAGGAGCACCTAAATTTTTTAGAACTTTATGGCCAGTATATGCCCAGTTCAAAATATTGCTGTTTGAGTTTGTCATAAATGAATATTCATCTGGTACTTTTGTTGCCCAGGTAGCTTGTTCGGCTTTGGTGAGCATCTGGTATACACGCACAAATGGTATTAGGTCTTCGACAAAAGCTTCGCTCATGTCCTCGAAACGATCTAGCTGATTCTGAACAAATTCTTGCCGATCTTCTGGGAACGACAGGTGTTCTGAAGAATAGTTACTCATTATTGTTTATAATAGCAAATAATTGACCAATTGTCAATAGCTTGACGTGCATTAACAGAGGAGGTGGTTGCTAAAATATAGCTAAAATACTCCCACAAAATCACTCCGTCACTACCCATTATCAAATAGTCGTCCCATAGACGACATAAAATATGCCCAGGCTTTTCAAAAACTGATTACCATGTAGACATAGCTTCAGCTATGTATTTGTTCCTAGGACTGTTTGAAATGCGATAGCATGAGTTCCACAGGAACAAGTTGAAGTTATGAATACATGGTAGTAATTGTTTTTGAAACCGCCTGTCGGCTTTTGGCTTCCGTTTTGCCAAAACAAAATGGAAGGATTATGGCTTTCTGCCGAATCAGAAAAGTATGGTTATTGTTATTCTTTGAAAAGAATAGCTTTGGCCTTGGATAAAGAACTATTACTTCTTCGCCTTGGTTTTTCGGGCAAACCGACCCTTTTTCTCTGGGGCTTCATCGAGGAATTTTTGTGCTTGTTTTTCTGTTATTTTTTTTGGGTCAGTATCTTTTGGTATTTTGGCATTTTTTTTGCCA
>JAKQIK010000072.1 GCA_029557395.1 bacterium
AATTTCACCGTATTTTGCGCTAACCGCCTGAGATTCTTTGCCCCGTTCATAAATATTAGCTGGTACAATGCCCTGTCTGCGTAATGCTTTGACCGCCTTACCAAGTTCACTGCGCTCAGTCAATTTCAGCGTTATTGTATCGCTGCCCATGTGTAAAACCCTCTCTTTAATCGTATATTTATTATAGCATATGTTAAACTAGCTTAGAAAATGTTTGAACGATTGATAATATTTACAAGCTTTGCAGACTCATCGATAACAATAAAGATTGTTGATTGGTCTATAGCAATTATGGAAAAACTGGGTGGCTTAGGCGCCGCCCTTTTGATTGCAGCTGAAAATATTTTTCCACCACTTCCCAGTGAAGTTATTTTACCGCTTGCCGGATTTACCTCTAGCCAAGGAAATATGAATTTACTCTCCGCTATCATCTGGACAACTCTTGGCTCTCTTCTGGGTGCACTTATTTTATACCAGCTCGGTAAATGGCTTGGCCGTGATAACATCAGACATTATGCTCGCAAACTACCACTCGTAAAGGTCAAGGATATCGATAAAGCTGAAAATTGGTTCACCAAACATGAAAATCAAGCAGTCTTGTTTGGTCGTATGATACCTGTGGTCAGAAGCCTCATTTCAATTCCAGCTGGAGTAGAAAAAATGCCAATAAAATTGTTTATTATTTATACAACTATCGGGAGTTTGGTCTGGAATACAATACTTATTGTCGCTGGATATTTATTAGGAGAGCAATGGCATATAGTCGAAACTTATGTAGGAATATTACAAAACCTTGTTATTGCTATCATTTTGATTTTGGTAGCTTGGTTTGTTTATTCCAGGTTAAGTAAACACAAAAAGCGCAAATCGAATCAGAACTAATTTTTATAATAATTTCTTTAAAAACTTACCGGTGTAACTGTCGTGAACTTTAACTATTTCTTCAGGTGTGCCAGTAGCTACCACCGTACCACCCTTGTCACCACCTTCGGGCCCCATGTCGATGATATAATCAGCCGACTTAATGACATCAAGGTTATGTTCGATAATAACCATCGAGTTGCCTGTATCAACTAAAGCATTTAGAACTTCTAGTAGTTTTTTTACATCGGCCATGTGCAGTCCTGTTGTTGGCTCATCTAGGATATACAGAGTCCTGCCGGTAGCACGACGAGATAGCTCGGTAGCGAGCTTGATACGCTGTGCCTCGCCACCCGATAGTGTTGTAGCTGGCTGGCCTAGGCCTATATATCCAAGCCCAACATCTACTAAAGTCTTGAGTTTGTTGGCAATTGTTGGCATATTTTTGAAAAATCCATATGCCTGATCAACGGTCATATCAAGTACATCACTAATAGTCTTGCCCTTGTAGTGAATCTCTAGCGCCTCACGATTGTAGCGTTTGCCCTTGCAAACTTCACAAGTAACATAAACATCAGGCAAAAAATGCATCTCAATCTTAATAATGCCGTCTCCGCTACAATTCTCACAGCGACCGCCTTTGACATTAAAACTAAACCTGCCAGCTTTATAGCCACGTAGTTTGGCTTCTGGCGTACCGGCAAACAGCTCTCTTATTGGAGTAAATAGGCCCGTATACGTGGCGGGGTTACTACGTGGTGTCCGACCAATAGGTGACTGATCAATAACAATCGCTTTGTCCAACTCCTTGATGCCCTGTATATCATCATGTCGACCTGGTACCATATTGGCACGCATCAATCTCGCCTGTAGTTCTTTAGCTAAAATATCATTTATCAGGCTTGATTTACCCGATCCACTGACACCACTAACTACCACCATTTTTCCTAATGGAATATCAACCGATACATCCTTTAGATTATTTTCACGAGCACCGATTATTGATAGGCCCTTGCCATTGCCTAGCCGTCGTTTCTTTGGCGTCGGTATGACTTCTTCGCCACGTAAATATTTGCCAGTAATGCTATTTTTATTTTCAGCAACTTCTTTTGGCGTACCTGTAGCAACCACCTTTCCACCATTTACACCAGCACCTGGACCAATATCAACTAGATAATCAGCTACCCTAATTGTATCCTCGTCATGCTCGACAACGATAACCGTATTGCCAAGATCACGTAGATGCTTGAGAGTTCCGATTAGCCTCTCATTGTCTCTTTGGTGTAGGCCAATTGATGGCTCGTCTAGGACATATAGAACACCCATTAACCCCGAGCCAATTTGAGTAGCAAGCCTAATTCTCTGAGCCTCGCCACCGCTCAAGCTGACTGCACTTCTAGCCAAATTCAAATAATTCAACCCGACGTCTTGCATGAATTTTAAGCGTGCATTTACTTCTTTGAGTATCTGTTCGGCAATAAAATATTCTTTTTCATTTAAATCCAGCTTGCCAAAAACATCAATTGCGTCATCTATCGATAATTCACAAATATCCATTATAGATAAGTCCTTGACCGTGATAGCCAAAACTTCTGGCCTGAGCCTCCTGCCCTTGCAAGCCATACATGGTCGTTCTTGCATAAATCTTTCGATATCACGACGGATAAAATCACTATCCGTTTCTTTGTGTCTTCGCTCTAAATTAGGTATTACTCCTTCGTATGTCGTATCAAAACTTCGGCCAGTACCAAGTGAAATACTATACGTTTGGTTGCCGGTACCATATAAGATCATGTCAAGCTGTTTTTGTGATAATTCACCCGTGGGGACCTGGAGGCTAAAGCCGTTTGCCTCGGCAACAGCTTGCATTTTTTTCATGTACCAAGCGTCAACATTGATGCGATTATATGGCCGAATCGCACCCTCGGCGATAGTTAGTCGACCATTGGGTATAACCAGCTCAGGGTCAACCTCTAGACGATTGCCGAGTCCGGTACAAATAGGGCAAGCACCATGGGGCGAATTAAAGCTAAATGTTCTAGGCTCTAGTTCAGGAATAGATACATCAGGATGATTGATACATGCATACTTCAGCGAATATTGATGATCATCGTTGGTGTCGGCACTGTGT
>JAKQIK010000050.1 GCA_029557395.1 bacterium
GGGATACCATTAAAGCGCGAATATATAGTCGGTCAAGAGCGACGTTTAGTAACGAAGCGTAACACAGCCAAGCACCTAGGCGAAGTTGGCCTAAAGGGCACCTCTAGTATTGAGAAGCAAACCGAATCAGATAATTATGCCTGGGAAGAAGCGCACGGAATTGAAAAATTTAAACCCGAAGAAGCTATTACGCTCAGTGATATTGGTGGTTTAGAGCGAGTAAAAAAAATATTGCAAGACGTAGCAACTTCGTTTAAACACCCTGAAATTATGGAAAAATGGGGGGCAAAGCGCCCACAGGGTGTACTACTATATGGCGAACCAGGTACTGGCAAGACTATGCTTGCGCAAGCTCTTGCCAATGAAATTGGTGCCGAGATGTGGGCCTTGCAAAGTACCGATATATATCAAAAATGGTTAGGCAACTCCGAACAACGTATTAAAGAGATATTCAATCGTGTACGACAGTCCAACAAGCCAGTAATGCTATTTTTTGACGAATTTGAGAGTATAGTAGGTATCACAGATGATCCTTCTCCTGGTGGTGCCGATAATGCTAGAAATGCAGTAGCCGGTATTTTTAAACAAGAAATGAACACACTCGCCAAAGAAAATCCAAACATACTCGTTGTAGCAGCAACGAACAGCCTAGAAAAAATAGACTCCTCATTGATACGTTCTGGTAGGTTTGACTATAAAATTTATGTCCCTATGCCAGACCAAAACGCTCGCCAAGAGATAGTACTAAACCTTGTTTCAAAAACTATCCTAGACAATGAAGAAGGAACATTTAAGATTTTTGGTGATGACATAAATATTAGTGAGTTAGCGACAAGTACGGATGGCTTTAGTGGTGCTGATATTACTGAGATTTTCCGTAGACTGAGCCTATCAAGAGCAATGGAAGAGGCTCGCTCGGGACAAGCGCAACCTCCGATTTCTCAAGCCGAGATAAAACAAGCTATCCAAGATTTTCGCACTGCCGGCTAGGGCACCACTGTTCTTGTGTAGTACATAAGTGTGTACAGGATAACTATCGATTAAATTTGTTAGACCGAATGAGCAAACGATATAACGTAGTTTATCTATGATAGGGAAGGTTGGTATTAATTGTTGATGCTCGGTAGATTGCCTCTGCAGCAACTACCATAGCCAAATCATGGGGCAGGGTGAGCTTGCCAAGACTCCACAGCATATCGGCTGATTGTCTAATTTCGCCGGGCAAACCATCTGGCCCGCCAATCAAAAAGCTGATTTCTTTTGACATTATCTCCAGACCAACCAGTTTCTTTGCTAAACCCTGGCTACTGAACTCTTTTGCCTCAATATCCAACACAACTTTATACGTCCCAGCCTGATATTCGGCAATTTTTCCTGCGTCATAGGCATACTTATCAGGTACATGACTGGCTCTAAGCTGGTGTAGTCGACTAAGTCGAGCAGTATATTCATCCCAACCCAGCCGGGCATACTCTAGCTTGGGTCTGCCAATTGTAATAAAATGAATTTTCATTAAACCAAATTATACAGTAGACGCCGAGGTTTCATCTAGGTCCTCTGACTCTATCGCAAATAGTTCGGTATCGGCCGTAGCGTCTTCATTAATACGAGGTAAATTGATATAGAACGTGCTACCCACACCTTTTTCACTCTCAATCCAAATCCTACCGTGATACAACTCAACTATCTTCCTGCAAATAAATAGCCCCAAGCCTGTACCCCCGGTTGTTCTGGTAGATGAATTGTCGACTCTATAAAATTTTTGAAATAAGTTAGAAATTTCACTCCTTGTAATTCCAATACCACTGTCCTTGATGTAAATCTGAGCAGTATTGCTATCTCCTGTTAGCCCGACTTCAACAAAACCTTCGTCTGTATACTTGATTGCATTTTCTATCAGATTAGACAAGACCTCGTTAATTCTGTCAGGGTCTACGTTGATATAATACAAAGGGTTAATATTTTTTTCTTTACTATCAAAAGACGAACTATCGGCTCCAATAATAAACCTAAGCTCGAGTCCTTCATCACTTGCCGATTTTTGATGATTATCAACTTGCTTCTGGATTAACCCACCCAACTCAACAACCTTAGGATGATTTACCAGGCCTCCATCTTCTGCGCGAGAGCTAATGAGTAAATCTTGGAACAACCTGCCCAGATGCTCGGTACTTTCGTGAGCTTTATCAAGCAAATCCTTAGCTCTGTCATCAATACTGGCAACATTTGGATTCATAGCCAGTGCTAAATAGCCTTCGATAGTTGCTACTGGTGTACGCATTTCATGGCTAGCAGTGCTAATAAATTCGCTCTTAGCCATTTCTTCTTTTTTCCTAGCGCTAATATCACGCAGATTAATAACCGCACCATACAGCTCATCATTTTGTGGATTCAAGATTGGCGATACGTTCATATCAATGTATTTCTGTTCGTCGCCGTCTTGTTGCAATAATAATTCTGTCGTTAAAGGCATCTTGGTCTTTAGCACACTTGACACAGGATGATCTGCTTTTGAGATATGAGCACCATGCACACTTCGTGCTTGTATAATATCGCTATACTTCAAGCCTAATATTGTATCTACATCTCTCATAAACAGCTGCGACACGGCGAAATTAGCTGATTTTACGACACCCTTCTGATCGACGATAATAATACCGTCACTAATAGAATTTGTTAGAAGTTTTACTACTTCGTTTTTGACCAAAAAACGATCAATATAATCGCGACTATCAGCACCTTCTATTTCGTACTTATTTCTGAACAAATATAGCAGTAATAAGCAGATAATGATACGGATTGCAACACTTATCCCGTCGCCTATTGGTCCGAACATCGTTGGACCTGTACTTCCTACGGCTGATATAAAATACACGATACTAACAACTACCATTGCAAAAAAAGCAGCTACAAAACCAAAGGCAGTACTAAAAAATACCACTATATAATTTTGTAATAAAAATATAGGTGATGTGTCAGATTTAAGAGATATCTCTACTATAATAGTGTTAAAAACTGCAAACGAAACAACTGGGATAAGATAAGCTAGCCAAACATTGTATTTCCTAATCATTCGCCTAATAAAAATGATGTAGACATTTATAAAAACAGCTATTAAGGCTGCCGAAAATGAAGCACCGAACGCATCTTTGTTAGTTACGAACAATGCCTTTTGCTGAATGACAAAAAAGACATAAATCAGCAAATATACGGACACGACTAGAGTAATATAGTAGTGTATATACTTAAGCCATTTCTCGTTTAATCTCTGCATTTTTTATAATTTAACACTTATGTTTATATTGTTACGACCATATTTACAGATTTATAGGTTTCAAAAGTAAAAATTAGTCAAACTCACATATAATAAGCATAAGCGATGTTATATAATTAAACAAATCATGATACCCCAAATAGTATTCTTTGCTTGTATTGTTATCATAGCCATACTGATAGCTATGGTTATTTACTTTAAACGTCAATCTACCTTAAAAAAACCTCAAGGTGGCCTACAAATCAACAGCCAGGAATCTGTTAAGTCAAGTATTATTCTTAATTATATTGATGATGGCGTTATCCTAACTGATGCAAATAATGTCATCCAGCTATTCAACCCAGGGGCTAGTCGAATAACTGGCTGGGCCCCAGAAGAAGCTACCGGAATAGATTACCAGCTTGTACTTCAGCTACAAAACGAGCGCGGACAGGCTTATCAGGAAGCTGATTCACCATTTTACAAAGCTTTAACAAATTTTACATCTACTAGGGATAGTCAAGCATATTTATTGACCAAATCAAAAACAGTCATCTCTCTGGATATCGATGTTACGCCCCTAATTGACGACAACAATACATTCCAAGGTTTCATCGGGATATTTCGCGATGTCAGCGCCAAGCGTAGGGAAGAACAACAACGTGCCGATTTTATTAGTACAGCCAGTCATGAAATGCGTACACCGGTTGCCGCTATCGAGGGATATCTATCACTCGCTCTCAATGATAATGTCAGCAATATTGATAACAAAGCTCGTGGGTTTTTGCTCCGTGCACACGAAAACTCAAAACATCTGGGCAAATTGTTCCAGGATTTACTGGCAAGCTCAAAAGCCGAAGATGGACGACTAGAAAATAATCCAATTCTCGTAGAAATGGGCGAGCTTATTAGTGAGTTGATTGATGACTTCAAGATAATTACTGATTCCAAAGGCCTTGGCCTTGAATATCTAGCCGGTAGTGATTCAATCCCCATAGAAGAAGGTAAGTCTATCAACAAAATTCAACCACTTTTTTTTGTCAATGTTGACCCAAACCGTATCAGAGAAGTTATAACAAATATATTTGATAATGCAATCAAATATACTAGCTCCGGGAAGATTAGTATCGGGCTCACCGGAGATGAGTCTATCATACAGATTAGCGTATCGGATACTGGCATCGGCATAGCACCTGAAAACATTAACCATTTGTTTCAAAAATTTTACCGAGTCGATACTTCGCAAACTCAAACTATTGGTGGCACTGGACTAGGCTTATTTATTTCAAAAAAAATTATTGAGATGTATGGCGGTCGTATATGGGTAGAGAGTGAGCTTGGTAGTGGCAGTACGTTTTTTATCAATATCCCTCGTATACCAAATTCTAAGGCCATGGAAATGAAA
>JAKQIK010000073.1 GCA_029557395.1 bacterium
GGAGTCAATTGGTATGCTCTATAAGCTTTATGATCCTCAGCGCCAGGGAATTATTGGCCCTAGGTACGAGCATCTGTTTAGAAATGCTGCTCAGGCTATAATGGCTGATCCGGTAGGGGGTACGTTCATAGATATACCTAAGCTTTTTAGTGATAAGAATTTTGTTAATCAGAAGCTCAAATATGTTACGGATCAAACTGTGCTTGATTTTTGGACCAAAGAAATGCCTGCTTCAGAACGATCAAATGAGTTTGGTGAGGTTAAAAGCTGGTTTGTTAGTAAGTTTGGAGCTTTTTTGAGCAATCAGATGATGAGAAATATTATTGGACAGACTAAGAGCTCTTTTAACCTGCGCGATATTATGGATAATAAAAAAATCTTGCTCGTTAATCTGAGCAAGGGAAAGACAGGTGAACTTAACTCTAAGCTCCTAGGTATGATATTTGTGATGAAATTTCAAGCTGCTGCGATGGCACGAGCTAATATTGACGAAGATGATAGGGTTGACTTTAGCCTCTATGTTGACGAATTCCAAAACTTTTCTACTGATTCATTTGCTTCAATTTTGAGTGAGGCTAGAAAATATCGATTAAATATTATTGTAGCTAACCAGTTTACTACTCAATTGACAGAAGAGATTAAGGATGCAGTTTTTGGTAACATCGGTACGATAGTCTCGTATCGTGTTGGTACTAACGATGCTGAATTTTTGGCTAAATATTTTGCTCCTGTCTTTGATGTCCATGACTTACAACGCATACCGAACTTTAACTCGGTAACCAGAATGCTAATAGGTGGAGTCCCAACACAGCCATTTAGTATGATGGGATTGCCTCCGCTTGGCAAGCCTAACCCAAGGCTTGCAACAGCTCTCAAGCAATTATCGGCTGCTAAATTTGGAACACCAAGAGCCAAGATTGAGGCTGATATATTTGGTCGTCTAAAGACAGATGAGCCATCTGCTAGTCCTCAGGGTGCTTTTGGAAGGCCTTCTGTTCATAGCCAGAGGCCCGGTTTATCGAGTCATGCCACACCAGCTGGACATGCCCCGGTTCGACCCCAGAGAGCCTCTTTCTTGGATGAGTGGTTAGACAAGAAAAAAACAAATAATCATGCCTTGAAACAGCGTCCAACTGCCAATGGGACTACTGCGCAGACCCCGGCCCAACAGCCTACTGGTCATTCTGGTTTTGATAAGCCTGCGCACAGGCCGTCTAATTTACCTGCTGAGCCTCGTACAGCCCCTCAGACGACGAAAAAGGAACTGCTTAACCCATTTATACCTCCGTCCTCAAATATTGAATACAACTTAACCCCGACTGGCCCAAGGCAGTCTATGGGGGATGACGATCATAGTCAAGCACTTGCTATGACAAGCAAGCTTGAGCAAGAGATGAAAATTAAAGATAAAATAAATCAAAAAGCCTCCGAACCTAAACAATCAGGCCAGTCTGGTGTACTGGAAGATGAGGACACCATCATTATTGATGATAATGGTAACCTTAGTCGTAAAAGTCAGTCTAAATAATTAAAGAATTATTGTAAGGAAGAGGTGTTTTATTTTACTTTTCTTCGAATACTGAAGATAAGTAGCTCAATGATTAGCCCTACAAAGAATCCGCCGGCAAAGAAGATAACAAACAATAAGAAGTTATATTCATAGCCATAGTGTCGAGCAGCCCATAAGAATAAGCTACTACCAATAAATGAGAATATACCGCCAAAAAGTATTCCAGATGGTCTAGCTACTGTTTTTCCGGCCACTTCACTAGTTTTATCTACCATAGGGTTATGGATTACTTTACTAAAGGCTCTAGATACAGGTGGGAGCTTTGATTGAGTTTTGCGTAAGGTCCTTTTGTATGCGATTCCTTTGATTTCTTTATTTACTAGTATTGGCTGTTCAGACTCTTGGAGTTCTTTTTCATGTTTTTTGTGGCTCTTTTCATGTTTTGAATGAGCTTCTTTTTCTACATTTGTTCTGATTTTTTCAATATTATCTTCGTGTTCGTGTTTGGCATTTTTCGCCCTTTGTTCGACGTGTGCTTTGAGTTTCTCGTTATGTTCCTTGTGAGATTCATGATTGCTATGTACTTCATGGCTTTTATGATTAATTTTTTCACTCATATTCTATACTCCTCCAGTTTGAGCAAAGTCAGTTCTAATTATTTCTAGCTCCTTGCCAATTAGTCTACTACGAGCAAAGAAGTAGGCAACGATTGATGTTAGGAAGAAGCCAATAATAACGCTTGTTCCAGGGCCTGTGCTTGGTAGTGTTGTGACGACTTGCTCTGTTGTTTTACCAACTCCTGGAGGTAAGTGGATATTAACAGTTACGCCGTGGAATACATTAGTCATTGTTAAGTCGTATGATGTTGGATCGGAAGCAGACTTAGGGGTCTCGGGTATAGAGGGCTTTACTTTGACTACGAAAGCTTTTTGTACAGTTTCACCTGGCTGTATATTTACAGACTGCCAGGTTAGGGTACCTGTTTCTTTGTTGAATTTAGCTCCTTCGTTAGTTTGTAGGTCTGCATACTCTAGAACATCAACCAAGATTTCATCAAACACAAAGTCTTTCATTTCTACCTTGCCTTTATTTGTGACGGACAGGGTGTATGTAATTTGATCGCCGGCATTAGCAGTAGTGCCATTGGCATCCTTTATAGCTTGGGTATCGTTGCTGGCCGTCTTAGCAAGGACTAAACAGCTAGCGACATCAGTGTTTGTTTCGGATTCTTCGCAAGGGGCACATTCAGAAGAGTCTTGTTGATTACCTGGAATATCAGTACAGGCGTCTGTTGGAGGAGGTATCTTAGGCACGACTACAGTTACTGGCTTGGCGCAAGAACTGCCGAACCACTCTACCCCAGTTTGGAGCATTTGCCATGAGAATTGGTATGTGCCAGGGGATGATGGAGCTACAAAACTCGCATTTATGTCCAAGGATGAGCTGGGTGATACAGCTTTTGGTAGACTTACTCTATTTGTACCCCAGTTCATGTTGTCTCTAGGATCTTCTGATCCAATGGTGTAGCCAGCGCTAGGATCCCAGGAAGTCGTACCGCTATTTTTGACGCGAATTGTTGCAGAGAAGCTTTCGCCCTTGTTTATTACCCCTGGAACAGATGTAACTTCACAGGAACTGTTATTAGTCTTCGGTATTGTTGACATTGTTGGTGGTGGTGGAGGTGTCGGTGCAGGAGCTTTCTGAGGGGGAGGGGTTTGATTCCTGCCTACGAGCACAATATTGCCACAGTTATATAGCACTAAGAAAGGTGTCCCGTTTGCTGTAGTTCCAGATAGAGCTTTGTAGGTTGATGATGCGCCACTGTCAAATGAAGCTAACCTTCTCATGTAGTAAGTATTTCCTGCAATATTTACAGCATATTCATCTGTCGGCTTGTTGTTTTTGCCAACTGGTCCCCTGGCGTGTCGGCCCATCGAGTAGAGTTGACCCCCATGATCGGTTGATCTTATTGTGACCGTACGGGCTTTTGCTATGTTGTCACAAGATATACCATAGTGATTTAGTATCTTTGGAAAATCGGAGGCATTATTTAGACAGTGCAGGGTAGCTTGCTGAACATTTGCAAAACCGCCACGGATAATATCATTAGATGAAGCCGCGAGAGTAGGTTCTGGAGGTGCTATAACTGCAAACATCTGAATAAACATTGCTAAAACTACAAATATCAATCCGATGCGCCTCAAGGATTCTTCTTGTTTTATCCTTTTTGCGTAGAATGACACCTGATTTATCAGGCTTGGATTAAATGGTAAGTTGGTGATTAGTTTTTGAAACATCTTACTTATGTTCCTTGTTTTAGTTTAATATTTTTTTGTTTGATTGTTATAGGAACGCTCAAGCTTATTGAATCATAGATTTGTACAATAAATCAAGCCGTTTGCGTAAGATAGTTAACTTAGGTTATACTATGTATATTGATTCAAGAGGTTAATCTAGAGAAGAGGGTTTAATAGTGTCAAAATCAAAAAGGGTAAGATCATAATGGCAAAGTCAGAGTACAGTGCACAGGATATTCAGGTTTTAGAAGGGTTGGAGCCGGTTCGTAAGCGTCCAGGTATGTATATTGGAAGTACGGGTAGTGTTGGCTTGCATCATCTCATCAAAGAAATAGCAGACAACTCTATAGACGAAGCAATAGCTGGGCATGCTACTGAGGTAGTTGTTACTTTATTGGATGATGGCGGCGTAAAGGTAGTTGATGATGGTAGAGGTATCCCGGTAGATAAACACGCCAAGACGGGTTTGTCTACTTTAGAGACTGTTCTTACTGTGCTCCACGCAGGTGGAAAATTCGGTGGTGGTGGCTACAAGGTTTCATCAGGACTACATGGAGTTGGTTCAAGTGTCGTGAATGCATTATCAACAAAGCTAATTGCTGAAGTTGTTAAAGGTGGTGAATTGTATAGGATTGAATTTGAAAAAGGTGTCGCTACATCTGCTCTTCAGAAGGTGGGGAAGACCGATCGACCAACTGGTACATCAATAACATTTTATCCTGACCCTACTATTTTTAAAGAGACTGTTGACTTTGATTTTGATTGGGTTGTTGACTACCTTAGACATCAGGCATATCTCACAAAAGGTATAAAAACAACAGTTATAGATGATAAGTCAAAGAAGCGCTGTGGTTTTTATTTTGAAGGTGGAATCCAGTCTTATGTTAGACATTTAAATTTAGGTAAGGATACAGTTGGTGACAAAGTTTTTTATGTAGAAAAACTCATGAATGATGTAATGGTAGAGGTTTCTTTACAATATAACGATACCTATAACGAAGTCGTAAAGGCGTTTGCTAATAATGTATTCAACCCTGACGGGGGTACACATTTAGTTGGATTCAAAACTGCCATGACAAGAGTAATAAATGACTATGGTCGTAAAAACGGTATTATTAAAGAAAAAGAAGAGAACCTCAGCGGAGAAGACACGAGAGAAGGGCTGACTGCCGTTATTTTGGTAAAGATACCAGATCCACAGTTTGAGGGCCAAACTAAGAATAAACTTGGTAACACTGAAGTTAGGGGTTATGTAGATAAGGTTGTTACTGAACACCTCTCTTATTTCTTTGAAGAGAATCCAACTATTGCAAAAGCTGTTGTTAATAAGGCAATAATTGCTGCCAGGGCACGTAAAGCAGCTCGAGCTGCCCGTGATAATATTATACGCAAAGGAGCTCTCGATGGTGCTAGTCTACCAGGCAAGCTAGCGGATTGTGCCACCAAAGATAGAACGCAGGCCGAACTATATATTGTAGAGGGGAATTCAGCTGGTGGCTCTGCCAAAGAAGGTAGAAATAGTCAATTTCAGGCAATATTACCACTAAGGGGTAAGGTGCTGAATGTAGAGCGGGCTCGTCTTGATAAGATGTTGGCAAATCAAGAGATTCTAAATCTTATCAAAGCTATGGGCGTAGGTATAGCTGAGCAATTTAATATTGAAGGCCTTAGATACGAAAGAATTATTATTATGACAGATGCTGATGTTGATGGTTCACATATCCGTACTCTGTTGATGACGTTATTCTTTAGGCATATGTATCCAGTAATTGAGGCTGGGCACCTGTACGCTGCGCAACCACCCTTGTTCTCAATCTCCTATGGCAAGAAAAAGGAATATGCATATACAGACGAAGAGAGAGACCAGATTATTGATCGTCTTATAGAAGAGCGTCGTGCCAAGGGTACAAAAATTGACCCGAGCGATGATCGTATCAAGCAAGCTGGAGTTACGCTACAGCGCTACAAGGGTCTTGGAGAAATGAACGCTGAACAACTCTGGGAGACAACCATGGACCCAGAAAACAGAGTCCTAGTACAGGTCAAGGTAGAGGATGCCGAAAAAGCTGATGCTATATTTAATAAATTGATGGGCACAGAGGTAGAGCTTAGGAAAAACTTTATTCAGACAAATGCAAAATTTGTTAAGGAATTGGATATATAGATATGGATGAAGATGCAAGAATGAAACCAATTGACCCAAATAATCACTCAAAGACCACGATACTCAGGTCTGTAGAAGAGGAGATGGAGACCAGCTACTTGCAGTACTCAATGAGTGTTATTGTAGCCAGGGCACTACCTGATGTACGCGATGGTCTTAAGCCTGTTCATAGACGAATTTTGTATGTCATGGATAAGTCCGGGCTTAGATCAACAGGTAAGCATACTAAGAGTGCTCAGATTGTTGGTGAGGTTATGGGTAAGTATCATCCACACGGTGATACGGCTATATATGACTCTATGGTTAGATTAGCTCAACCATTTAATACCAGATATACCCTCGTTGATGGGCAAGGTAACTTTGGTAGTATGGATGGTGATCCGCCAGCCGCATATCGATACACCGAAGCTCGTATGACCAAAGCCTCTGAGGCAATGATCGAGGATATAGATAAGGATACAGTTCAATTTAGAGATAACTTTGATGGCTCACAACAAGAACCAGAAGTTTTACCAGCTAAGTTACCCAACCTATTGCTTAATGGACAAATGGGTATCGCAGTTGGAATGGCTACTAGTATCCCGCCACATAACTTAGGCGAGCTAGTAGATGCTACTATTGCTCAGATAGATAACCCTGATATCACACTTGACGAAATGATGGACCATATAAAAGGACCAGATTTTCCTACTGGTGGAATTATTTATGGCAAAGAATCTATCAAAAAAGCTTTTGCTACAGGACGCGGAGGTGTTGTAGTCAGGGGTGTAGCTGATATAGAGGAGACGGCTAAGGGCCGACAGAGGATTGTGATTACCGAAATACCTTATGCAGTCAATAAGGCTGGCCTAGTTGAGAAAATTGCCGATCTTGTAAAAGATAAAAAAATTGTTGGTATATCTGATATCAGAGACGAAACAGCCCGAGGAAATGTTAGGATAGTTATTGATCTCAAAAAGGATGCATACCCCAAGAAGCTCTTGAACCAGCTTTATAAACTTACTCCACTTCAATCAGCCTTTCATTATAACATGTTGGCACTGATAGATGGTATTCAGCCTAGGGTGCTGGGCTTACAGGATATTATTAACGAATACGTTAAGCATCGCCAAGTCGTAGTGCGTCGTAGGACTGAGTTTGAACTTAGAAAAGCCAAGGACCGTGCTCATATTCTAGAGGGCCTCAAGATAGCTCTTGATCATATTGATGAAGTTATTAAGACTATTCGGGCTAGTCAGACAACTGATGAAGCACAAGCTAATTTGATAGAAAAATTTAATCTGTCGGAGATCCAAGCAAAAGCTATCCTAGCCATGCAACTAAGGACTTTGACGGGTCTTCAAAGACAAGAAATAGAGAACGAATTAGCCACACTTTTGTCATTGATAAAGAAATTAGAGGCTATTCTGGCTGATGAAAAGAAGATTTTAAGAATTATCAAAGACGAGATGCTAGAAATGAAGAAGCAGTTCGGGGATGATAGGCGAACCAAGGTTGTACCAAATGAACTTGGCAAGATGAGTGATGAAGACCTAGTTCCAGATGAGCAAGTAGTTGTAACTCTCACAGCAAATAATTATATAAAGAGAAGCTCTATATCTGATTATAAGAAGCAAGGGCGTGGTGGTAAGGGTCGTAAAGGTATGGCTACTCGTGAAGAAGATGTTATCGAACATGTTGTCAATACGTCTACGCATGACTATTTACTTTTCTTTACAAACAAAGGTAGAGTATTTAGGATAAAAACGTATGAAGTTCCGGCCGTAGGCCTTAATGCCAAGGGTGTAGCGATTGTTAATCTACTTCAGTTGCAACCAGAAGAAACGGTTAGCTCTGTAATTAATCTCGATAAACAGACTGAGAGTGGTCATTTGATGATGTGTACTATTAGAGGCGTAGTCAAGAAAACATCACTTGACCAGTACAAAAATGTTAGGAGCAGTGGTCTTATTACTATTAATCTTGATGATGGTGATGAATTAAAGTGGATTCGAGTGACGGATGGAGATAATGAGGTAGTTATCTCAACTTCCCAGGGGCAAGCAATACGTTTCCACGAGAAAGACGTTCGGTCTATGGGTAGGAGTGCTAGAGGTGTGAGGGGCATACGCCTCAGGTCTGGCGATCAGGTCATTGGTATGGATGTAGTAGAAGATGACACAAGTATCTTTGTTATCAGTGAGTTTGGTTATGGTAAGCGCACCAAGATCTCACAATTTACAGCTCATGCTAGAGGTGGTGTCGGTATTAGATCTGCCATAGTCAACAAAAAGACGGGTAATCTCATAGGTGTTAAGGCACTAACAGAGACTGCTAATGAGGTAATAATTATCTCCACCAATGGTCAGACCATTAGGTTGGGGCTTAAGGATATATCTGAACTAGGTCGTGCTACCCAAGGCGTGCGTATAATGCGTCTCAACGACGGTGATACAGTGGCTAGTTTAGCTCTTGTAGATAAGAGTCTCAAAGATGAGGAAGAACTAGAAGAATCCGATAAAGAAGCTAACGGCTCAGAGAATAACCCAGAAAAGTAAAATCTAGCCTTGTGTTTTAGGTATATGCTGAGGGTGTAGTCTTATCAAAAGCTCTAGAATGATCATCTTCGAAATAACTAACAGATGTAAAGTGGTATAATTTCTACAACGTATTTTGTCACTAGACTATTGACCAGTAACTTTATATCTAGTAATATTGAATGAGCACTTTTGAGGTCTACTGTTAAAGAGTCTTAAAAATTGTTGTTTAAAAATTTGGATAGTGCAAATCAACGTCAATTGATTTGAATTGTTTTATTAAAGTCAGTAAATTAACTTCGGTTAATGATTCGACTGATGCTAAGACAAATTCTTTATTGCCTAGCTTGCGTTCCCGGTAAGGGAAAAGAGCAGCCCGAGCATCCGGCTTTGCCGGTGCCCGGCGCGATGAGAAAAACCGCAAGGTTTGTCTCATAAGCGAAGCGATTTTTTGGAGAGTTTGATCCTGGCTCAGGATGAACGCTGGCGGCGTGCCTAATACATGCAAGTCGAGCGGTAAGGCTCCTGCAGATTATTTAAACAGTGAATTATACTTCACGATCTCAGATTTCTGGCTGAAATTAGAGATGAGTTTGAATGATGTGCTGGAGTACACGAGCGGCGGACGGGTGAGTAACGCGTAAGAACATACCCCAAACTGAGGGATAACTGCTCGAAAGAGTAGCTAATACCGCATGTGCTCTATGGAGTAAAGCTTCGGCGGTTTGGGA
>JAKQIK010000060.1 GCA_029557395.1 bacterium
ATTCCACAGTCACCTTCTTATTACTCGCCTTACGGAGCATACTTTAGTGAAAAAGATACGGATGGTGAAACCGGCAAAGAAGCGCTTGTCGGTAGGATGCACTATACCCTCGATATTATGCACGAGATGGGGTATATCACCGGCGAAGAAAGAGACGAGGCAAAAAAAGTCGATGTAATTGCTACTGTTCACAAACCAGAAAATAAGTACCAAAATATCAAAGCACCGTACTTCGTTCTGGCAGCAAAAGAAGAGCTTGAGAAGAAATATAGTGCCGAAACTGTGAACCGTAGTGGCTGGAAAGTAACTACAACAATAGACATGAACTTGCAACAAATTGCCGAGGAAGAAGTAACAAATGGCGTTAAGACTGTAAAAAGACAAGGTGGCGATGCGGCCGCTTTCACTGCTGAAGACGTAGAGACCGGACAAATCGTGGCTATGGTGGGTGGACCCGATTTTAATAATGCTGAATTTGGCCAAAACAACTATGCTAGAACGCCTTTGCCTCCTGGGTCGAGTTTTAAGCCGTACGATTATGCTACCTTAATCGAGAATACCGACAATGTTGGTGCAGGCACAGTACTCTATGACACGCAAGGTGAACTACCCGGCTATCCTTGCACAAATAAAGCCAAGCCAAAGCAAGGCGGGAACTGCCTACATGACTATGACCTAAAATACCCCGGACCAATTACGCTACGCTATGCTCTGGGTGGTTCAAGGAATGTCCCGGCCGTAAAAGCTATGCTCATAGCGGGTGTTGACAAGACAATAGAGACTGCTGAAAGCCTAATGAACGCCAGTAATCCCAATAGCTATGGTTATAATTGCTACGCTCCAGAAACCGTAGATTTCTCTAAGTCAAACGAGGAGCAGTGCTATGCATCTTCTGCCATCGGGGATGGAGCTTATCTAAAAATGGATGAGCACGTCCACGGTCTTGGCACACTGTCCAGAAATGGGCTAAATATTCCAAGAACTTATATCCTCAAGATTCAGGATGCAAGCGACAAAGCAACTTACGAGTGGAAACTTGAAGGTGGTAAACAGGTAGTTCGAGAAGATACAGCTTATATCATCAGTGACATGTTATCCGATCCAAAGGCTAGCTACATGAGTCAAAAAATTAATAGTATGCCAGGAAAAGGTGGCAACTGGCGACTTGCCGTCAAGACTGGAACAACTAATGATGCCAAGGATGGCTGGATGAGTGGGTATTCGTCCAAATACTCTGCTGCCGTATGGGTAGGCTATCATAATAGAACCAAAGAAATGAGTGGCTTCATGGAAACAATGACACGGCCAATATTCTACAATTGGATGAAGCGAGCCCACAAAGACCTAGAGCCAAAAGATTGGAATAAACCCGCTGATATACAGACTCTACCAGCTTACGTTATGACTTCAAGTGCCGGTGGTAGTGCTCAACTCCCTAGCCCAACAAACGACCTATATCCAGCTTGGTATCAAAAAAAGGACAAAAAATCACAAAAACGTACAGTGGATATAATCTCAGGCAAACTTGCTACAGAATGTACACCTGATATGGCCAAAAAAGACCAAACCGGCGGATCGGCTTCACAGCATAGTGGTGATACGTTTGTTGATGGATCAGCTGGAAATAACAATACAAATGAAAAAGACGATGTTCATAAGTGTAGTGACGCAAGACCTTCTGTTACCGTAGCTCGATCACTTGGTGCCGCGAATTCCTATACACTAAGTGCAAATGTTACAGGTGGAAGTCATCCACTGGGAGGAAACGAAGACAAAGGGGCTGGTAAGATTGAATTCTTAGTGGGTGGTCAAGTCGTAGGTACTCAGGCATTGTCCGGTGCTGGATTGTATTCAATCGCATATACACCTACTAGCAGTGGGGCTCAAGCTTTCTCAGCAAGAGTTATCGATAGTGTATTATATGATGCAACCTCTAACTCTATAAATATTAATGTCCTTAGCTTCAAATATGAAGGCAGTGGTAAGTTTAGTTGGACAGGTGGTGCTGGAAGCGTTTCAGTATTCCCAGCTTCAGGTGGTGTAGCTATTTGCAGTGGAATAAGCAACTGTACAAAGCCAGGCTTTGCTGGTGGAAATGTGTATGCCAGAAATAACGATGAAGCCTCGCCCGTCCTATCTGCGCAAGATTAGATAATATAGCTCCATTAACTAATATCCGCTCAAACAAAGTAGTTAAAACTACTATTTACTCAAAAAACTATTCAAAGCCTGCTTGATCGTTGATACTTCATGCACAAAAT
>JAKQIK010000074.1 GCA_029557395.1 bacterium
TAATGTAGTAGGTTAATTATTTGGTGTCTGTTCATCAACTTCTTGACTGGAGTCTTCTTGAACTTCAAGAACTACAGAATTATTTGTATCGGCTGTGTTTATATCTTCCTGAATAGTTTCTTCCTGAGTGGGTTCGAGGGTAATTTGATTTACCTCGCGGTAGCTGGGCATATTTGCAGTAACAGGGATACTTCGGCTAGAGGTAGTATTAGCTGGAGTAGACTCGACCTTATGATTAGCCACGCCTATACCGCCGGTAGCCACGCCTGCTAGTAGTAGACCGGCTACCAGGCGACGTCCGTTATGTTTTTTATTATTTTCTGTTGGGCTTTTTTGGTTTTGTTCGTTCATAGTGTTTCTTTTATTTTGATGTTTTTGTTTGTCAGTCTTATGTAATATATTAGCAAATTTATTACATTTTGTCAAGAAGATTGTACTATTGAATTAATACTTGAGCTGTAATATCATAGTAATAAGATGGAAAAGGATATTGTTGTTGCTAAATTCGGTTCTGAAGTTGTTTGTGGAGATGATGGTGTAGAACAAGAAATCATTGCTGGTTATGTCAGCGGTTTGATAGACAGAAAAAGGGATAATGGTTTGATAGTAGTCTCTTCGGGTGCAATTAAGGCTGGTGAGGCGAGGCTTAGAAAAAATCATTTTGAAGTAGACAAATATGATGATGTTACCTTGGCTCAGCTTGGTTGCACGACAGTGATGCATGCCTGGGAATCTGAATTTGAAAGGCATAAAGTAATGGCCGGCGGACTACTGACTACGCACCATGAAATAGAAGACAGACAAGAAGGTTCTATGCTACAAAAAACTTTACGTAAAGCTTTGGATAAGGATGTAGTGAGTATTATCAACGAAAATGATGCACTTAGTGAAGAAGAGCTGATGGCTTATGCTGAAGCTGCCGACAATGACGGTCTTGCTACGTTGATAGCTATAAAATCTGGTGCAAGTGAGTTAAATATCTATACCACACAAGGTGGTATATACGATGACAGCGGTGTGTTGATAGAGGAGATAAATCGACACAATTATTATGAGATTGAAAGTATGTTAGCTAGTAGACAAGGTCAGAAGTCTAGTACGAGCACAAGAGGGGGTGGCCGTGGAGGAGTAATTAAGAAAATACAGGCAGCCAAAAAAGCATCGATGGCCGGTATAGCAGTCTCTATCATGAAGCCTACTGAAAATATGGTTGGCGAGAATATTACTAGGGTAATATGGTAGGATAAGTTTATGAAATATTCACAAATTTTTACTAAGACCAAAAAACAAGCCCCAGCGGATGAGGTGTCAAAGAACGCTCAGTTGCTGATCAGGGCAGGTTATGTATACAAAGAGATGGCTGGTGTATATGATTATCTACCCCTAGGCCTTAAAGTAATAGAAAACATAAAATCGATAATACGTCAAGAGATGAATGCAATTGGCGGAGACGAATTAGTGATGAGTAGTCTGCAGAATAAAGCGGTATGGGAATCTACTGGCAGGTGGTCCGAAGAAGCAGTTGATGTTTGGTTTAAGTCAAGTCTACAGGATGGGACTGATATAGGTTTTGGTTGGTCTCATGAAGAGCCAATCTTAGCTATGATGAAGCAATATATCGAAAGCTATAAAGACCTGCCAGTATCCGTTTACCAATTCCAGACTAAAATGCGTAATGAGCTGAGAGCAAAAAGTGGAATTATGCGTGGTCGTGAGTTCGTGATGAAGGATATGTATTCTCTACATTCAAGCCAAGAAGACATGGATAAGTATTATGACAGAGTCATAGATGCCTATAAGCGGATTTTTGATAGACTTGGAATAGGCGATGATACATACATTACATTTGCCAGCGGTGGGGCATTTACTAAATTTAGTCATGAGTTTCAGACAGTTTGCGATGCCGGAGAGGACGTACTTTATATCAGTGATGATGGGCAGGTTGCCGTCAATGAAGAGGTGTTAGATGATGCAACTGAAGAGATTGGAATTGATAAGGCGCTACTTAGTCCAGTTAAGACTGCTGAAGTAGGAAATATATTCAAGTTCGGTACAGAAAAGTCTGAGAAGATGGGTATTAAGGTTAATACATCAGATGGTGGTGAGCAATTTGTTTATTTGGCTTCTTATGGTATTGGTGTGACTCGTGTTATGGGTGTGATTGCAGAGAAAATGTCTGATGAAAAGGGTTTGGTTTGGCCAGAGAATATCGCACCGTTCAGAGTTTATTTGACCACAATTGGGCAAGACGAAGCTGTAATCAGCCAGGCCAGTGAGTTGTATAAAGATTTGACTGAACTTAGCGTGGAGGTACTATGGGATGACAGGGATGCACGACCAGGTGAGAAGTTTGCCGATGCTGATTTATTAGGTTTCCCACACCGAGTTGTAATTAGCCCAAAGACTTTACAGCAAGGTAGTGTAGAATACAAAGCCCGTACATCAACAGAGGTAGATCTAATATCAATAGATGAATTAAAAAATCGGTTGAACTTGATAAATTAAACCTTTATACTGATTATTAAGAACTGGTCGCATAATGTGCACCAGTTTTTTATACTAAAGCGTGCTAGGACCTAGTTGGTTCTTGAGCGTGGAAAGGAAAAAATAATGAAGAAGCAATATCATCTAACACCAGAAGGTTTGGCAGAGCTCAAAGCTGAGCTAGCAGAATTAGTATCCCGTCGATCCGAAATTGCCGAAGAGATTGCATCTGCAAGATCACAGGGTGATTTGGCTGAGAATGCAGAATATCATGAAGCTAAAGAAGAGCAGGGGCGTAATGAGGGTCGTATCGAAGAGATTGAAAATATTTTGGCTAACTCAGAAGTTATAGAAACACCAAAAGACGACAATAAAGTACGCCTTGGCTCCAAGGTTGAACTAAAGAGTGAAGATAACAAAGTTAAAGAATTTCAGATTGTTGGTACGGTAGAAGCTGACCCCTTAAACGGTAAGATTAGCGACGAATCACCAATCGGTCAAGCATTACTTGGCAAAAAGGTTGGCGAGGAGGTCGAGATTAAAACTCCAGCAGAAACAGCAATTTACAAAATAGCTGATATCTCGTAATTTGTATTTCATGTCTATCGATAAACCTTGGCAGATAAATGCTGAGGTTTATCTTTATTAACCACTCTGTATCAGATATAATAAGAGCTAATATGGCAACACTAAAAGATTTTCGTGATGAACGGCTACGTAAGCTAGATGAGTTAAAAGCGCTGGGCATTAACCCCTATCCAGCTGATTCTATGCGTACCCATGATATTGATGTTATTAGGGCTGACTTTGCACAGCTCGAAGGCCAAGTTGTTACAACTGTTGGTCGTATCAAGTCTATAAGAAAATTTGGCAAAATTGCTTTTGTGGTAATACGCGATGATAGTGATAATAATCTCCAGCTATTTATTAGACAAGATGATTCTAGGGCTCAGCCAGACCGTAGTCTGAGTGAGCTTAATGTACCGGCTGAGCTACCACTACTCGATAGCGGTGATTTTGTTGAGGCTACTGGTATCGTCATAAAGACAAAGACAGGCGAAGAATCGATAGATGTCCAAAAACTAAGAATATTGACAAAAGCTCTTCGGCCATTGCCGACTGAACAAGAGGGATTTACCAACAAAGAAGAGCGTCTGCGTCGTCGTTATGTTGATATGAATGTTAATGCTGATGTTAAGCAAAGATTTATTAGAAGGAGTAAATTTTGGCAATCTACTCGAGATTTTTTGAACGAAAGAGGATTCATAGAGATCAACATTCCAATATTAGAGCATACTACTGGTGGTGCTGATGCTAATCCTTTTGTTACCCATATGGATGCATTAGATCAAGATTTTTATCTTAGAATTAGCCATGAATTACCACTCAAACGCTTGCTGGTTGCTGGGTTTGAGAAAGTTTATGATATCGGTCCTAGGTTTAGGAATGAAAACTACAGTGATGAACATCTACCAGAGCATATTGCTATGGAGTGGTATTGGGCCTATGCTGACTGGAAGCAGGGAATGCAACTGACTCAAGAAATGGTGAGGTATATTGCCGATCATACTTGGGGCACTCGTAAATTTACTCTGGCAAATGGTATGGAGGTCGATTTAGGTCAAGATGGTACCGACTGGCCAAAAGTAAGTTTTGTGGGTGTCCTTAAAGAAAAGTATGGTTTAGATGTCTTTAATTGTACCTTGGATGAGGTCAAACAACAGCTTGCAGAGCATAAGATCGAGGTTGAGAAGTCGGAGAATAGATCACGTGGTATTGATAAATTATGGAAAAAAATTAGAGCCGAGATTACAGGGCCTGCATTTTTGATTGATGTACCTGATTTTTTGCAACCATTAGCAAAAGTTAATAAGGATGACAATCGGCTTAGTGAACAGTTTAATCTGTTATTGGGTGGAACAGAGGCTTGCAAGGCTTATTCCGAGCTCAATGACCCAGTTCAACAGCTTGACAATTTTGTTGAACAACAATCAATGCGTGATGCTGGTGATGATGAAGCAATGATGCTTGATATTGATTATGTTGAAGCCTTGGAATACGGTATGCCTCCTGCCTGTGGTTATGGTAATAGTGAACGATTATTTTGGATGTTAGAGGGTGTTACGGCCCGTGAGGGTGTACCATTCCCACAATTACGTAGTGAGGTCGATGAGGTTACTAAATCTATTTATCCAGATATAATAAAATAAATATTGAGATGTAACCAATCTGGGGAGGTCGTGTAAAATAGTGACATGGCAAACTACAAGGGGCATATAGCAGGTGGGCTCATTGCTGGCGTAACTGTAGCTATTACGATATCAGTTTTTCCTAGCGAGCAATTGGCTAAATCGACAGGTTTGATCCACGAATGGCAGTTTTTGGCTAGTATATTAATTATAAGTATGTTGTTTGGGTTGTTCCCGGATGTAGATACAAATTCAAAGGCACAGGATATTTTTTTTGGAATTGTTTTTCCTTTGGATATTGTACTGATATGGCAGGGTTATATTGAAGCTGCGGCTTTTTTAGGTTTGATCGCTATGTTACCGATAATCGGGCATCATCGTGGTTGGACTCATAAAAAATGGGCAATGTTTGTTGTGCCGTTGCCAATACTGTTGATTCCATATCTATATAATGACAAAATCATATTGGCGAGTGCGATCTATTATTCTGTTGCTGTAGCAGGATATTTCAGCCATTTGTTGCTCGATGGCTTGATTTTGAAAAGATTTAAGATTAAGAACTGAATTAGATAGATGAAAGATGACTTTTTTGAACCACAGGTAGCAGTTTTTTCGGCCGGATGTTTCTGGGGTGTTCAATATTATTTTGATCAAATACCAGGCGTGCTTGAGACGGAGGTTGGCTATACCGGTGGTAGGACACAAAATCCTACGTATGGATTGGTGTGTAATACCGATACGGGTCATGCTGAAGCAGTAAGGATAGTGTTTAATCCGAACGTAGTTGATTATCAGACCTTGTTGAAGCATTTTTTTAGAATGCATAACCCAACACAAGTAGATAGGCAAGGACCTGATATTGGTACGCAATATCGATCATCGATATTTTATCAAAGTGATGAACAGAAGCAGGTCGCTGAGAAAGAGATCGTCAATCAACAGCAAAATTTCAAAAAGCCTATTGCGACAAGGATAGCTTATGGGCGTGAGTTTTGGCCAGCAGAAGATTATCACCAGAAGTTTGTCGAACGTACCGGCCAAGGTATGTGCCATGTCGCATACAAACCTCTTTGACTATCTTTTTGTATACAAATATTTACACCAGATATTATCTATCTAACTTTAGTGAAACAGTCTATAATAATGTCTAATGAATTATATTTTTGATTTTGATGGCACTCTTGCTGATAGTTTGCCTGCGTTTATTGCGGTATTCAATAAAACAGTAAGAGATAACAAGAATCCACTGACTGCTGAAGAGATTCATACACTGCGAAATATGACCCTCAAAAAAGCAATCAAGCACCTTGGTATACGGTGGTGGAAGGTGCCCCGGCTAATCGTTCAAGGGATTCCTGATTTTCATGCGCTAGTACCAAAACTCAAGCCATTCAAGGGTGTGCCCGAGATACTAAAGCAGTTAGAGGAGCGAGGTGATAAATTATTCATAGTTACTTCTAATACCAGAGAAAGTGTCGATGTTTTTTTGGAAAAAAATAAACTAACAGATTATTTTACGGACATTTATACCAATGCGGGTCTATTTAATAAATCAAAATATATACGTAAACTAATCAAAAAGAATCACTTAAAACGCAAAGACTGTGTTTATATTGGTGATGAGGTAAGAGATATCAAGGCTGCGCGGTTAGCGGTAATCAAAATAGCTTCTGTTTGCTGGGGTTTTAATGACAAAGAATTGCTGAAAAAACATTATCCAACTTATCTCATTGATAAGCCAAGCCAGTTGATGAACCTGCCAAAGAAACGAAGCAAGGCAAAGAATGCGGCTGCATAGGTTTTTTGTTAGTCCAGATCAGGTTGAGCTGAAGCAGTTTATTTGGATCAAAGACCAAAGTATTAGAAATCAATGGCAAAAAGTACTTAGATATAATGTGGGCCAGCAAGTTGTGTTATTTGATGGAGAAAAAACTGATCGATTATATAAAATCGTAATGATTGAACCAGACGCAACCAAGCTAGAATTGATTACCGAGTTTGAGAGGCAACTACCAGATTTTCACCTGTATCTTATGTTTAGTCTACTGAAGAAAGACAAGAATGATTGGGTTTTGCAGAAGGCTACTGAACTTGGCGTAACTCATTTTGTGCCAATTACTGCAGATAGAAGTGAAAAACTCGGGTTTAATCATGATAGAGCTAGAAGAATAATTATTGAAGCAGCTGAACAATGCGGGCGTAGTGATATTCCTGTGATACGTGAGCCAATTAATATACAAACCGCTCTTGATGATTATACGAATAAGTTAGAGTTATATGTAGCCGAACATGGTAGTGACACAAAAATTTGTGAAAAGGCTAGTAGTAGGGGTGTTTTTATTGGTCCAGAAGGTGGATGGACAGATAAAGAAAAAAAATTGTTTGATCAATATGGTGTAAAGGGTGTCGGTTTGGGTAGATTTATTCTGCGAGCAGAGACTGCCTGTGTAGTAGCAGTGGCTAAACTTTTGAATATATAGCTCTTTAGGATACTAGGTTATCGGTTTGGCTGTATGATGTATTTTGTTTTTTCTACAACTGTGTTAATCTAATCATAAGCTTAATAAAAAATAAACAGGAATTTTTAGATGCAACCAAATCAGCCGTTTCAGCCACCACTACCACCAAGCAATGGACCACAACCAGTCGGTCCAACTCCTCAGCCTCAACCTCAGCCTCAACAGGTTTCACCACCTCAACCTGCTATGAACCAAATGCAACCTAGTGTACCTCAGCAGATACCAAGTTCACCCCAGCAACCCATTCAACAACCTATAGCATCGCCAACTCCTCAGCCTCAGCCTCAACAGGTTTCACCACCTCAATCTGCTATGAATCAAATGCAACCT